>JAFSBV010000064.1 GCA_017437125.1 Bacteroidales bacterium | reverse complement strand
ATAGTCGCCTGTTTTGCGAGGTATGTAATCATGGTTTTAAAAATGCGAGTTTTGTAATAAGTGCAGTCTCTTCTCTTGATGAATTTACTCTTGTTTGCTCGGATTATTGATCTTTTCCAGCGCCGATACGGCTGTCATTTTATGTAGAGTTTTAATGATTGAAAATGTAGCGTTTATCTTCTAGATGATTAATCTGGATTTTATATTTAGCGAGTTTTAGAATAATTTGGCCGAGTTGATTTTAAATTCTAGTTCTCGCAAATTTCTGCGTGAAAATTCTTGATTTTTGCGAGAATGTATTTATCTTTGCTCGCAATAATACGAAATTGCTTATTCTTAATCTCGTTTAATATGGCCAATCAGTCTGAATCCAAGGAAATTATTTCTAAGGAAGTCGTTGAGTCGTACATATTCTCAACTGTTCGTCACGACTTCGGTATATATTCAGAGCGTCTTTTGCTGCGTCTTGTGGAGCTCGCTCAGTGCGAGATCAACGGACTTGACTTCAAGGGAGGAACTGATATAGGTAAGGTGTCGGTTGGGCAATGGGGCCATGCAGAGATTGTGATTCCTGTCAAGGACATACTTTCTGGTGAAGATGATACCAATTATACTAAGGCAAAGGCTTCGGTCAGGGGCCTAATGGGCAAGTTCCTGGAGTATGAAGATGACAGTACGTATAAAGCGACCCATATTCTTAATGATGTTGATGTGGATAAGATCTCTGGCAAGATGGTTATCCAGGTAAACAAAAAGGTATGGGATGCCATGCTTGATTTCAGTAAGGGATTCAGAAAATATGAGCTGGAGACAGCTACGAAACTTCGAGGTAAGTATTCCCTTCGTATATATAAGCTGGTCAGCAAGCAGACGCAGCCCATCACATATCTGATCGAGGATCTACGAAAGATGTGGGGCCTGACTGAAAAGTATAAGAAGGTGGACGACTTTGTAAAGAATACGATAGTGGCCGCCAAGGAGGAGCTTGACAGGGTCAGTCCGTATTCATTTGATTATGTTCTGAATTCTGCCAAGACAGCTGAAGTGAACAAGGGCAGAAAGGGTAGGCCGGCGATCACGTCGGTGACCTTCTTTCCGATTCACCGTATGAACAATGAGTCTACCGATGCCGTGCGAAAGAGCGTCGATCCGTCAATGATGCTTGACAGGATGGTAAGTGACCTGCTCAGAAACAAGTTGGGATTCGACTGGCAGGGCATTAAGGCGAATATATCTCTCTTCGATATAGCGCAGAAGCAGTTCGACCTCTTCACATTCCTGAATCAGGTTGCTCCTAAGGCGCTCAGAGCTGTGAATCCTCAGGGATATGTGATCAATGCGATAAAGAAGCATCTCAGTGAGCATTACGGAATCGTCATTGAAGGTGGAATCATCCTTCAGGACAAGAAGATAGCCAAGAAGGCGACGGTGACAAGAAAGGAACCGACATCGCTTAAGGATATATTTGGGGGAGTGGATGAACAGTGATGAGAGTTTCAGATAATCACATAAGTTACGAGATCCATCCGGATGTGTGCGCTGGAACCATCGGAAGGGATGCGGCCTTGCCGTGTCCTGTGCTTCAGATGAATCAGGTGCATGATGTTCAGGTCGCCGTAGTGGACCGGCCTGATGTAACTCCTGATGAATTAGATGGCTTTGATGCTATGGTAACCAACCTTGAAGGTTTGGCTATAGGTGTGAGAACTGCCGACTGCATTCCTATCCTCCTGTATGATCCTGTAAGGAAATCTGCAGCAGCTGTCCATAGCGGATGGAGAGGAACTGTCGCAAAGATATTGCGTAACGTAATTACCAAGATGTCAAATGTTTATGGTACGCAACCGTCCGATTTAATTGCTGTTATCGGTCCTGGAATATGTACTGACTGTTTTCAGGTAGGGGAGGAGGTCGCCCTGAAGTTCAAGGAGGCCGGTTTCAATCTGGATTCCGTGTGGTCGTTCCGTGGCCCGAAGACTGGAGCAGGAATGTCGGGTGGTCATCATATAGATCTGAAGGAGGCCTGCCGTCAGACTCTTGTAGAATGTGGTATCAGAAATGAGAATGTCCAGATTTCGGATATCTGCACATACGATGACAACCATCTTCTGTATTCTGCAAGAAAGGAAGGCATCGAGTGCGGACGAAACATTACATACATAATGATTCGTTAGAAGAGCTTCTCCAGCTTGCTCCGTGTACCAGGATAAAATCTTTCAACCTGAGCAATCAGAATCTCCCGGGATTCTTCCGGTGTGCAGTTCACGAGAATCTCGTTTTCCGTGCATGGCTCCAGATATTTTGTCCAGAACGGATTCTCAGAAGGTTGAGAAAATACTTCAAACAGAAGGTCGGGTGTTGTAATTGAGTTTTTCTGCCATCCCTTGTATTCGCAGTTTGGTCCTCTGTAAACCCTCGTGATGATTATCGAAGCCTTGTAGTTAACTTCAAGAACAAGTGAACCGTCGGGAGCAATTGTGCCTGTGATGGGAAGTGTGT
>JAFSBV010000063.1 GCA_017437125.1 Bacteroidales bacterium | reverse complement strand
ATGAAGGTCTCCATCAGGATTAAAGAACATATCATCGATATTCTGTGCAAGACTCTTGCCCCTGTCAATAAATGTCCAATAGAATGGAACTCCACCCATAATCATATAGGATTCCAGAATCTGACGTCTGCTCATGCCTAACTTAAATGCCTCAGCATATTCCTCGCATTCCTTGAGTGTAAATGGCTTTATATTGATCTTAGTAGTCACGCGACCTCTCAGACCGCCATGGTTTTTAATAAGTTTATTTATGATCCATGAAGTTGCTGAACCGCATACTATGAGCAGAATATCTTTTCTTCCAGATGCCCATCCGTTCCAAAAGTTTTCAAGAGCCGAGATAAAACCGGAATGAAGGGTATCCATCCAAGGCATTTCATCTATAAAGACCACTTTCTTAGAAGAAGAATCCTCTTTGATAAGATCTTTGAGTTGATCAAAAGCTTCAATCCATGTTTTCGGCAATGTCATCTTTCTGCCAGCATTCTTGAGTGAAGACTGCCAAGCCTTAAGTTGCTTTTTCATCGGTGAATTTGCAAGTCCTGCATGCTCGAATGTAAATGTATAGTTAAAGGTTTCCCTTACGAAGAACGTCTTGCCGACTCTTCGACGTCCATATACGGTTACAAACTGTGAGTATTCTGATTCATATGCTTTAATCAGTTTCTCTTTTTCCGCTATTCTACCTATCATCATAACTGCTTCGTTTTGCACAAAAATAACAAAAAATGTTCGCAACTCAGCGGAATCTATCAAAATTTTACACTTTCCGCCGAGATGCGAGCGTTTTAGACATTCTTCACCATAGCAATCAACGCCTTCAACTGCTCCGGAGTGAGCCCTTTGAGTTCCTCCATGATGTCTGCGGCTTCATTCAACTTCAGGAGCCTCGAATTGAACTCCATCTGCTGTGCAAGAGGAAAAGCATCAATATATCGGTTAGTGATATTGTTATCCACTGAGTGGCCCATACTCTCGGATATGTAGTTATGAGGAACCCCGGCATGGGTAAGGTTCGTGGCAAAAGAATGACGGCACCAGGTGCAGCTTGGCTGGACTTCCCAGCCCATACTCTTGACAAGACGTCGGACACGTTTCTTGATGTTCTGGTTTTCCATAGCGACGCGCTTCCTCCTGTCGATAGGAGTCATAGCATCACCATAAATTCCTGGAAACACTAAAGATCCCTTGATAGGCGGGGCAGCAATCTGATCGAGAATAGCCTGCAATGGAGGTATAATTGGAATTACCACTTCATTCTCACTCCTATCCTCTGTCTTTTGACGGACAAACTGGAATGACTTCTTACCGCTCTGGAAATAATGATCATTATATGTCAGATGTGCTGCATCGGCCAGATTGAATCCATTGCCAAGATACTGAACCAGGAAGAGACCTAATGAATAATGAGTATTCTCTCTCCAATCCACATCCCACTCCTCCGGATAACGCTTTTCGAGGAAACAGTTATACAGTTCTGTCATCTGCTCTACTGTCAGGTAGAACGATTTCCGGGTTGCTCCCCTTGAAATGGTAATCTTGTCATCACCCTTACCGAACGGATATGTGGCACGGGTCACAAATCCCTTCTTCTCACATACATTCCAAATTACCCTGAAAGTTCTGAAATACATTCCGACAGTGGTCTTGGATATACCGTCGTTGAGCAGAAGTCTCTCCCATTCTTTTAGGTCCTCAGTAGAGATATTGAATCCAGGGCGATTACCCAGATACTTAAGAAACTATCCGTGCTGCTTTTACCGGTAATCATCGTCTTTATCGCAGGGATTGTAAGCTTGGTTGTCTTACTCAGCGTGACAAGCTGTTACAGATAATCTTCAAAATCTGCAAGAAGCCTCATCTTTATATCATATGGACGTTCCTTGTCAGCCTGACTCGCAGCCACTCTTCCCTTACCTGACGACTTGCATATTTCCTCATACTGTTCCCGAGTAAACTTATCCGGAAGTCTGAGGTAATATCTGTCCCGATCTATCGTGAATCGAATAGCAGCAGGCATAGGCTTACCATCACACTCACGCCTTGTATCAAGGGTAAGACT
>JAFSBV010000062.1 GCA_017437125.1 Bacteroidales bacterium | reverse complement strand
GTTCTGTTGGCAGTAACACGCCCCCACACCTGATCCTGAACAATCAGCATACCGATTTTCTTCAGCTGATTGCCAAGCTCCTTGATGTCGTAACACACCAGACGATTGTGGATGTCCACATTGGTGCGGTTATTGAACAGCTTCAAAGAACCCTTAACATAGATTTCCAGAGCTGTTGCGACATGGTGGGCTTCCTTTTCGTCCTGTTTCAGAAGTGCGTTATACAAGTCCTCCAGGACAGGCATATTCTCAGGAACAGGATTGTCGAAATATTTCTGGTAGATCTGATGCACACAACGGTCGATAACCGTCTTTTCGATAGGCTGCAATCCGTCCTTACTTCCCATAATCAACTCACAGAGGGACAGGATGAAGTCGGCTTTCAGAGCCACAGGGTTATCATCCTCGGAGTAGTTCAGGTTGATGTCCATAGGGTTGATATAATTGGTACTGGAAGAACTGATCTTCACCACCTGACCGTTGAACTTGTGAACCAGAGCCGCATATTCTGCTTCCGGGTCGCAGATGATAATGTCATCATCGGTAACGAGGAACGCATTGGTGATCTCACGCTTTGCGGAGAAGGACTTACCGGAACCGGGAGTACCAAGGATAAGTCCGTTGGGGTTCTTCAGTTTCTTTCTGTCCACCATGATAAGGTTATTGGACAGAGCGTTCAGACCGTAGTAGAGGGTTTCTTCACCATTCTGGAACAGTTCCTGCGTAGTGAAAGGCACAAAAATAGCCGTGGAACTGGTAGTCAGACCACGACGAATCTCGATCAGGTTCTGTGCCAAAGGCAGACTGCTCATCAGACCCTGTTCCTGCTGAAAATCCAGTCGGCGCAGGTTGCAGTTATGCTTCTGGGCAATACTCTGTGCCTGGAACACATTGTTTTCCAGTTCCTGCTCGGTGCGACCGGTATTCATCACAAGGAATGTCAGCATGAACATTCTCTCGTTCTGGCTCTGAAGCTCTTTCAGGAGTGCTTTTGCATCCTTACCGTAAGTGGCAAGGTCAGAGGGGATGATGTCCATATCGTAGCCGGAACGGACAGCCTTTTTCTGTTCCTCGATCTTGGAACGGTCAAGCTCCGTAATAGTTCGCTTGATGGTCTTGATTGCCGCAGTCTGATCTACCGACTGGATGTGCATGGTCACGATCTGACTGGACTCCATATCCAGGAAGTCTGCAAGCATACGGTCACTCAGGTCGGATGCCGTGATCTGAAGATACGACATAGAGCCGTAGATGCCGCCCATCTGGAAAGTACGGTTGGTCTTAAAGGCAAAGGAAGTCGGTGCAATAAAGTCCTTTACGGACAGACCGGACTCCACAAGGTACTTCCAGTCAAAGAAGAACTTGTCGTTGTCGCCCATGTGGAACATGGAGTGCATCAGGCGAAGTCTTTCCTTGCCGTTCATCGGTGTTGCGATAACACCCAAACGGCGGAAGTTGTTGAGCAGGTCATTTTCGATGTGCTGAAGTCTCGGCTTTGCCTGCCGCATAGAATCAGCTTCAATGCCGAAAGTCAGGAACTTGGTCTTTGTCAGACCGTTGTTTCCCTGAGACAGCTGCTTTTTCAGCATCTGACTGTACTCGGCACGGACGGAGTTGAACGCATCCTTACGGAACGGAATACGGATACTCTTTTCAAAACTCTCCGCATCGGTACTCATGTTCATAAAGGACAGTTCAAAGTGGATGGAACTATCAAAGAAGTTCAGGAATCCGCACCACTCATCAAAGATGGCAGTTTTATCTTCCTGCTGTGCCAGCTGATAGTTGATGTCCTGAAACTGAATGGTCTTGGTATAAAAACTGTCGGTGACTCGGCAGATGCCGTCAGGGAACATTCTCTGGAAGGGAATGGACTGCTGGGCAGTCTGCGGTACACCATTGTCTTTCTTGGCTCG
>JAFSBV010000061.1 GCA_017437125.1 Bacteroidales bacterium | reverse complement strand
TCCCCCACACTTATCCCTCCGGTAGCGTCTGCATCCCAGAAATATTCCGTCGGCTCTCCGTAGTCTGCCAGTGTCAACAACTTGTCCTCTCCTAACATATCCCTAAGAGCCTTAATAAGCTTGGGATACGAAGTTGTATTCGCCTCAGGCATTCCTTCTTTCCCATATGAACTGTTCCTGTCCCAAAGACTGATACCATCCAGAGGATAATTGTCAAAAACCAGTTTGATCTGCGAAACAAAATCTGCAATCTGAATGTCAGACATATTGCAGAAGCCCAGACCGGTGCCGCCACCTTCTATTGTGAGACAAACCTTTCGTCCGGTTTCCTGAACAGGCAGAACGTATGTATGATAATTACTTAAAACATACTTCATGTCAGAGGAAAGGTTCAGGAGCGCGCGTCCGCCATCCTTATCATAGCCGACGGTGGTCTTACGGAGATTTACGATGTTCCCTATGGAATTATACCATTCTGCTTTACCTGTTGAGAAATTGTCTTTCCACATGACATAATCAGTCACAAGTCTTGGATCGTATTCTGACGTATTAAGATAAAACACTAAAAAGAAATCATCTCCTTCATATAAGTCATATTCATACGTGAACTTCTCCCTGACAGAAACATCATAGTAGATAACATTATCAGAACGGTCATCTGTCGTGGACTTCATCGCTACCGGCAGCAGATAGCGTCCCGGCTTGAGCCTGTTTCCAATCTTGTTTGTCGAATATAAGATAAGCCTGCAAACCTCTGAATATGTATCTCCCGCCTTCAATATCGTTGCACCATTACTGTCAAACTCATAGAATGCCTCAGGTAGTGCGGAGTATGCAGTTCCGGTCTTGAAAGAATACTGCTCAATCAAATCATCTCTGCCCTCTAATATTATGGTCTGGTCCATTGACAGCGGATGGTTGGTGACGACGGTTATTCCTTCAGTGATGAATCCTCCGCCTTCACTCATAATTACCCTAACCGCTTCTTTGGATGTACTCATGCTTCGAAGAGATACAGAGGTGTTATTCAAGGCTTCAGCGTCTATCTGCTTACCACCTGTCATACTGACAGGTTCCACTTCACAAGAAACGAAAAGCAAGGTAGCAAGCAGCATAAAAGCAAAACTTAATGTCATCTTATTCATAGCCTATTCCTCCTTCTTATTTATTTCCGGTATCTCAATACCATCAGGCCATACAAGGTCATACTGAGCCTCTCCGTCATTGCCGTACTGAGAATAATCCTTGATTACATTACCCTTGCCTTCATTGAACTTCCAATAGCCGATGAGTGTCGGGTCATCCTTCGGATTCTCTATGCGGTACATGTTCTCCCATATCTGTTCAGGAGTCCTAGCCACACTCCATACTCTCGCCTCTGCAATCTTTCCCTGAAGCGGGCGATAGTCATTATATGATTTGCCGATGAAGAACTGGTAAGCCTCATCTTCTCCCAAAGCCCTTTGAGCAAGATTGATCCCGCCAGCAGCACTTCCCAATTCCTTGCCCTCACTCTGAATCTTGCCGTCGACATATACCCTTGCGATCCTGGTCTCATAGTCATATGTACATGCAACATGATACCACCTGCCTTCATATAATTTCTTGGATGCATCCGATTCCGGGAACTTGCCGAACGAAGTACCGCCACCGCTTCCATCGAACTGTATTTGCTGGCGTTCAAAATTGGTGTCTCCGATTCTCATCAGCAGGTATTGCTCTACTCCCATCACACTGGAAATATTGCACGCTCCAAAATCATTTTCAAGGTCAAAACGGTCTATATAGATGAGAGCTTCATAAGTCATTGCGGTCAGGCCGTTGAATGCGTCGCTCTGCGGACCCGGCTGATCAAGCGTAGGGAAATTAATCCAGTTGTCTGTAAGCTGGGCCGCTACAGTAATTGCAGAAGATCGTCTGACGAGATAATATGCGACTCCGGCATTACCCATCACATCGATGTCAGATGAGGTCAGTCTTACAGGAAGAAGATAAGTATTATCTATATCCATAGCTCCTGTCTGTTCCTCTCCATCGCCCATAAGTCCCTTGAACTTTATGCTTACGGATTCAGACATCGTTCTCCCAGCCGGTATGGACACCTCGACAGCTTTAAAGTCAAAATACTGGTCAGGCAGCATCTCATAAGAGGTGCCATTTCTTCCGTTGAATGCATCCACGAGGCTTTTATCGACAGATATTGTAGCGTTTATGTCCCTGTCTGAAGGATATGCCATAGTAACTTTCATATCCTTATTGAATTCAGGTATGTTATTGCCAAAGGTCGCCGGCTGATTCTGACTATGTGAACTGACGTCCAGATAGATGGAATTCTCAAACCTATATCCGTCAGAGTCATATCGGTTACAGGCAGACGCCAGAAGCAACATTAGAAATAAATATGTAGCCTGTCTTTTCATAAATATCTTATTTTGAGTAATTCAGTTGCTGAATCGCATTTCTTGTCATAATGTAATTGCCTTCGTAATTATAGTAGTCTGACTCTATGTCATATACTGCAAAACCACCGAGAGGGCCAAGCGACACAACCCTTTCAACAATAGCATTTAATGATGGCTGCACCTCGAGGCTTTCATCCATTATGCTGCCATCTATCGATGCTGACAGCAGGATCTTCTTCTCTGGAATGCCTAAAATCGAAACAGCATATTGTACCGCCATCTTGACATCATAAGAGTATTCCATTGAATGGCTGTCAAGGACAAAGAGGTCGATCTTGTCAAGATTTTCCTGGGTCACAAATAGCGGATCTCCTTCAAAGACAAGCAGCATCCCCTCTGATTTGGCATTGGACAGACGCTGGACAATCATATTTGACATTTCAACTGACAAGGGATCATCCATGCGAGGGATTCCCGTAAAGGCGAAGCCATCCAGTCTGTTTTCACTCACTGTCATGATGGCCATATCAAGCAATCGCGAAATGTCGTCCATGGTCTCGACATCATCCTGGACAGAAGCGATGTCTATCTGATACAGCACTCTGGTTCCGACCGATCTCATCCAGTCCATATCGGCAGCATCATACTGCGAGAAATTTTCAGCATTAGTCAACGATACTATATCAAGTGAATCAGGAAGGCTCCTCATAAAGCTCTTCTCGCTTGTGGCTTTATCGGGAGAGTTCTCAAGACGAGCATATGCAATGTAATGCTGACTCTGCTTGTATGATCTGAGGGAAGCTTTATAATCCTCCCACAACGACGGATCACTGTCCCAAGGCTGAGTGACTTCTATTCTGACAGATTCTGTCTCCTTCCATTCCGAGCAGGACATCGATGCAGTTAAAACAGCAAGCAAGATCAATAAGTTCGATATAAGACTCTTTTTCATATTCCTACTATTTATACTGTTTAACATCCCACCAGACACGCGTCCCCATCCCATCTCCTGTCCGGTCTCCCTGCGTTTCCGCATCAAGTATGGCTATCGCCTCCTGAAGGTTATCACTGTTCATCTGATATTCCTCTACCGGATATGTGAGTCTGCGTGCATGGTGTTCCAGATCCACTGTTCCGCCACTCTTGTCCTGAGGGGCCGGGAGCAGACGAGGATAGCCCGTACGTCTGTATTCAGACCACGCCTCCACGCCGAGAGGGAAGATTGCAATCCACTTCTGCGTGATG
>JAFSBV010000041.1 GCA_017437125.1 Bacteroidales bacterium | reverse complement strand
TGTTCTTGTCTGTCGTGTTACCGCCCTTGCCGTCGGAATCGTTTTGGTCGCCTTTGCCGGATCCGTCATTCTTGTTGTCGTCAGAACCGTCACCATCGGTTTTGCCGTCATCGGAATTTTCGTCACCAACACCGGTGCCTTCGCTACCGGTCACGCCATTGTCGTCATCGTCTTCATCACCGCTGATCGTAGTCGAAATGGTTGTGTCGTCCCCGGGTCGGGATTCGTCTATACGATGAGTCATGTTATAGATGAAGATACCAAGAAGAATCAGGATCAGAAGAAGTACTCCGCCGACAGCAAGCAAGGTAGCAACCTCTTTCTTCTTCATGCCGGACTTCTGTTCTTCCTCTGTCTCATCCTCAGCATCTGCATCATCTGCATTTGCATCCTCTTCAGACGAGTCGTCGTTGTCATCATCACCGTCAGACGGCTCTCCGTTGTCACCTTCGTCCGAATCATTCGCATCATGCGGATCATTCGAATTTTCGTCAGGAGAATTGTCATCTGTGTTGATGGGTGCGGGAACGGGATTTTCGTCAAGAGATTCTTCGTTGACAACTTCTCTTTCCTCAGCGTTCAGGTCTTCTGCGTTCATGTTTTCCCAATTTTCTGTGTTTTTCATTTCAAAGCACTCCTTCATAAAATTTTTATTTGGGTGTCTACAATATGGCTGAAATAAAAAAAGAATCAAGAAAACTTACTTTTTTCTCCGAAAACTCTTGGAAAGTAAGATTTCTTGAAACTAATTTCGTTCCGACTATATTGTAAGTGCATCAAAACCAAGTTAAGAAGGAGTGTTATTAAATGAACGACAAACCAAAAGGAAAATCCCTGAAGAGATGCATTGAGCTATGTCGCAAGCAGCTAAGTGACGTCAAAGCGGAAGTGGCAGACATTGAGCGTGAGGAAGAAGAAACCGACCTTGAGAAACTTGATGCAATTCTCAAGGCAGTGGAACGAATCGAGCGAAGCTGTCACAACATCCGCGAGTACGCACATGAGTGCGATGAGTATTGAGGAGGCCGACATGAACGAAACCGAACTTCAAGTATTCAAAATACTCTTCAGCCGTTACTGCCGATGCGAAGTGAACGGCGGTCACTGCACCGATGGCGATTGCGAATTCTGCCCGGTCAACCAAGCCTACGAACGAATTTTCAACAGCAAGAAACAGGAGGAAGAAAAGGAATGATACGATTCTCATTACACCAAATTGATCCCGACAGCAAAATCCGAAGAACTCACAAGTTCTGCACATGCAGAGAGATTCTGAACCAACCAAAATGCTCCTTCCCCCCTCCGGAAAAGGAGTATCAGACAGTTTATGAAGCCTGCCAACCAAGCTTTGATCCGGATGCCATCTTAACACGCTTCAATATGTTCCATCCCAAGGACTTTACAGGACACAGCCTTTCCACCAGCGACATCATTCGGTATCACCTTTCCTTTGGAAAGATCCTGAACCTGTATTGCAACAGGGATGGTTACATGGCAATTGACTTTTCCCCCGAAAAGGAAATTGAAAAGGAGCCCGAGTATACCCCGGCAACCGCAGGAACGAGCGAGCTTGTGACGCTCTACTATAAGTCAGGCAAGTCCAAGGTCATAACCGTCAACATCTCTCATCTCTTTCCGGGTCGCTGTACAGGAATTGATCAGGATGGAGACACGGTAAATCTAACGCCTGCTGAAATCTACAACGTACTTCGAACCTGTGAGCTCGGGCGTTTTCAAATCCGAAGAAAAGAAGAGGTCAAGTCCCTCACTGGATGGCAAGACTCTTACCTACCCGAGTTCGGAGACTATTTCTTCCCCGGTGATTTCGTCACGGAGAGCGTTGTGGAACACTATCGAAATATTCTGCCCCCGGTAAGAATGTATCACGGTTACCTGCAGGCCGGTGAACCACATTGCCACATCAAAAACGATAAAGGGCTTCCTCGCGCATGTTACATGACCTTTATCAAACCCGATACCGAATGGATCTATGCAGGTATCTGCTTCGAAGGAGAGAATGAAAACCGTGTTCCGGT
>JAFSBV010000060.1 GCA_017437125.1 Bacteroidales bacterium | reverse complement strand
GTGGGAGGAAACATCATGGAACAGATAAGGATCATAGCCGAGGAATGCTGCAAGTATCACATGACGTCCTTTGCGCAGTTCAAGCTCATCATGCAGGCGCACGGACTTGAAGTGACTGACCGTACAGGTGACACTTCGCAGGTTGTGGTCCGCGGACTGAACCAGGACGGTATTCCGTGCACGGCTCCTATTACGGAAGATGAGCTCGGGAAACAGCTCTATTCGGAGTATGAGAGAAGAGCTATGGAATGCGTGGGGCGAAGCGGCATCAAGCAGCGTGAAAGGGCGAGGATATGCGGAATATCTTCATCCTGCCTTGAACACTCAACTTCAGAGAGGCACTTCAGGAATATGCTTGCCAGGTTCGATATTGACATTCACCTTCACAGGACACGGGAGGGACGCATCTATGGTGCCACATTCGTGGATCACTCCACAAGATGTGCATTCAAGTCTTCAGAACTGGGCGCTTTCAAACTGGACGATATCATAACAGCTGATGAAGGCGGACAGTGGCAGAAGAAGTCTTCCTATATCCAGGAACAGAGTGAGGGTCATGACCTGAATCTGATCGGTGCAGCTCTGGCCGGAATCTCCAAAGGTAGCTCAAAGTCTCAGGAGAAGGATATGAAGGATAAAAAGAAAAGAGGTAAACTAAAACGATAAAACACATGAAACAGTTTCTGATTGCACTGGCCCCTGACGGTGGCTTTGGATATAGGTATGCTGAGGATAGCACCCTTGGGATATTGCTATATGGGACTAATGAAGAGTATAATATCGCAAAGGCTGCAATGATTCTGTGTGGTGACCTTATGGAAAAGCCACTTCATTTGTGTAAGGTCTTCGATTATGCTTGGGATCACATGACTCGCTTGACTGACGGGAGCTATTCTGCTCCAATTGTCAATATCAAGGTTACTCTGAAATTTCTGCTGGGTCTCATCCCTTCTGATGTGTCGGATCCGATGAAGATACTCAGAGACGAGGTGCATTCCATAAGGAACTTCTTGAATGTGCTAAAACACATGAAGAACGTGATGATATTTGGCTCTCCGGATCCAACAGCTATGCTGCAGTTCATTGAGAACTTCACTTATCTCCTTCTTCAGTTCTTCAGGAGAAACCCGTTAAAGACAGACATTTTTATACTTGATCTGGAAGAACTGAAGAAGGACAAGAGTTTTGAGATTATCAATGAGAAGATAAAAAAGATGAAGGATGTCTAGGAGGAACACTGTCTCGTGGAATAATGCATTCTACGGTGTTGAAATCAAATCAGCAAAGAAGCATTTTATTGTTTCAGCTATGCCGAATATGACTGGCAGATTGGATGCTGCAGTGAAATGCTGCGAGACTATGGGAAACTGGCGACTGCCAACCTTCAAGGAGATGGAGATGATAGCAGACGCCATCCCTAGAATAAATGCCCTGATGGACGAGAACGGTGGTCATAGAATAGACTTGGAAAGTATCTTGTGGCTTGACGGGGACTATGGGCATTCACGCAGCCTCAATGTTGGCGAAGGTCTCTGCTACATACTCCAGTATCGTCAGGATACATTGTCCTGGTGGTGGAACAGGAGGGAGTTTCGGCTGGTCATGCCTCTCTGACGAGAATCCGGCTTTAAGAGAAATAGTTAGTTAAGTAGTTAGTAGTAAGTGTATTTCAAATTTTGGGACAATGCAAAAGCAAGAAAAGAAATCCTCTTGGAACAGTATCTACAAGGGGGTTGAAATCGACTGCGATGGTGTACACATCATCGTCTCCTCTCTTCCGACACGCTCAGCCAAGCTTGATGAGATCCTCCGGATCGAGGCGTCGGGCAGCGGCTGGAGACTTCCGACCGAAAAGGAAGCCCACATCATGAGAAGGTTCATACTGCGAATCAATCAGTTGATGCAGATGAACGGAGGAAACAAGATATCCCATAGGGCGACACTCTGGCTTCATGGCAATTACGGCACAGCCGAAAAACTGGGTGACGTGCAGGGAAGGATATTCTCTGTAAGGTTCGGCATCTGCTGCTGGAACTGGTGGCGTATCGAGAGGGACTTCCGTCTGGTTAGGACTGTTAACTGATCCGAATGGCTCACAGAAGTGAGTACGACAAATATTACAGTGCGATGACTCTGGTGGGATGCCTGCTGGTGATCGTCAATCTGTACTATTATGTCCATCCTCTGCTGAGCCGGGTAGGGCTGACGGCGGAGATCGCCGACCTGATCGTAGGAAAGCTGCGTTCAGGCGGGGTCTTCGTCATGCCTTACCGTACCAAACTGCTGGGGATGGCACTCATCTCGGCAGGACTTGTAACCCAGACCGGCAAGGGAACCGGAGTCAGTTGGACAACAGTCATCTGCTCAGCTCTGTTGGGAGCTATACTCTATCTGTTCCCATATCTGGATCCGGTGAGTTACCTTATAACCACCTGCGTCGGTGCTGTAGTCTTCGGCTGGGCGGTCGCCTCCGCAGGAAGGAAGTTCAGTGCATTCAATGAAGCCGTCAATGACAGGAACGAGACCTTCTCCCAGTGCCGTAAACTGATGAAGACGGATGATTCCGTGAACATCCCGATGCGATTCCAATACAGGTACCGCATCTTCAAAGGCTGGATAAACGTCATCAATCCTTTCAGGGCGACGATGGTCCTCGGAACCCCTGGTTCCGGAAAATCCTTCTCGGTTTATGGACCCTTCATCGAACAGATGATAGCCAAGGGCTATTCGATGTTCATCTATGACTATAAGTTTCCCGACCTTACGGAGATAGTCTATAACGAATTTATGGACAACGTACATAAGTACGACATAATTCCTGAGTTCTGTGTCATCAACTTCAATGACCCTACAAGGTCACTCCGATGCAATCCTATCAACCCAAGATACATCACTGATCCGGCCGATACAACTGAAATTGCGGAACTGGTGATGCTGAACGTGAACAAGGCGGCAGTCGAAAAGGAGGACTTCTTCACCCTCTCTGCTAAGGTCTATCTCGACGCTCTGATATGGTTCCTCAAACTCTACGAAGACGGCAAGTACTGCACCTTCCCGCATGTCATCGAGCTGATGGCGCAGGACTATAAGAAGGTCTTCTCTATTCTGTCACGGTATCCGGAACTTGAAGCCAAGATCAAACCTTTCTCCAATGCATTGGAGGGAGGTGCGCAGGATCAGCTG
Organism: Bacteroidales bacterium; assembly: GCA_017437125.1. Lineage (GTDB taxonomy): Bacteria > Bacteroidota > Bacteroidia > Bacteroidales > UBA932 > Cryptobacteroides. The sequence continues at coordinate 2,254 of JAFSBV010000060.1, read as the reverse complement.
CAGGGCCAGATTGCCAGTGCCCAGATTCCTCTTAACAAGTTCGTGTCCCCAAGTCTGTACTGGGTTCTTACAGGTGATGACTTCACACTGGATATCAATGACCCGAAGCATCCGAAGATACTTTGTGTAGGTAATGATCCGGACAGACAGGCCATATACAGTACTACGCTGGCCCTGTTCACCTCCCGTATGTTCAAGCTCATCAACCACAAGGGAAAACGCAAATGCGGAGTCCTTCTGGATGAGCTGCCGACCATATTCCTTAAGGGACTGGACAACCTTATCGCGACCGCCAGGTCCAACCTTGTGGCCATAGTTCTTGGCGCCCAGGACAAGAGCCAGCTCAAGCGTGACTACGGGGAGAAGGAATCCGAGGTCATCTTCAACACAGTCGGCAACATCTTCTCCGGACAGGTGAACGGCAAGACTGCTGAGGAACTCAGCAAGTCGTTCGGCAAGGAGTTCCGCAAGAGGGAGAGCCAGACCAGGGGCATAGAGCAGGACTCCGTGAACATCTCATTCCAGCATGAGGAACTGCTGCCGCTCAGTACCATAGAGACCCTCTCGCAGGGTGTCTTCTTCGGAAAGGTTGCCGACAATAATGACATGAAGATCAAGGAGAAGTTCTTCTGTGGGGAGATTGTACGTGACCTAGATGAACTCAAGCGCAAGAGGAAGAGATGGAGAAGGCTTCCGAAATTTACCGACTTCGGAGAAGAGGAAGCAAGGAAATCGGTATATGACAATGCGGATAAGGCACTGCTCGATCACTTCATGAGCGGGCTGATGAAGGGTATTGTCATTTACGACAAGGATGATTTGACTGAAGAGGCAGAGAGAATGTGTGGGGCCTTGACAGAAGAAGAACGTTCTGAACTGCTCGAGAGGATTGCGAAGGAAAGGGAAGACAAGGCGGTCAGGGATATAATCGAGAGAAACTTCAGGAAGGTGCAGGCGGATGTCAAGGGAATTATTGATAGGGAATGTGCACAGCCTCAGGATATCATACCGTCAGGGAAACATGAGGTGGATCCTCGTATGGTGGATCCGATGTGCGATTTCTGATTATTGCCACAACTTTTCGATATTTTTTACTATACATTAGATTTTTTTGACAAACCAGAATATCTTCATTATATTTGCGTTGGTGTTGCGGAGTGTTCGTGACACTGTAATGATGATGTGTAACATATGATGAGGTGTTCTGATGCTCGCTCTGACGGACTGAGGGACATGCACTGAAATCATTTACACATTCATATGAGGAAGTTCAATTTATTGGGATCGGCAGGGCAAGGTCCGGCTGTCCTTTCACCATTCAATTATTTTGTCTTATGAGCCGCGTAGGATTCTTCGGAAGCTGGAAGAGTCAGCGGTATGGCTTCCAGCTGACATTCACACGCGTGTTCATGGCGTGTCTCTTTATTGCCATGATGGCCTTCAATGCCGTAATGTACGTCAGGGAGGATCTTCGCTTCGAACTGTTCGGGTTTGAAGACACATGGATTTACGTAAGCATCGTAGCAGAGCTTGTTATCCTAGCGTTACTAGGTTTCCTGTCGGTAAACACCTACAGCCTTTACTGTCTGGAGGATGAGTACTTACGGAAGGAATCCAAACTGGGATTGCTCCATCAGTTTGATATGGAAGATATAGTTGGCAGCCTCTCTGCTCGCATCCCTTCTTCGGCCATCAAGTCCATCGATTTCTTCGAGAGGCTTTCAGCAATGGAATCATGCCTTGCCGATGTGAACTCCAGGATGAAAGTCCTTCTGGAAAACCAGGACGAATTCCATCAGTTCCTGAAAAATACTAATGATGCACTGAAATCGGAGCGAGGTCTGATAAGACAAATGACTGACAAGATCTGTCAGTATGAATCGATAGGCTCGGATATTCGAGAACTGAAGACCCTGTTGGACAGGAAGAATATGACTGTCGAGGAAATCAAGAAACTCATCAAGAAGATAAAGGATAGCAGACCGACTGATTCAGTGGAGGTCAATCTTTTCAAAGGCCAAATAGCGCAACTTCTTGACAGGACAGAAATTCTTGATACCATCCGGGCTGTCATTCATAAGTATGCATATCTTATAGACGTGAGTAAAGGAGATCTTGTTGAGTTCCTGAAGCTAGATGACGTGCTGTCTCAGCCCGTGCAGGTGCTGAACATCAGCAGAGAGATTACTAACGCCTTAGTCAGGAATGGGCTTGATAGGATCGAGTGTCTGACTATGCATGATGCCTCCGTTAT
>JAFSBV010000015.1 GCA_017437125.1 Bacteroidales bacterium | reverse complement strand
GTTAAGTATATACGCTACTACAATAATGATAGAATCAAACTGAGGCTAAATGGAAAAAGCCCGGTGCAATACCGAGCTTTATTCCAATTTAAGCGAGCCTCTTAATAATGTTAAACCGTCCAACTTTTTGGGGTCACATCAATCTTCAGCTTTTTCTATCAATTCCAGCAATCTGTCAATCGCCTCTGTTTCAGGTACATGCCTGAGCACCGGCGATTTTCCTTTATAGATTGAAACCTTTCCGTTTCCTTCTCCGACATATCCCCAGTCAGCATCAGCCATTTCTCCTGGACCATTGACTATACATCCCATTACGGCAATCACCATTCCTTTCAGATGAGCCGTGCGACGCTTGACTTCCTCGAAGGTTCCTTCAAGATTGTACATCGTTCTTCCGCAACCTGGACATGCGATATATTCTGGTCGATAAAATTTTCTTCGTGCTGCCTGCATCAGTTCATCAACGAGGTATTCAGCATCTTCACAGCCGATAAGCTCAACTTCGTCAAGTTCCTTGTCAAGGAGTCTCTTTCCGAAATCACATGAGAAATCAAGCAGAAGTCTTTCCCTTGTAGGTGCATCGTATGTTGCAATCGCCTTTTTGCCCTCCAAAGTCAGAGACACCATGCTCGAATGAATCTTATGATCATATCTGTCTGCAAGATATTGTGCTACCGGTATCTCGTTTTCCGGATCTTCTGTTAGAGAAACCCTTATCGTATTGCCGATTCCTTCAGAAAGAAGAGCTGATATTCCGACAGCAGACTTGATTCTGCCTCCGTCTCCATTACCCGCTTCGGTAACTCCAAGATGAAGAGGGAATACCACTCCAGATTCCTCCATCTCCTTGGCCAGCAGACGATAGGCCTCTACCATAACAAAAGTGTTACTAGCTTTCAGGGAGACTACTACATTGTAGAAATCATTCTCAACGCACATTTTCAGCCATTCCATTACGGCTTCCTTCATGGCAAGAGGAGTATTGCCGTAAAGATTGGTTATCCTGTCTCCCAGAGATCCATGGTTAAGGCCGATCCTTATGGCTGTTCCATTCTCCTTGCATACTTCTACAAGCTTTTTAAACTGCTCTTTTGCCTTCTCATGATCCTTATGGAAATTTCCTGGATTGATCCTGACCTTTTCGACCACAGAAGCTGCGGCAATTGCGATTTCCGATGAGAAATGGACATCAGCCATAAGCGGAACTTCGATTCCTTTATCGCGGAGCCTGTTCCTGATTGCCCTCAGATCTTCTATCTGGGCGAGTGAAGGAACTGTAAGCCTTATCATCTGTGCTCCGGCTTTTGCCAGTCTGATACATTGAGCGACCGATGCTTCGACATCTGATGTATGAGTATTGCACATTGTCTGTACGACAATGGGGTTGTCACCGCCTATGATGACATTACCAACCTTGACTTCCATTGTTTTCATATACCAATGATTTTGCTTCTTTCTTCAATGTCGCCTTGGTCTTTCCTGTCCTCTTGCTGAGCTGGAAATGTACTCCGGCAGAAAGTATTATGTTTGAAGGATATGCGAATCTGTAGTAATACTGACTGTAATGGTCAGGAGTGTATAAAGATGACAGCGAATGCTTGTACGCTGCAGTCACATGAAACTCCAGCGGATCAAAGACAAGCGCGAATCCGACACCTCCCTTGAGGCCGTAATCCATTCTTCTGTCAGTCTCGGTAAACGAATGTTCCAGCTCCTCGGAAACACTTCCGGTCTTGCCAGGGAAGCGCTGAATGCCGAGCCTGTATCCGCCATAGCAACCGAGTTCTGCAATGATCTTGAAATTCCATGTATCATAATGGAACTGGAAAAGAAGCGGAACTTCCACGACTTCAAGTATGGCTTTCTCAGCTCCTTCTATCTTATATGTCCAGTCATATTCTTCATTATATTCGAACTGATAGCCTTCCTTCGCATAGAAAAGACCTGCCTTGAATGCGAAATATGGCATGGCGAACATCTTGCCATATCTGGTGTATGTGACACCGAAATTTACAGGAACAAACAGCATGGACTGCTCCTGAGGCGGATTCCACATCACCTGGCTCAATCCGACTCCGTACTGTACACCGATAAGAGAGTAGTCATTGACTACGAGAGCCTTGCGTACATTCAATGTGTCCAGATATTCGTTAGTCAGCGTGTCTGCCTTGAATGGCTTGAATGACTGGGCTGAGGCAAAGCAGAATGCCGAAAACAGGAATAAAATGGTAAGTATCTTCTTCATAATCGTTTATCTGAACATTTCCACAAGATCAATGCTCTGGTCGAGTTCCGTCATTTCCGGGATATCGATCAGGAAGGTACCGTCTTCAAGCTTATAGAACCTCACTTTTTCCGGCTGTCTGTGCTCAAGCAGGTTACCGGTGTCAACAATGCCGTTCCTGTTCAGATCTTCGGTAATCCTGATGGAATACTTTCCAGCCTTGAGGTAAGGGAAATCAAGAGTCTGATCGCTGTCGATTATATAAGATCTCAGCACCTTGTCTCTCTTTTCATTAAGAAGATCTACGATATATTTGTTGTTGACATTCGACAATGCCAGATGCATGGTGCTCAGCTTGTCGTCCTTCGGCAGCGTCACCTTCACCTCTGTACTGTCATTGTAATAGCCGTTGATATCCTTGAATTTACGATGAGGTACCTTGAGGACATATTCATATCCGACCTGCAATTCTTCCTTTGACTTTATCCTGTACTTCCTGAGATTCAGGGAATCCTGTTCGACAGTGAAGCCGGTTATCTTTTCCTCCTGCTTAGGGTTGATGCTTCGGAATACGAGCGAATCAAATGATCCTTCGGCCACAGGATATTTGAACTCCATCAGGAATCCATACTGTTCGACAGTTTCGGGATTCGCTTCAAGAGTAAATACTGCAGTCGTATCTTCATGCTTGAGATCCTTCTTGGAGCTCTTTCCGAAAGTCTTTCTGTTCGGATTGACGAGCTTAAGCTCTTCCGTAAACAGATTAAGCATACCAAGAGTGTCGGTCTTCATGTACCTGACATTGACGAAGAATGTGTCAGGCTGCGGCTTCGGATCATTGACCCATATTTCAAGACTGTCCTGAAGAGGATTGAACTGTGTGATGAGATTCTCAGGTGCAACATCCTTGATCCAGATTGAATCGATCTGGGCATATGGAGCCATGAAAGTGACGTATGCAGTACGGTCACCTACACGTTCCTTGTTCATTATCATCTGCTTGCTCGGCTTTTCCCTGAATATGTTCAATTCATATTCGGTCTTTCTTGCAAGACAGTTCAATGTGTCCTCCATATCATATTTCTGAAGCTCTGGAAGACTGTCGTTCACGACAACGACAGGTCTGACAAGTGTGTCGATGAATGCAACCTTCTCTGCGTCAGGATCATACTTGTTGTTGTTGTTCTCGTCGATGATCGCATACATTCTGTAAACAGTATCCTGAATGTTACGCAGACAGAAGAATCCCCACTGATCGGTCTTGACTGCTGCATCCGGTCTCTTCAGGAATATTGCTGAATCAGCATGATCCTTATAAAGCATGACTGTAGCACCTTTGAGAGGCTCGAGGTTGTTGCAATCCTGGACAATACCGGTAACGACCATGGAATCTATTTCGGATCCGGTAGAGAAAACCAGAGTGAAACCAGGGAACATGTTGCCTTCGTTGTTGTCAGCAATCGCATTTGTCACGTCAAGAGTATATGTCTTGTTGGAATCAAGATCGCTCTCGAATGTCACGACAACTCCCTTTCCCTTAAGCTTATATTTCGGAGCCTTTTCAAGAGGAGGGGAGAGGAACAGGCTCTTTGCATCCTTGACTGTCACGTATTCATTGAACTCAAGAACAAGCTTCGTCTTTTGTGTAGGGACATTCACGGCACCTAATGCTGGATAGATTTCGGTTATGACAGGAGGTATCGTATCCTTTGGGCCACCGCTTGGCGGAGTAGTCGTGTTGGCACATGAATGAGAGAAGATCATCGTCGTCAGGATGATCGTAACCGGCACTGCCGGAAGAAGATATGATAATATTCTTTTCATTTTCAAATGTTTACAAATCAGTTCTTATGACACTTTGTATGCCCTCGATCTTCTGTAGTCTCTTGATGAGCTTGTCAAGATCACCCATTTCATGGACATAAAGATCTATATATCCTTCAAATACTCCGTCTTCCGTTCCCAAGCAGAATTTCCTGATATTCACGCTCATTACGAAAGAAATGTATCTGGTGATATCATTGATCATGCCGATCCTGTCGAATCCTTTCAATGAAAGGCGGACGAGGAAAGACAGGTTCTGTGTCTTGGCATGTTCCCATTTAGGTATTATTATTTTGTCACCGAACTTGGATGCCATTCCGTTCGCCTTCTCGCAGGATCTCTTGTGAACGGTAACTGTTCCGTCTGAAGCAAGGAAACCGATCACGCTGTCTCCAGGAATAGGATTACAGCATGTCGCTATCACATAACGGTTCCTTGAGTCAGTGCTGTCGGAGATGACATAGTCTTCATCATCCTTTCTCTCTTTCTTGAACCAGTTGAACAGGCCACTTGAAGACTTTTTCTGTTCATGAGCCTTCTTCAGGACTTCCGAAAGATTACTGAGCTTGATTGTGCCGATGCCGATTCTGAAGAAAAGCTCTTCAGGTCTTGAATCATAGACTTCATATCCTTTCATCAGCATGTTTACGATCTTGTCGCTCATCTTATATCCCAATGCTTCAAGCTGATCACCAAGCATCCTTTTTCCGATCTTGACAGACTCAAGTCTTTCACCTTTGAGATAGTCCATTATTATTGACTTGGCCTTTCTCGTCTTGACAAAATCCAGCCATTCGCGCTTAGGCTTCTCATTTTCAGCCGTAATGATCTCTACCTGATCACCTGTCTTCAATACGTATGAAAGCGGAACAAGCTTTAAATTCACTTTGGCGGCGATTGCCTTGTTTCCGATCTGTGTATGGATCGAATATGCGAAATCAAGGGCTGTAGCCCCCTTTTCTATGCTTTTCTGTTCTCCCTTAGGAGTAAACACGAATATATCGGTCTTGATAAGGTCGTTATGGATCAGGTCGAGAAGATCCAGAGCATTCACGTCCGGATTTACAAGTATTTCCTTGACCTTGGTGATCCATTTGTCCATCTCACTCTCCGATCCCGCGAAGCCATCCTTCTTGTATGCCCAATGTGCTGCAATACCTTTCTCCGCCACCTCATTCATCCTTCTGGAACGGATCTGGACCTCTATCCATATTCCTGTGTGGCTCATCAATGTACAGTGCAGGGCCTCATAACCGTTGTTCTTAGGATAGTTCACCCAGTCTCGGACACGGTCTGCCTTATATCTGTATATGGCTGTGATAATCGAGAATATATGGTAACACTGGTCTCTTTCAGTTTCATTCGTTGCTTCGTCCGGATCAAAGATAATCCTTACGGCATAAAGGTCATAGATCTGTTCGAAATCGATCCTCTTGTTGTTCATCTTGTTCCAGATGGAGTAGGGGGTCTTGACCCTTTTCTTTATCTCGAACTTGAATCCGGCCTTGCGCAAGGAAGCTTCTATCGGAGCGATGAAGTCGTTTATCTCCTTGTCCTTGTCTATGACATTCCTGTTGATCTTCGCCGTTATCTCATGGAAAGCCTCAGGCTCCTTATATCTCAGCCAGATATCCTCCATTTCCGATTTGATTCCATACAGACCGAGCCTGTGAGCAAGAGGAATAAATACAAACATCGTTTCGCTCAGAATCTTGTCCCTCTTATGCTCTGGCATGTATTCGATCGTACGACAGTTATGGAGCCTGTCTGCAAGTTTTATCAGCACCACTCTGACGTCATCATTCAGCGTCAGCAGGATACGCTTGAAATTTTCGGCCTGCATGCTTTTCTGCTGAGCCTTGTCCTCGTTGTCAAGAACGGTCTTGATCTTGGTAAGGCCCTCTACGAGAGTAGCAACCTTGTCTCCGAACAGGCTGCGGAGATCGTCTATCGTATATGATGTGTCTTCAACGACATCGTGAAGGAGGGCCGCGACTATGGACTTGTAGCCGAGACCGATATTGCTCACGACGATCTTGGCCACAGCGATAGGATGCAGTATATATGGTTCACCGGAGCGCCTTCTGACACCCTTGTGAGCTTCATTCGCAAAATCGAATGCCTTCTGGATCATGTCGAGTTCCGACTGGTCGCTGCAACGTTTTCTCGCAGCTTCCTTAAGGTCAGCATATTCCCTTGCTATCACCTCATGATCGTGCTGGCTGAATTCAGATACGGATCCCATATTAATAATCTCCTAATCTTCAATATTATAACTGTCAACATGCTGGAATGCATAGGAAAGCTCCGCACCTATGAGAATGATGAACCATCCTATGTTTATCCATATCATGAAAAGCGGCACAGCCGCAAAAGCGCCATAGATACCGTTAAGCCTTGTCACGAATACCTGTGTCTCAAGATAGAGATACTGCATTATCGTAAACGCCGCACCTGAATACACGGCAGCCCGCAATGCACTTCCGTAGTCAACCGGCGAATTCGGTATGAACTTGTACATTGCGGAAAAAGTAAATGTAGCCACAACAGCGAAAAGCACCCATGAAAGAATTGTCTTGAACACGCTGAAGCTTTCCACGTCCAATCCCAGATAGCTCAGAGCGTGTGAATAGACGAAAGATCCACCGAAGAATACAAGTATGATGAACGGTGAAACGATGAGCATGACGATGATCACAGACAATCTTCTGAACAGATTCCTGGATTTCTGTACCTTCCAGACATTGTTGAAGACCCTTTCCACATTCATCATCATCCATATGACGATCCAAAGAAAGAGCAATGCCGATATAAGTCCCATCAGACTGCTCTGGGCAGTGTCGATTATGTTCTGTGCGAATCCGAGTACCATATCGATCGTCTGCTGGCTGTTGTTGAAATATCCGTAAAGGAATTCCTTAAGCTTGTCGGCAAGTCCGAAACCGCCGGTAATCGTAAAGACTATGGCTATGAACGGAACGACAGACATCGTGCTAAAGAAACTCAAGGCAACTGCCTGAAAACCGATCTTCTCGCTTGAGAAGGTCTTTATGGTTATCATCATGACCTTCAGGTATTTGATGAATCTGGCCTTGGCCTTGGAGAGATCCTCCAATTCCAACGTCCATATATCGTCCCTGATGAATCTTTTCAGGCGGTATGTCTTATGAGTTATCCTTTTCATTATTTCAACTTGGACATGAATCTTTCCGGGTCGATTGCAAACCTCTGGTGCGTTCCCTCGCCGATTACGCCATGTTCGTCTTCGACCTTTACACTGTATTCAAATCTGCGTCCATCGACTTCTGTAAGCATTGCCGTAGCTTTGAGCTCGGTTCCCACCTTGCAAGCCCTGAGATGAGAGATGTTCACCTTCGTGCCCACAGTCTGGTAGCCCTGCGCTTCAGCGAGCTTATATGAAGTCAGCTCCATCAGACAGATCATCGAAGGTGTGGAATATACCGGAAGTCCTCCGGAACCAAGTACCTCAGCTGTCTCATCCTTTCTGACGGTATGTGTCATTATGTATGAATCTCCTGCTTTCATCATTCTATCATTTTTCTGAATTCCTCTTCGCTGATTATCGGCGTTCCAATCGATTCAGCCTTCTTTATCTTTTCCGGGCCTGGCTTTTCTCCCGCCAGAAGGAATGATGTCCTGCTGCTTATCGAACCGCTGTTCTTACCTCCATGCGAAACTATAAGTGCCTTTATTTCATCGCGTGAAACACTGAAGTTACCGGATATCACTATTGTCTTTCCATTCAACACATCCGAGACTTTCTCGTCTTTTGTATCAGTTTCGAACTTCAGTCCTGCGGCCTTAAGACGATCGACAGTCTCAAGATTGATTTCATCCCTGAAAAAACCGTAAATACTTTCAGCTATCACCTGGCCGACATCGTCAATATTCAGGAGTTCCTCTTCAGTGGCCTTTATGATTGCATCAATGTTTCCGAATGCCTTGGCTACGGCCTTCGCCGTCGTTTCTCCGACATATCTTATTCCGAGAGCATACAGAACCCTCTCAAACGGAACATTCTTCGAATCCTCGATGCTCTTCAGGAATCTTTCCGCAGATTTCTCTTTCCATCCTTCAAGAGTCAGAAGATGCTCTTTCTGCAGTTCATAGAAATCCGCAGGATTCCATACAAGAGCCTTGTTGTACATCTGCTCAATGGTTGCGTCACCGGCAATCACATTCATGGCCTTGCGGCTCAGGAAATGTACGAGCCTTCCTTTTATCTGCGTAGGGCAGCCTGACTGGTTCGGGCAGAAGGACTTGGCTTCCTGTTCGTCTCTGATAAGTCTTGTACCACAGTCCGGACAGTATTCCGGGAATTCCGGCATGGTCACATCTGATCCACGCTGGCTCAGTTCCACACCGGTTATCTTAGGTATGATCTCACCGCCTTTTTCTACATAGACGTAATCTCCGATATGAATGTCCAGAATCTGCATCTGATCGGCATTATGAAGCGAAGCACGTTTGACTACAGTTCCGCTCAGCTGCACTGGTTCCAGATTTGCGACCGGTGTGACTGCTCCTGTTCTTCCTACCTGATAATCTATGCTAAGAAGCCTGGTGAGTGCCTGCTCGGCTTTGAACTTATATGCAACTGCCCATCTCGGGAATTTTGCTGTATAGCCTAATTCTTCCTGATATGGCAGTTCGTTTATCTTTATCACTATTCCGTCTGTTGCGAACGGAAGTGTTTTACGATCTGTGTCCCAGAAACTTATAAAATCTTCGATTTCCTCTATGCTTCTGCATATCTTTCTTTTGTCTGATATCGGAAGTCCCCAGCTTGCAGCCGCTTTCAGAGCCTGATCATGGGTCTGGAAATTCAGATCTTCACCAAGCATATGATAAAGCGTACATTCGAGTCCACGGTTAGCTACGAGGCTGCTGTCGATAAGCTTCAATGAGCCTGAAGCAGCATTCCTTGGATTTGCGAACGGCTGTTCCTCATCTCTGACACGTTCTTCGTTAAGACGGTCGAATGCTGACCAAGGCATATATATCTCTCCTCGTATCTCGAATTCATCCGGCCATGGCATCGGATCGATCAGGGTAGGGATGAATCCTGCAGGCACCTTCAGCTCCTGTGGGATGTTGCTTATGTTCCTGACATTCGCCGTGACATCATCACCTACGGTTCCGTCACCTCGTGTCAAGGCCCTGAAAAGCTTTCCGTTGCGGTATGTAAGGCATATGGCCGTTCCGTCGAACTTGAGCTCGCAGCTGTAAGTGAACGAGTTGCCGATTCCTTTAGCCGCTCTGTCCGCGAATGACTGGACTTCGGAGATGTCGTAGGTGTTGCCGAGAGAGAGCATAGGGTAGCGGTGAGGATATTGCTCGAACTCCTTCTTCTTGTCAGAATCCTTGAGGTCGCTTCCGACCTTGCGCGTAGGAGAGTCTTCCGTTACAAGTTCCGGGAACTCTTTCTCAAGCGCCTCAAGCTCCTTCAGGAGTATGTCGAACTCATAATCGCTGAGCGTAGGGGAGTTTTCGACATAATACATCCTGTTGGCTTCAGTGATGATATCACGAAGTTCCTGAACTCTTATGTATGCCTGTGCCTTTTCCATAATAACTTACAAATTTACGAAATGCTTTTGACTTGTGCAACTTGAAAGCCCAGCTGTAAAGGAGTAGGATATTTTCTTGTTAATTATCACAAAAAATGATAAATTTGCCGTGATTTGCCATAGTGCGATTCAGTCAATTTGCTGACCGGCCTGCGTAAGGCTGAAGTGCCCCTTTGGGCTGTCACGAAATGACTGCAAGACAGAAACAATGAATTCAATGTATAACTTTTAAATTACAGAAAAGATGAAAGACGCAATTATCATCCTTTGTGGAGGCGGTCCAGCTCCAGGAATGAACTCAGTTTCAATGAGTGTCGCTAAGACTTTCCTTGCTAAGGGATTCCGTGTAATCGGTCTCCATGCAGGTTATTCAGGACTTTTCAGCAAGAATGCACGTATCGAAGATCTTACCTTCGCTACAGCTGACCGTTACTTCAACAGGGGTGGTTCATATCTTCAGATGAGCCGTTTCAAGCCGACTGACAAGGATTTCGAGGAGAACTTCAACCTTGACCTCTTCAAGGACAACAACATCAAGCTTCTCGTGACTATCGGTGGTGATGACACAGCTTCAACTGCAAACCGCATTTCAAAGTTCCTCGCAGCTAAGGGATATCCTATCGCAAACATCCACTGTCCTAAGACAATCGACAACGACCTTCCTCTTCCTGCAAACGCTCCTACATTCGGATACAACTCAGCAAAGAACGAAGGCGCACATATCGCAAGAACAGCTTACGAGGATGCACGTACATCAGGCAACTGGTTCGTACTCTGCGCAATGGGACGTTCATGCGGAAGTCTTGCTTTAGGTATCGGTGAGGCAACTCACTCTCCAATGACCATCATCCCTGAGATGTTCAACAAGACAAAGATCAACCTTGACAAGATCATCAAGCTCTCTCTCTCGACTATCATCAAGAGAAAGCTCATGGGTATCGAATACGGTACTATCGTAACAGCTGAGGGTCTCTTCCACGATCTCGACATCAAGGAGCTTGAGGATGCAGGCGTACACTTCACATATGACGATCACGGTCATCCTGAGCTCGGCAAGCTGTCTAAGGCTGTCCTCTTCAATGACCTCCTCGAGAAGGAGATCAAAGCTGCAGGTCTCAAGGTGAAGGGACGTCCGCTTGAAATCGGTTACGATGTACGTTGCCAGGATCCTATCGCATACGACCTCACATACTGCACAGAGCTCGCAATGGGTGTTTACCAGCTCTACAAGGAAGGCAAGACAGGCTGCATGGTATATGTTGACTCATATGGCAATGTATCACCTCTCTACCTTGCTGACCTCCAGGACCCTGAGACTGGCAAGATCCCGCCAAGAATCGTTGACATCAACTCTGGTACAGCTCAGAACTACTACGAGTATATCGCTCACTACGTAACTGAGGACGACTACGAGGCAGTCAAGGCTATGGGTATCGTAAACCCTGAGGCTTACGACTTCAAGAAGATTCTGGAGTGGTAATCTGACAACCTGTCAATCATCCCGGATCGACCGGGAGTCTCGAAATACGACCGTCAGTACAAGAAAATGCAGATTCTTGTACCGACGGTCTTCTTTTTTTGCAAAATCCCAGGTTTTTGCGTAGCGTCAGGTCGAAAATGAATGATTTTGTGTACCGATGCATAGATGTTGCGTAAATCTGCCACTCAAAATGATGATATGAATGATCAATCATGTTATCATGTGCAGAATTATATGAATATTATTGTATTTTTGTCATATGAAGATAGAAGAAGCTATCGTGTATTGCCTTGCTTCTTCAAACAGAGGGATGCGCAGCGAACCCATGTCCCGCACACCTTCTGTCTGTCAGAAGGCAAGATAATGTTGATGATGTGATTATATGAATACCATTCTCTCATTCCTCAGGAATCTTGAGGCGAATAACAACAAGCCATGGTTCGATACTCACAAGAGTGAGTATCAGGAGGCCCGATCTCACTTCAATGCCATAGTTGAGAGGCTTATTGAAGGTATTATGACATTTGATCCGTCAGTAAAAGGTGTCGGAATCAAAGAGAGTATCTACCGTATATATAAGGATATGCGATTCTCAAAGGATGGACTTCCGTATAAGACCCACTTCGGAGCATTCATCTGTAAGGGAGGCTGGAAATCCGGTTATAGCGGATACTACTTCCATATAGGAACCGGCAATGGTGAAGACTACCCATGCAAGAGCTTCCTGGCTGTAGGAAACTACTTCATGGAACCGAAAGTGCTGAAGGTCCTCAGAGAGGATATTGAACTCGGAGGAGGGGACTTCGATAAAATCATCAAGGGACTTCATCCTTCACTTTCACTTGATCAGGATCAGAAGCTCAAGCGAGCTCCGGTCGGATTCGATGCAGAGGGACCTTATATCGAATATATCAAGCTGAAGAACTTCTGCCTTTCCGGAGTCTATGATGTTACCGACCTGAATGTAGATGAAATACTGGAGGTATTCAAGAGTGCGAAACCGTTCCTGGATTACATCAACAGGGCAATTGAATATTGTAGAGAAGAGCTATGACGCTGCTTCTGACATATCCCTATCTCAGTCTTACAGCTGTTCCTGAGGCAGTGACCATAAGCATTCCGCCTCCTTCTCCGAGGACCTCATAGTCAATGTCGATTCCTACGACGGCATCGGCTCCCATCGCTCTTGCCCTGTCTTCAAGTTCTCTCAATGCCTTGGTTCTGGCTGAGAGAAGTTCGTTCTCGTATGAACTTGAACGTCCGCCGATGATGTTGCGGATGCTTGCTCCGAAATCCTTGAGGAAATTCACGCCGCTGATCACCTCGCCGAATACTATTCCTTTGTATTCCACTATTGTGCGTCCTTCAATGGACTGGGTTGTAGTGAGTATCATAATTATACTATTTGTTGTGCTGATTAAGAAATATCAATGTTGATGATGAGCACCTTTCCGACCTCCGGATCATTCAGGCAGGCGAGCATGATCCATTCTAAATACAAGCCTTCAGGCCTTTGATTACAGCTGATGTGAATCCTTCATGCTCCATCTCGTTCAAGCCCTTGATGGTTATTCCGCCAGCTGTGGTTACCTTGTCGATTTCTGCTTCGGGATGACCGTCACTTGCAAGAAGCAGTTCTGCAGCGCCTTTGACGGTATATTCAACGATCTTCCTGGCTTCATCAGGACGGAATCCTATCTCGACTCCTCCTTCAGATGCTGCCCTTATGTATCTCATTGCGAATGCAATTCCACATGAGGCGAGAGCGGTTCCTGCAGGAATCAGTCTCTCTTCAACATACATGGTACTGCCCATTTCATCGAAGATATCTGTTACAAGCTTTATCTGTTCTGCATCAGCATTTGCAGACGCAATGAAGGTCATGCTGGCAAGCACGGCTGCCGCTGTATTCGGTATGGCTCTGAATACAGATACACAAGAAGGCTGAATAGGCCAGATCCATGTACTGAGTTCTTCCAATGTTATTCCCGCTGCTACAGACACGAAAATCTGTCTTGAAATATCCACATATTCCCTGAATCCGGCAATGACATTTTCCATCAGCCATGGCTTTACTGCGAGGATCACGACATCCGCTTCCTTTACTGCCATAACGTTATCGGTAGTAACTGCTATTTCAGGATCCATTGACCTTATCTTGTCCAAAGTCTTCTGTGTCCGTGCTGTACAGATCATATTTCCCGATTCTACGATCTTACCCTTGGCGAGGCCTGCTGCGATGGCTCCGCCCATGTTTCCTGTTCCGATTATCGCTATTTTCATATTCCACAGTTAAAATGCTTTCAAAGTCAAACTTAGTAACAATATGGCTTACCTTATTGTCACGATGGTGACTGCTGGATCACCCACTGAATAGCTGCATCTGAGAGCAAGGACTTCGTCCAGTTCCTTCCGGATTGCATCTTTAAGTATGCCGTCTCCTATGCCATGAATGAAAGTGATGGTCATGCCTTTATGTGAGAGGTTCTGACGTATAACCTTCCTGAATGTCTCAAGCTGAAATTGAAGCTGCTGTCCTTCAGGAATGCTTCTGCCTCTTTGTCTTGACTTTTGTTCCCTTCAAGGAAGACAACTCTGATAGGGAAGTGACGGCGAACTCTCCATATGCCGCTTCAATCAGCAGCCCGTCTTCCAGCTCGACACCGACCTTCCTGCCTATGGAAACTATTCTGCCACGAAGATCGGAATCCATCAGGACGACACTCTGTCCGACCTTCAGAGGAGTTTCCTTTACCGTTTTTACAGATGTTGATATTACGGACGGCTTAGTTTCAGGAATGGCAGGTTTCTGCTCCGAAATAGTAACTTTCCCTTTCAGAGCAGAAAAATCATATATGAGGGTTTTCTTTGCCATAGTTACGCCACTCACTACAGTCAGAACAACATATTATCGGACGTGTTTCTGACACGTTACAAAAATACATAATATTCCTTGTACAATTTTGAATACTCAGATAAAAAACACTATTTTTGATAGAGATAACTATCAAACTATAGAATGTATATGAAGAACTTCTCTCGAATTGAATCCTTAAAGGCATCGCGTTCATGGAGCTTTGTCCTCATTGCTGCCATTTACCTTATTGCAACGGTACTGGGTATATGGGCTTTTCTGGCATTGGATGATATGGCAGTCCTTTTAAGGCTGTTTATTGCGGATTTCGTTGCGACAGTATTCGTATGGCTGTGGGGTGTCATATTCAGCAATTCATCCGTATATGACCCATACTGGAGTGTCGCACCTCCGCTGATGCTTACCGGATATGCCATATATTGCGGTGCTTCATCCTTTCCAGTCGTGCTTATGCTTGTTGCCGTATGGTACTGGGCTGTCCGCCTGACTGCAAACTGGGCATATACCTTCCCGAACCTGAACAAGCAGGACTGGAGATATGACATGTACAAGGAGAAGTTCCCTCGTCTGTGGCATATTATCAATTTCACTGGCATCAATCTTATGCCTACAATAGTCGTGTTCCTTGCAATGGTTCCCGGATTTCTGTTGATCGGAATATCAGCTTCTGTCTCTGTTCATGCTGACATAGCGACATGGCTCGGATTCTTTGTGTGCATTTCCGCTGCTACTCTGCAGCTTATATCTGATACTCAGGCACATAGATTCAGGCGTAATCATAGGGGAGAGGTCTGCATGACAGGATTATGGAGCATCTCACGTCATCCGAACTACCTTGGAGAAATCCTGATGTGGTGGGGCATATACATCATATATCTTACAGTTGCAGCCGGAGATAGATCATGGGAAATGCTATTGCTTCCAGCTGCCGGGGCTTTGGCAAACACCTGCCTTTTCGTGTTCATCAGCATACCGATGATGGAGAAAAGGCAGATTGCAAACAAACCCGGATATTCCGAATATAGAAAGAAGGTGAGAATGCTTATATGACTTTGAGACAATCAATGACTGTCAGACATGAAAAGATTATTATGTGCCTTAATGCTGATCACTGTTGCAGCAACTGTTTCAGCCCAGACCAAGAAGGTTTCCATTCTTGGAGATTCCTATTCGACTTACAAAGGATATATCCCGGAGCATTACGCTCCGTTCTATCCTGACGCCAACAATGACGTAAAGGACGTGAGTCAGATGTGGTGGAGCCTCTACATCGACGCGAAAGGATATCAACTCGAGAAGAACGACTCCTGGGGAGGTACAACTATCTGCGGAACAGGATACGGAAGAATGGATTCATCTCGTTCAGCATTCACTTCACGAGTGGATTCTCTCGGAACTCCTGACATAATATTCGTATTCGGCGGTACAAATGACGCCTGGGCCGGTTCACCTGTAGGGGAGTATCAGTATTCTGACTGGACCAAGGAAGACTGTAAGAATTTCAGGCCTGCTCTCGCGTGTCTGCTCGACACTCTGATGAAGCGTTACCCTGATGCCGAAATATATTCAATCCTTAATTCAGAGCTCAGAGAGGAAATAAACGAATCATTCCGTGTTGTCTGCAGACACTACGATATACAGCTGATTGAACTTCATGACATTGAAAAGCAGAACGGACATCCGTCAATCAAAGGCATGAAGAGCATCTGTGATCAGCTTCTTGAAGCTATCGACTAAAAGCTGACCAATATTCTGAACACCTTGCCAGGTGCTTCCGACCACTCCCTGATGGCCTGTTCTGCGTCATCGGGAGTTGTTGTTTTACTGACAAGCTTATCAACAGGACAGGTATTTTCCTGAAGATATCTGATGACTGCCCTGAAATCTGACGGAAGGGCATTACGTGATCCTCTGATATCCAGTTCCTTCTGAACAAAATGCTTTGTCTGGAAAGAGACTTCGGATTTCGCATATCCGATGCATATGACTCTTCCTGTGAACGAAGCCTCATCTACAGCCATTCTGTATGTTGCAGGGCTGCCTACAGCCTCAATGATCACATCAGGAAAGAATCCTCCCGTTATTTCATCCAGCCTTGCATGAACGTCTTCAGTGACATTGTTGATTACGTGTGCAGCTCCAAGTTCCTTTGCAAGAGCCAGCTTGCCATCATCTATGTCAGCAGCAATGACTGTTGCCCCTCTTCTTGCAGAGCGTATCACAGCTCCCAGGCCGACCATACCGCAACCGATCACCATTACTGTATCTATATCTGATACTTCGGCTCTCGCAACAGCATGAAAACCGACACTCATAGGCTCAGCGATCGCACATGTCTTTGTGGAAAGACCCTCTGCAGGGATGATCTTGGTCCAAGGAATGGCCATTCTTTCCCTCATGGCTCCATCACGCTGCACGCCAAGTGTTTCGTTATACTGACATGCATTGACCCTTCCGTTGCGGCATGAGGCACATTTTCCGCAATTGGTATAAGGATTGACGGTCACATTCATTCCAGGTTTGAGAAAATCAGGTACATCAGAACCTGTTTTTTCTATGACCGCTCCAATTTCATGGCCGGGAATAACCGGAAGTCTGGCCATAGGGTTCTTTCCAAGATAAGTATTGAGATCTGATCCGCAGAATCCTACGTATTCCATCCTCAAGAGGACTTCATCACATCCGATCTCCGGTTCCGGGATATCGACAACCGCCATATGGCGCTCACCGGTTATATTCAATGCTTTCATTATTCTTTTACTTTATATCCTTTCCATCCGTAATATGCACAGAAGATGAAACATATCAGCGGAACAACATATGCTATCTGATAGATCTGCGGATTATGATGCATTATGAATGCAGTCAGCTGTGGAAGACATGCATTTCCTACGATTGCCATCACCAGGAATGCAGATCCGCTCTTTGTCTGTTCGCCAAGGCCGTTTATGGCGAGTGAGAACTGAGTCGGATACATGATAGACATGAAGAACGATACTCCAAGCATCGCATAAAGTCCTGTCATACCTCCGAATATCATGATCACTCCGCAAAGAAGAATATTTACGATCGCATAAGCAGTCAGCATGTTCTGCGGCTTGAACCTGATCATAAGAGCCGTACCGATCCATCTTCCGAGAAGGAATGCCAGCATATACAGGCCGAAGAAGGTTGTAGCTGTACTCTCGGACAACCCCGCATAATTGCAGCAATAGACAAGGAAAAGGCTGTTTACGGCAGTCTGGCCTCCGTTATAGAAGAACTGGGCAATCACTCCCCAGCGTAGGTGAGATCGCTTGAGAACGCTGAAATCGATAAGTGGCTGCGACTTGTCATCAAGATTCTCTTCCTCCTCCTTGATCTTAGGTAGCTTGACGATGATGAACATCACTGCAATTATGATAAGGACAGCAGCAAGAATTAGATACGGAAGCTTCATCGCATCTGTCTCCATCTGGATATATCCTTCCCAGCCGCCTTCGAATCCCTGCGGAAGAGTTTCTCTTGTATATGTATTTCCGCTGAGAACAAGTTTGCTCAGGAACATCGCTGCAACGAATGCTCCAAGTCCGTTGAACGACTGAGCAAGATTAAGTCTTCTTGGTGCCGACTCCGAATCTCCAAGTGCGGTGACATATGGATTGGCAGCCGTTTCCAGGAAACACATTCCTGTTGCAATGACAAAGAATATGCACAGATAAGCCCAGTACTCCTTGATGATAGCGGCAGGGAAGAAAAGAAGTCCGCCGCCTGCAGCAAGAAGCAGTCCGAATATGATTCCGGCCTTATAACTGTAGCGTTTCATGAACATTGCAATCGGAATAGGGCAGATGAAGTATGCAAGCCAATATGCTGTTTCTGTGAAAGAAGCTTCAAAAGCATTCAGTTCACAGGTCTTCATCAGCTGCCTGATCATTGTGGGCAGGAGATTGCTGCTTATCGCCCACAGGAAGAAAAGGCAGAATACAAGTGCCAGAGGCAGGATCAGTTTACGTTTCATCATTCAGACATGTTTTTTATATAAGGTAAGTCGATAAGGTTTTCAAGACGGTAGAAGCGGCACGCGTTTTCACCAAGGAACATGCTTTTCTCTTCTTGCGTGAGTTCCTTGCTCTTCAGGATGAAGTCATATGACATACGGTATGTTATCGCCGTGATCGTGCGAGGGTAGTCGCTTCCCCACATAAGCTTTTCCATACCGACGGCATCTGCCGCTTCCCTGATTGCGCGGACAGCTCCGTCAAATGGATAGAACTCACTGTTGTATAGCCATGTGATTCCTCCTGATTCGACGAAAACATTCTTGTTTTCTGCCAGTTTCACCTGTTCAAGCCAGTTTTCACGGGTAGGCATTCCGAAATGCCCTATGGCTATCCTCAGATCAGGACATTCGCTTATCACGTCCTTCATTTCAGGAACCTGCTCGTCTCCGTCTGCAAGAGTGATTGAAAGAAAAACATCCTTATCTTCCATCAGTTTGAACATCTTCAGCATCTCAGGGGAGTTGAGCATGATCCGGACATCATCCTGGATGAGTCTGTGGCCTGGAATCGCGATGCCCTTGAACCCTTTAGCTACCAGTTCTCCTGCCTGACGCTCGAGATCCTGAGCAAAATAATCACACATGCCACAGGTGATGAAGCGGTCGGGATATTTGTTGCTGACTTCAAGAAGATAGTCATTCTGGCAGCCGTCTATAAGTTCCTGTACCACGACAGCTGCCGAGACCTGGGCATAGTCCATATTTGAAAGAAAGACTTCAGCGGAATTCTCTCCATTTATTATGAACGGAGGAATCATCTGAACTTCCTCACCAAGGAATATGGATCTTCCGTTCCTGAGAGATCTGATAGGCTTTCCGTTCCAGGAAGTGTCCTGTCTGAGCCACAAATGGCTGTGAGTATCGATGATCTTCATGACATCAGCTGTTTTTCCATCTAACCCTCATCTGGTCTCCGATGATTTCCCTTACCTTGGCTACAAGTTCCATATCGAGCGGCTCATTGACATATGATATATTCTTGAGGACATTATCCGGATTGGCGCTGCTGAAAAGAGTAGTGGCAATTCGAGGATTCAGGCTTGTAGAATACTGTACCGCCAGTTTTTCTATAGGATATCCCTGTTCGTTGCAGAATGCCGCCGCACGGGCGCAAGCCTGTTTCAGAGGCTCAGGTGCAGGATGCCAGTCCGGAGTACCTCTCTGTGAAAGGAGTCCCATTGAAAGAGGGGAAGCGTTGATTATGCCGATACCCCTTTCCTCGAAGAAATCAAGATAATCAAGAAGAAGGTCATCGTTAAGACAGTAGTGGCAGAAGTTCAGGATGCTCTCGATGGTTCCTTCATCGGTATTCTCCACAAGCCATTTCAGATTCTCCGGCTGAAGGTCTGTGATTCCCACATGTCCTACCACGCCCTTTTTCCTTAGCTCTACAAGAGCTGGAAGAGTCTCTTCGGCGACCTGACGAAGGTCGGTAAACTCAACATCATGAACATTAATAAGGTCTATGAAATCCACATTCAGCCTTTCCATGCTCTCATAGACGCTTTCAGTTGCCCTTTTTGCGGAATAATCCCATGTATTGACTCCGTCCTTGCCATATCGGCCGACCTTGGTTGACAGGATGAACCTGTCTCTTGGAATCTCCTTCAAAGCCTTTCCCAAGACAGTTTCCGCCTTCAAGTGACCGTAATAAGGCGAAACATCAATAAAGTTGATACCGTTGTCAACTGCTGTATGAACGGCCTTTATGGCTTCACCCTCGTCTATTCCACGGAATACACCTCCTAATGAAGATGCTCCGAATCCGAGGTTTGAAACCTTCATTCCGGTTTTTCCTATTTCATTATAAACCATGGCTTAAGTCTTTATGTTATCTTACGATAATATAGGTTCTCTCAGGCATTGCAACACCCTTGAGAGTACCATTCACTACATTGAAAGTCTGACCATATACGATATCGGTATAGTCTCCGTCAGGAAGATTCGTGGCAAGTTCCACAGAATTCTCTTCAAGTGCGAAATTTATGATTGCAGTACCCTTGTCTCCACGGTTGACAACAATCACCTCACCGTCTGCAGAGATCTGAACATTCTCAGTCTGACCTTCCATCTGCTGACGGAACTTGTTTACAGCAACAACTTCAGGATGGAAGAATTCATCATTTCCGCGTTCACCAAGAAGGTTGTCACCGAAATAATTCTCTCGCGTAGAGTTCATCGGACGGCTGTAGAAGAGAGGAGTACCGTTCTGACGTGCAGTAAGGAAAACCCATCCTGTTCGGATCTGGGCATCTGTCAGACCTGCGCTTTCATTTGCATTGCAATATGTATCATGACTTTCCACCCATGTGGTAAGATACTCTGGAGCAGCCCTGTGATACCATGAAAGGACATCAATATCCTTTGCACTGCGCTTTGCGAGTACTTCACGAAGTACATGTCCATAGCTTGAAGCAGTCTGTCCGAAATAGCCGGCATATTCCTCTTCAGGGACATTTCTGTCCTGAAGAACCTCGCCATACACAAAAAGGCTGTCATAAGGAATTGCCAACGAGACTCCGAGAACTTCCTTTCGTCCTGTTGCGACATCCCAGAAATCGTTTTCTGTCACACCTGCATCAGTATCAAGAGGATCAGAATGAACACCGATATGCTTTGCAGTGTCATAACGGAAACCGCGGACTCCCATTTCTATGAGCTTGTTGACGAACTGCATGTAATATTTCTGGAAAAGCGGATTCTCTGTGTTTACGTCAGGAAGGCCGCCGACACCCTGATGTGTACACTGGGTACGGTCGTTATAGTCATTGATACCCTCAAGACCATGAGTATGGAACATCTTCTCCCTGCCACCGACAGCCTCATAGAACTCGTCTGTAACGAGATCGATATCGAATGCAGTGTGGTTCGGAAGCACATCTACAAGAACTCTGATCCCATATTTATCCGCAGAATCAAGCATGACCTTCATCTCGGCTTCCGTACCTACTATATTATTACCGATAGTCCAGTCTGTCGGCTGATAATAATGATACCAGTTTCCCTCCTTTTCGTCAAGGATCTTTATATTTCCACCCTCAGGGCTGAAGCAGGCATTTACGGGAGAGGTCTGGATCATGGTGAATCCTGCATCTGCAATCTGCTTCATGTTCTCAGCGATGGTAGGGAAGTTCCAGCTCCATACATGAAGAATGGTCTCTGTGTTAGTCGCGTTCGGATCATGAGTCATACGGTCAACCGTAACTGTAGTGGTCTTGGCTGTACAAGCCACAAGACCAAGACATGCAATAATTGTAATGATTCTGTTCATATTGAATAAATTTGATAATGATTTCACTCTTTATAATCCAAGTCTTTCTTTCACATATCTGACGCTGGAGGCATATTCCTCGTCAGTTGTCAGATGCTCTATTATCATCGGCATATCCGGGTTCTCCATGTCTGCCAGACGGGCATACAGCCCTATATCCAGAATACCGTCACCACATGGACATTCCTCAAGCTGGAATGTATATTCCTCTTTAAGTCTGATATCCTTCAGATGACAGCTGCAGATGGTTCCTTCAAGCTTTTCAAAGCACTCGTGCAGGAATTCGTCATTGAAGAAGTATCGTCGTGGCGATGTAATCATATTAACCACATCCAGATGCGTACCGAATTCAGCCCTGTCCACATCTTCGATAAGACGGACATATTCATCCGGCGAGCTCGGAATCATCCATGGCATGGACTCGATGCAGAACTTCGTATGAGCAGGACGTGCCGTATCAATGATCTGACGGATCATCCTTACGGCCATATCCCATAGTTCCGTACTGAAATTACCGCGATAACCTCCGTCCCATCTCGGCCCGTAAGGTGTACCTACGACATTGACGCAGCAGGTCGCACCGATAGCATCAGCCATTCTGAGCTGCTCTATCGAATAATCGATCCATTTCTGTCTTTCATCCGGATCAGCAGCCAGCGTATTCCTCCATATCCCGACTTCGGCAATGGATAGACCGGCATCATCAGCCGCCTTCTTATATGCCGATACCGTATCAATGCCGTCGAGACATGATACCGGAAAGACAACACTCTTCAATCCAAGGGATTTATGCTTGGATGCCCATTCCTGCGGAGACTCGTGCTCCAATCGTGAAGAAATACCAAGATACATCAGAAGTTCCTCCTATGAATTACCGAAGGGTCCATATCATCAAGAGATTTCACGCCTGTCCTTGCCATGATTCCGGCAAGTTCGGAGGTCATTTCATTGATTCTCTGTGCAATGGCTTCAGGACCGTTCTTCAGCAACGGCATCAGATGCCTGCCGACGGATACGGCCTTTGCACCGAGGGCAAGACATTTATAGACATCCATGCCGCTTGATATGCCACAGTCTATGAATACCGGCATATCCTTACCGACTGCCGAAACCACATCCGGAAGAACCATGAGAGGCGGTACAGAATACTGAACCATTCCATGGTGATGAGAAACGACGATTCCTGCACATCCGGCCTTCGCACATTTTTCAGCGTCACGAGGACTGAGCACGCCCTTCACAATGAAAGGAACCTTGGCTGCGGCAACGAATTCCGCAAGTTCTTCAGTTGACTTAGGCTTCATCGGAAGGCCGAATACATCATCATATCCGCCATGAGCATTGAAGGCATGGTCCGTATCCATTCCTACAGCAAGACAGCCGGCTGATACGGCATGTTCAATCTTTCGGAACACTTCTCTGTTATCAGCATGAGGCTTGATTATCTTTATCGACCTGGCTCCGGTAGCCGTTACTCTTTCCAATTCTTCATCTTCACCCATTCCGACCCAATGTACGGCATTGCTGATTGCCGCTCCTTTCGCATATACAGTCATACCATCCTCCGCTATATTATGGAGGTGGGAGAGGGCAGCAGTCATTATAGGTGTGTCGAAATCAACGCCATAAAGGTTCATTCCTGTGTCTGGGAGCATGGAATCGATATAACGCGTTTCAAGCAGCAGTGAATCGAAATAATCACGTGTTATCGTGTCGGGATTTGAAGAGTATTTCATATATGTCAACGTTTGGTTATTTCAAGATTTATTTCGTCCATTCTTTCGTCAGAAAGCTCATATTTTCCTATCACGAATACCGCTGCAATGAACAGTACGGCAGGAATAAGGGTTACAAGCCAGAGAATGCCTTGTTCAGCCAGGGCGGTCTGATTCTGATCTGCGGAATTGAATCCCACCCATGTAAGGACGAGTCCAGGAATCACACCGCCAAGCGCCATTCCAGCTTTCATGAATATGCATATTATTGCATTCACTATTGCGGCCACACGCCTTCCTGTCGTATATTCGCCATACGAGACGACCTCAGGAACAAGAGCCCACATATAGCCTGTAGCGACGAGTATTCCTGCGCTTTTGATGAACTGAATGATGCAGAGCAGCGGGAAACAGGACTTCAGTGCCGGTATTGAAACGACGATATACATGATCACCATTCCTATCACCGAAATACCGAGGAACAGGCGGAACATGCCTGACTTGCCTATCTTTTTCTTTATAGCCGGTACGAGAGGCAGGAATATGAATGCTGGTATCGTTCCCATCCACATGAAGGCAGTAGTCATCAATGGAGTGGCCTTGATGTTATATGACATGAAGTAGGAGTCCGCAGCATTGCTTATGCTCATCGTCGTGAATGAAATGACAAAGAATATGGACAAAATGCGGAGAGGCCTGTTGCGGACAAGCTCCATCCAGAGATCGCTGACCTTCACTTCAGATGTCTCATCCGGATTCATCACGATGCGCTCCTTGCTTTCGAAGAAACAGAAAATGAGCAGTGCGAGGCCTGTAAGAGCGAAAATGCTCATGGTGATGAACCATGCCTGAGCGGCTTCAGGAGTATTGTAAACGGCTTCCATTCTGCCGGTATCTGCATTATAAACCTTAGGAGCGAATATCGCGATCACAAGTGGCAGAGTCTTGATTATCAATCCTGCAAGATTGGCGAATAACATCCTGACGCTGGTAAGGACGGTAATCTCTTCCGTATCCCTGGTAAGGGAGGAATTCAAGGCCCCATATGGAACGTTGATCAGTGTGAAGCACATGCTCATGCCGACATATGTGATATATGCATATAGAAGGGAACCGCTGAATCCGTTCCAGAAGCATAACATGGCGAATCCTGCAAGAGGAAAGCCGGCAAAAAGCAGCCACGAACGGTATTTTCCCCATCGTGGATTGGACTTGTCGATGAATGCTCCGACAACCGGATCCCACAGAACATCTATTATACGAACAATCAGAAACATCAGGGCTGATGAAGCGGGGTTCAGTCCATATACATTTGTATAAAAGAACAGCAGCCAGATGCTGACAGTCTGATAAATCAGATTCTGAGCGAGATCTCCCGCACTGAATCCTATGCGCTGGCGCCATGTGAGTTTGTAATATCCGTTTTCCATTGGTTAAAGTCCGGTGTTAGTGTAAACAGCAAATATACAAATAATCATATATAATTAATCGGAATTAAATGATTATCTTTGACGAATAATCTCAGACTATCCGTTATGAAGAAGATAATGTTCCTTTGCCACGGAAACATATGCAGAAGTCCGATGGCAGAATATGTGATGAAGGATCTTGTAAAGAAGGCCGGACTTGAAAAGAAATATGAGATTTCTTCAGGTGCGGTATCAGATGAGGAGTGGGGAAATCCGATATATCCTCCCGCTCAAAGGAAACTGCGTGAGAAGGGGATTCCTTTCGGGCATCACAGCGCTCACAAGATCTCGGCCCGGGAATTCGCGGAACAGGACGTGGTGATCGTGATGGACAGATCGAATCTCAGATGGCTTTCGAGAATCGTCGGAGACATAACAGATGTCCGTCTTATGATGGAATATGCTGGAGAATACAGAGATGTAGCTGATCCATGGTACACAGGTGATTTCGAGCAGACATTCAAAGATGTGACGGAAGGTTGCAGGGGTTTGCTGGAAAAATTGGAATCTCTTGGATAATCATATCGAAATAATCCGTATATTTGAAATCTTATTGCATTTAAACATAAAACCTATTAAAACATATGTCACTTATTGAAAGCATCATCGCACGCGCGAAATCAAACAAACAGCGCATCGTGCTTCCTGAGTCTCTTGAAGAGCGTACTCTGACTGCTGCAGACATGTCACTTGCAGACGAAATCGCAGACATCATCCTTATCGGTAATCCGGACGAGATCTTCGCATTGGCAGACAAGCTCGGACTCAAGAATATCGGCAAGGCAACAATCATCGACCCTGCAACAAGCGAAAAGACAGCGGAATATGCAAATCTCCTTTATGAACTCCGCAAGAACAAGGGTATGACTCCTGAAAAGGCTGCACAGCTTGTGCTTGACCCGCTTTATTTCGGATGTCTCATCATAAAGAGCGGAGATGCAGACGGACAGATCAGCGGTGCACTCTCTACAACAGGCGAGACCCTCAGACCTGCACTCCAGATCATCAAATGCTCTCCTGGCATTTCATGCGTAAGCGGTGCAATGCTCATGATCACACAGACTCCTGAATATGGTGAGAATGGTGTTCTTGTGGTAGGTGACGTTGCAGTAACTCCTATGCCGGATGCTTCCCAGCTCGCTCAGATCGCGGTATGCACAGCTCAGACAGCAAAGAGCGTGGCTGGTTTTGCAGACCCTAAGGTTGCAATGCTTTCGTTCTCTACAAAGGGCTCTGCAAAGCATGAAGTAGTTGACAAAGTAGTGGAGGCCACAAGACTTGCCAAGGAGATCAATCCTGAAATCAAGATCGAAGGCGAACTTCAGGCAGATGCCGCTCTCGTTCCATCTGTAGGTCAGAAGAAGGCTCCGGGTTCGGAGATCGCAGGACACGCAAATGTTCTCGTATTCCCTTGCCTCGAGGTTGGAAACATCGCTTACAAGCTCGTTCAGAGACTTGGTAACGCAGATGCTATCGGACCTATCCTTCAGGGTATCGCAAAGCCTGTAAACGACCTCAGCCGTGGTTGTTCTGTTGATGACATCTATAAGATGGTTGCAATCACAGCATGTCAGGCAATGGATGCGAAATAATCAATTCCACATAACGGATGACACTGCGGGGGCTTCGAACGAAGTTCCCGCAGTTGTCTTTTAATCTAATTCTTTCAATTTTGGTTCAATAAGGACATATCAACCTTATAAATAAAAGGATTTGAAATGGAATTCTGTATATTTGATTGAAATTATCAGATATCATGAAAAGATTCCTACTTTTTCTTATTGCATTCTCGTTCTCGTCAGCAGCTGCATTTTCTCAGCAGCCTGATCCTGACTTTCACATTTATCTCTGCATCGGTCAGTCCAACATGGAAGCCGGTGCCAGACCAGCAGAGCAGGACAAGGATTTCAATGATCCCCGTTTTCAATTCATGGCAGCTGTCGATATGCCGAATCTCGGACGTGAGAAAGGCAACTGGTACACTGCAGTTCCTCCAATCTGCAGGGAAGGAAACAATCTTGGCCCTGTTGATTTCTTCGGCAGGAAGATGATCGAGTCGCTTCCTGAGAATTACAGGATCGGCGTAATCAACGTTTCAGTTGCCGGAGCCAGGATCGAACTCTGGGACAAGGAGGACTACAAGGATTATATCGACAATGAAAGAGACTGGATGAAGGCTATCGTAAGCCATTATGGTGGAAATCCGTACCAAAGACTTATCGACATGGCCCGCATTGCTCAGAAGGACGGTGTCATCAAGGGCATCCTCATGCATCAGGGAGAATCAAATTCAGAAGATCCCCTGTGGCCGGAAAGAGTAAAGAGGATATATGACAATATCTGCAATGATCTTGGTCTCGATCCTGAGGAGACACCGCTTCTGGCAGGAGAACTCAAGTATGCAGAGCAGGGAGGTGTCTGCCATGCATTCAACACCACAATCATGCCTCGTCTTCCGGAGGTTCTTCCGAATGCACATATCATCTCTGCACTTGGCTGTGAGAGCACTGGAGACCAGTTCCATTTCAGCACAGAAGGAATGAGGCTCCTTGGATATCGCTTTGCCGACAAGATGCTGGAACTCAAGGGTTTCAAGGAGGTTGAAAGAAGGACACTCGACCTCAAGCCTAAGAAGCTGGGAATTGAAATCAGCCCGACCCTCAGCGGAATCTTCTTCGAGGACATAAACCAGTCTGTTGACGGAGGAATCTGCGCCCAGCTGATCCAGAACAACTCATTCCAGGCATATAATGTTCCTGTCGCACATGATTCAACAGAGTTTTCGTACGCTGATACATTGTTCTACGGATGGACAGTGATCAGAAAGGAAGGATCTGCTGGAGAAGCACATGCGGTCGATTACAAGCCACTTGTAAAGGATCTGAAGCCTTTGTATGATTTCGATCCGGACGACCAGTATGACGACAGCGTCAGATACAGGCAGTATAGTGTGAGGTTTGATGTTGACGATCCGGGCAACGGATTCGGTATTGCCGCCAACGGATACGGCATATCGCCTTTCAAATGGGGCAGAGGCACACTTTACTCAAACAACACCCAGACTCCGTCGATTCCTGTGGAGAAGGAAGTCCGCTATGATCTTTCACTCTACCTTCAGGGAGATTCATATCCAGGAAACATTACGATATATCTTGAGGACAATGCAGGTAATGTAAATTCCAACAGGATAACGATTTCCGGACTTGAGAATGACTGGAAGAAGTATGAAGGCGTACTCAAGGCAGAACGTTCATCAGACAGTCGTCTCTGCATAGTGGCAGATGCAAAAGGTACATTCTATCTTGACTTCGTCACCTTGATACCGGAAGCATCTCAGCTCTGGAAAGACGGAAAATACGGTGCATTCAGAAAGGATCTCCTTCAGGCACTTGACGATCTGAATCCTACATTCATGAGGTTCCCTGGAGGATGTGCATCAGAAGGCACAGACTATTACGGACAGGTGTTCTGGAAGAATTCCATCGGCCCTGTAGAAGAGAGAATCGGATTCCGCAACCACTGGGGCTACTGGACATCACAGCACATCGGATTCTATGAGTATCTTCTTATGGCAGAATCACTTGGAGCCACACCTCTTCCGGTCCTGAACAATGGCGTGACATGTCAGTTTGCAGGCCACAAGTATGTCGCTCCGCTTGAAACTCAGGAAGATATAGAACGCTTCCATTCGATCTTTGTCGATGACGCTCTTGACTTCATCGAATTCTGCAATGGATCGGTTGATACCGAATGGGGAGCGAAAAGAGCTGAAATGGGCCATCCTGAGCCGTTCAACCTCAAGTATCTCGGAATCGGAAACGAGAACAGGGGAGAGGCATTCTGGGAGAGATTCGACATCATGTACAAGGCCATCAAGGAGAAATATCCGGAAATCATCATTGTGTCAACAGCCGGATCAGCTGATTCCGGAAAGGAGTTTGACGAGAACATGAAGGTGATTGACGAGCTCTATCCTGACACTATCGTTGACGAGCACTATTACAAGGGAGATGACTGGTTCTATACACATGGAGACAGATACGAAGCAGGAATGGTACGCGGAGCCCAGGGCAACACATATGACAGGAACAAGCCTACAAGAGTGTTTGTAGGAGAGTTCGCCAACAACAGGACAAACAATGCATATGCTTCTACAATGGCTGAAGCCGCATACTGGACAAGTCTCGAAAGAAATTCGGATATGGTCGTGATGGCGGCATATGCTCCGCTATTCTGCAAGAAGGGATATAACAAATGGAACTCGAATCTGATCTGGTTTGACAACAGAGGCATGTGGAGGACATCAAACTATTATTATCAGAAGCTTTTCTCTGTTGCAGGAGACAGGGCATTCGAAATGTCACTGGCAATGAATGGTGAAAAGGTTGACACGACCATATTCACTTCTCCTACGATTGACACTGGAACAGGTGAGATATTCATCAAGTTCGTCAACTCCGAGTGTGTAAATAAGTTATTCACAATCAATACGGGAAACAAAAAGGTTTACGAAGCAACCATAGAGTTCATATCATCATATGACACGAAGGTGAAGAACCAGCGTGACCAGAATTATTATTCAAGTCACCCTGACTACTCATCAGTTCCTTCATCAGGTCCGATGGCTGGCGAAAGACCGGGATTGAGGGAAAGAGCTTGGAGATTCGCGCCGAGGGTGAACTACAATGAAGCAGTAGTACCGCACACAAAGGCATATGGAGAAGTCAGAAAATCTTTCGAGATGCTGATTCCTGAAAATTCTGTCGGAATAATCCGACTGAAGCCAGTCAGATAACAAGAACATGATAGCACAAACCAATAACTGACAAGACTCATGAAAAAGACTTTATTGATTTCATTCGTCGCACTTGCGACATGCTCGGCAGCAATGGCACAGGTCAAGGAAGACTTCAAGCCTGCTTCTACCAATCAGGGTGGAAAAGAGTATCCGATGGTAAACTCGGAGAGAATCATCCGTGCACAGGTCACAGCGCCTGATGCAACACGCGTACAGTTTGACATCAGCGGTGTCAAATATGACCTTACAAAGGACGAGAACGGCGTCTGGACAGGTGAGACTGCTCCTCAGGATGAGGGATTCCATTATTACCAGATATGGGTTGACGGTGCAGCCACACCGGATCCTAACAGCCTTTATTATTATGGAGCCGGAAGATGGGGAAGCGGTATCGACATTCCTGCACATGACGAGGACTTCTACGCTTTGAAGAACGTGCCTCACGGTGATGTAAGAGAGGTTTATTATTATTCGCAGACAAATGATGCAATGCGTCACTGCTACATCTATACTCCTGCAAGTTATGACACTGATCTTAACAAGAGATATCCGGTTCTTTATCTGCAGCATGGAGGCGGCGAGAGCGAGCACGGCTGGCCACAGCAGGGCAAGACCGGTCTGATCATGGACAATCTCATCGCTGCAGGACTTGCAGAAGAGTTCATCATAGTCATGGACAACGGTTCATGGGCAAGACCTCGTCCGGCAGAAGGCGCTGCTCCTCAGGGCAATGGTCAGAGAAGACCTGGTCTTCCTTCAGGATGGGCAGACGGTTTCATGAACACACTCGTGAATGACATCATTCCAATGGTTGATGCAAGATACCGTACAATCGCCGACAGAGAGCATCGTGCAATGGCAGGACTCTCAATGGGAGCGATGCAGACAAAAGCCATCACAATGGCAAAACCTGAGGTATTCTCAAAGCTCGGTCTTTTCAGCGGCGGAACAATCTCAGTAGAAGAGGCTGACAATGCTCCTGGATTTAGGGAGGCATATGATCTCGTGTTCGTAAGCTATGGCAGCCGTGAGGTCGAGAAGCCACGCGGAGGCATTGATCCAGGCAAGACAACAGCTGATCTCAAGGCATCCGGCATGAATGCACATTACTATGTTTCTCCTGAAACCGCACATGAGTGGCAGACATGGAGAAGAAGCCTCTACCAGTTCGCACAGCTTCTTTTCAAGTAGAAAACACAACCAATAATTAATACACACATCATGAAAAAGTTATTCTATTTCCTTCTTCCTTTGCTGTTTGCAGCATGTGCACAGCAGCAGGAGAGCCCGATCCTCACAATCGAGGGCGGACAGGTACAGGGTGTTGCGGCCGACATCGAAGGTATTACCGTTTACAGAGGTATTCCGTATGCTGCACCTCCTATCGGTGATCTTCGTTGGAAAGAGCCTCAGCCTGTCGTTCCATGGGAAGGTGTGAAGGTAGCCGACACATTTGGACATCCTGGTTATCAGGCCGTTCATTATCCTGGCGGATACACTACAGAATGGGGTTATGGCAAGGAATCTCCTTATAGTGAGGACTGCCTTTATCTGAACGTATGGACACCAGCTCCAGGCAAGACTGATGCAAAGCTTCCGGTTGCTCTTTGGATACATGGTGGCGGATATCGTGAAGGATGGGGTTCGGAGCCTGAGTTCGATGCTCAGGAATGGGCTGCAAAGGGTGTTGTCCTCGTTTCCATCAACTATCGTCTCGGTGTATTCGGATTCCTTACACATCCTGAGCTTTCAGCAGAAAGCCCACATGGTGTATCTGGAAACTACGGTATCCTCGACCAGATCGAATCACTCAAGTGGATCCAGAAGAACATCGAGCAGTTCGGCGGTGACCCTGACAACGTAATGATCTTCGGTCAGAGTGCAGGTGCAGGCAGCGTAAAGACCGTATGTGAGTCACCTCTTTCAAAGGGCCTCTTCCACAAGGCTGTGATCATGAGCGGCGGCGGTATCACCAATCCGAATGCCGTTGCAGCAGCTCCAGCCGGAAGAATGGGAAGATTCTATTCTCCAGCTACTCTTGAGGAGGCTGAGCAGGCAACTAAGAAGGTAATGGACTGGGCTGGATTTGACAGCCTCGAGAAGATGCGCAAGGCGTCAACAGAAATGCTTTATACAGCAGGTAATTACTATATGAATGTAACTGGAGACCGTACAGGAGTCGTTACAGGCAGACCTATGGTTGACGGATATGTTTCTCTCCAGAGCTTCGACAACGCTGCATACAACAATGCATTGCCGGATATCCCTTATATGATCGGTTATACAATGGATGACATGGGCAATATGGCTCCTGGCATCGCAGAGTTCTGTCTAAACAGAGAAAGCGTAGGCGGCAAGGCATATGCTTACGAATTCGCTCGTCCTCTCCCTACAGACCATCGTCCGAACGTTCTCGAAGGAGCATTCCACTCTTCTGACCTCTGGTATGTATTCAAGTCTCTCAAGCATTGCTGGCGTCCTTGGACTCAGGGTGACTGGGATCTCGCTGAAGTAATGCTTACAGCATGGACAAACTTCGCTAAGTATGGCGACCCTAACGGACCGGACGGCGGAGAATGGGCTCCTTATACTAAGGACAACGCCAAGTTCATGGTATTTAAGCTTGACGAGAATGATCAGGAAGCATCTGCAACAGGTGATCCTATTCCATCATCAAGAGCAAGAGCCTGGTAATTGAACAAAAGATAAACTGAAAGCGGCTGAATGAATCAACATTCAGCCGCTTTTATGTATGATACCGGTAATATTATTCCTTATATAGTCCTTCTCTGCTGAGGAGGTGGTCAAGATTGGCAAGTCCGTAAAGAACGACAGCCGTGCATGTAGCCGTATGCTCCTGATATTCCGGAATACTCTTGTTATATGTATCCCTTTCAGTATGCCAGATTTCTCCGTAGCTGAAATTATATCCCTTTGGATCCTGGATATTGAAACCCAATGTCGGAACTCCGTTCATTGCGAAATAAGCATGATCCGAGCCACCTGCATTTACAGGTCTTGGCCTTGGTTCACCCTCTCTTACAGACACAGTGAAAGGGAAGTCGGGATGAGCATCCGCCAGCGGGGCACAGACATTTACAAAATCCTCATACATCGCTTCCGGAACAGTAATTCCCATCGGAACAAACGGAGTGTAATCCCTGTTGAAATAATTAGCAATCTTTTCCATTGGAACAGTCTCATTCTCAACGAAGAACCTGCTGCCGAGAAGTCCGAATTCCTCTCCGGCCCAAAGACAGAACAATATGGTTCTCTTAGGTTTTCCGCCAGCTTCAGCAATAAGTCTTGCAGCCTCCATTACCGGAGTGATGCCGCTTCCGCAATCCACACCTCCGGTAGCTACATCATAGGCATCAAGATGACCACCAGCGAGTACATATTCATCAGGGAATTCGGTTCCTCTCATGACACCGATCACATTGTGATACTTGACCGGTCCCATCTTGAAATGGTTCCTGATGTCGAATTCAAGCTGGAAATATTCCCTTCTCTGTACCATTTTCTCGATCACAGCATACTGTTCCTCATCGAGCTTGATGTCAGGAACTGCAGGAAGATGATCGAATGTCATTTCCATGATGTTCTTTCTGTCGTACAAAGCCGTAATCGGAACCTCCGATGACTGAATGATGCCAAGGATACCGGCATCAACCATCTGTCTGTAAAACAGTGCAGGCTCATATTCGTACGGAATCATCTCTTTCTCAGTGAGCTTCTTCTTAGCCTTTTCCTTCTCTGACATTCCGCGGAGACTCCTGTTGTGCATCATGATCTCATGGTTTTCCTTGTCAATCTGAAGATTTCTGGCAATCGCAGCTGCTCTGATGCTGTCACCTCTTTCCGTCCAGTCAATAGGGTAGCCGCTGCTCTTTCCGCCAATCAGTACCCATGCTCCTTTCAGTTCATGAGCCATTCTGTCAAACTCAGCCTGAGTCCTCGGCTCCTTGAGAACATGACCTCTCTGGACACCCTTGGTACCTACTGTATAAGAAGGAGTGGCGAAATGCAAGGTCATTCCGTCACCGCCAAGCATTCTTCCGAACCATGGCCCTCTGTTGAATCCGACAGGCAGCTCACCTGCTTCCTGAACCCATACCTCGAGTCCCCATTTTTCAAACATCGAAGCACACCACTCGACAGCATTGTCATATGCGTCTGAGCCGATCGGTCGTCCTCCTATCCTGTTACATAGAATGTCCAGATACTCCATTGTACGGTTGTCATTCATACCGATCTCGATGATCTTGTCTGTCACCTGATCATTCTGAGCGAAAGTCTGAAAAGAACTCAGAAAAAGGCAAGTCAATGCCACAAAAACTTTGATTGAGTTTACCATAGCCTGTCAAGTCGTTAATATTGAGTTAGACATAGGCCTTTTTGAAAGGCCGGAAATGACAAAGTTAATAAAATATTATATATATGTCTCTATATTCTCTTTTGGAGTGTTAATTAATAATTCGTAACTTTACACTTCACAATTAAACTGACCGTACATGTTTTCTACTGACACTTACAAGAACAGACGCGCCGCGCTGAAACGGAATGTCGGCAGCGGCCTCATGCTTTTCTTCGGAAACGAAGAATGCGGCATGAGCTATGAAGACAATACCTATCATTTCAAACAGGACTCAAGTTTCCTTTATTTCTTCGGACTTGACTATGCCGGACTTGCGGCCATAATCGATGTGGATGAGGACAGGGAGATCATTTTCGGAAACGAGCTTACCATCGATGACATTGTCTGGATGGGAACTCAGCCCACACTTCACGAAAAGGCTCACAGAGTAGGCATTTCCGAAGTACGCCCTACATCAGAACTGAAGACCTACCTTGACGCAGCCGCTTCAAAAGGACAGGAAATACATTATCTGCCTGTCTATCGTGCAGAGCACAGACTGAAACTTCAGAATCTTCTCGGCATACACCCTGGCGCTGAGCAGCCTTCCGTTCCATTCATAAAAGGAATCGTGAATCTCAGGAATTACAAGACCGCAGAAGAAATAGCAGAGCTGGAGAAAGCCTGTGACGTTACTGCCGACATGCATATCGAAGCCATCAGGACAGCAAGGGTAGGAATGCATGAATATGAGGTTGCAGCTGCCCTGGAGGCCGTTGCACAGGCAAACGGATGCAGGATATCTTTCCCTACAATCACGACGGTAAACGGCCAGACACTGCACAACCACTATCACGGTAATCTTATCAATGAGGGTGACATGGTTCTTATCGACGCCGGTGCGGAAACCGAAATGGGATATTGTGGAGACATGTCTTCAACTGTATGTGCTGGAAAGACATTCACAACCCGTCAGAAGGAAGTATATGACATTCAGGTCGCATCCCACCTCGCAGCTGTCAATGCCTTGAAACCTGGCATTCCTTTCAAAGATGTTTATGAGTTGTCATGCCGCGTGATCTGTGAAGGAATGAAAAGCCTCGG
This sequence comes from Bacteroidales bacterium, assembly GCA_017437125.1. Taxonomy (GTDB): domain Bacteria; phylum Bacteroidota; class Bacteroidia; order Bacteroidales; family UBA932; genus Cryptobacteroides. The sequence goes on along the minus strand of JAFSBV010000015.1, from coordinate 39,152 downwards.
CCTCATGAAAGGTGATCCTGCCGAAGCAGTTGCAGCAGGCGCACACGCGATGTTTTTCCCATGCGGTCTCGGCCATATGATGGGCATGGATGTCCATGACATGGAGAATCTCGGAGAGGTCTGGGTAGGATATGACGGCCAGCCTAAGAGCACTCAGTTCGGACGCAAGTCACTCAGACTTGCCCGTCCTCTCGAGCCTGGATTCGTACTGACGATCGAGCCAGGCATATATTTCATACCTGAACTTATCGATCTGTGGAAATCGGAGAACAGATTCACGGACTTCATATGCTATGACAAGCTTGAACCGTACCGTGATTTCACCGGTCTCAGGAATGAAGAGGATTACCTCATTACAGAGACAGGAGCACGCCGTCTCGGCAAGAAGATCCCATTAACAACAGAAGAAGTGGAGGCATTACGATGAAAGAGAACAGAAAAGCCATATTATTCGCCTGCATTGCAGTGCTGAGCTGGTCAACCGTAGCTACTGCTTTCAAGAAATCATTGCAGTATCTGTCACATTTCGAGCTTGTTCTCGTTGCATGCGTGACTTCGCTGATCATATTCACCTTGCTTATGACCTTTCAGAAGAAATGGCATCTTCTCAAAGATCTCAAGGCAAAGGAATGGGGATATTTTGCACTTCTTGGACTCCTGAATCCGGTTGCATATTATCTTGTTCTTTTCAAATCATACGACCTGCTTCCTGCACAGGTGGCACAGCCGATCAATTATGCATGGCCGATTGTTCTTGTCGTACTCCTCGCAGTATTTACGAGGCAGCCTATTCCTCCTAAGAAGTACATCGGTATGGCGGTTTCTCTCGGCGGTGTGGCTCTCATATCCCTCGGAGGCGGACAGGCATTAGGAGCAAGTCTTCCGATAAGCGGCCTTCTTCTCGCCGCTTCCAGTGCCGTGCTATGGGCTTCATACTGGGTTGTGAACAACAAGAACAAGGAGCGTTTCGACGCCAGCCTCGCCTTCTTCATGACATTCCTTTTCGGCAGCATCTATATGACTGCGGGAGCATTGTTCAAGGGTGTGGATCTCAATACCGTCCCAGGACTTCTCTGGGGCTCGTATGTAGGTGCATTTGAAATGGGCATTCCTTTCATATTCTTCGGTCTGGCCATGAGAAAGACTGATAATCCGGCGCTTATCAACCAGCTGACATATCTTTCACCTTTCATGTCGCTCTTCTTCATAGCGATGATACTTGGAGAGAAGATCGTTCCGACCACATTCATCGGACTTGCACTTATTGTCATCGGAATCGTATTCAATGAATATTTTGTCAAGACAAAGAAGTAACATTAACTGTCAATTCTGATATATGCAGCCTGAGGAAACCCACCTCAGGCTGTTTCATTTGTAAAACATGTTTCATTAATTGTCAGTTTAGATTCATTATTTCCGGGATCATTTTTTCGCAGATTGATTTAAGCTATATTTGTTTGGATAGAATTCACAAACAACAACTGATACTATGAAAAGAATTACACTTTTTTCATCTCTTGCCATCCTCCTTGCCTCTTGTGCAGGAGGAAGCGGCAACACGGATCTTGTTCTCAACGAACAGGAGTACTTTGAAAGACAAGGAGTGAACGTGCTTGTCTATAGCAATCTGTTTACCGGAGGTTTCAACGATGAAAAGACATCGGGTATAGAAGTCATCCATCATGGTGTAAGAACCGTACAGGGTGGTGCCGTAAGGCTTTCTCACACTCCTGAGCAGTGGGATCTTGTACCGGCTACTCCATCCAGGACCGTCAACAGAGAAGACGGATCGATCGAGGTTACGCTGAGATATGAGGATTACGACTTCGATTCAAGAATTGTAGTGACAGAGAAAGGAAAGGCTGTGGAGATTGCCGTGTATCTGGACGAACCGCTCCCGGAAGAAGTTGTCGGAAAGGCCGGATTCAACCTCGAATTCCTTCCTTCACAGTATTGGAGCAAGGCATATATCGTGGATGGTCGCCCGGACAGATTCCCGCGCTATGCTGCCAGCAACACTACCACAAGGCCTAATGAGGAAAAGCCTAAGCAGTTCAAGGGCTACAAGACATACGACGACCGTGGTACAGGCCGCTTCGTGGATCCGCTTCCATTGAACACAGGAAGATCCTTCCTCCTTGCACCGGATGATCCTGAAAGGATGATTTCGATCACATCCGAGGATTCTGACCTCATGCTCTTTGACGGCAGAATGATCGCTCAGAACGGATGGTACGTGATGAGAAGCATGCTTCCTGCAGGCAAGACCGGAAAGGTAGTCACTTGGCTTGTGGAGCCGAATGCTGTCGAAGGATGGATCAGAGAGCCGAATATCGGATTCTCACAGGTGGGATATATTCCAGACCAGCCTAAGATCGCCGTCATCGAGCTTGACAAGAATGACAAGGTTCTTTCTGATGCTTCATTGTACAGGGTTGCGGAAGACGGAACTACAGAAAAGGCATATACAGGAAAGACCGAAAGATGGGGTGACTTCTACAAGTACAATTATGTAAGGTTCGATTTCAGCAAAGTGACAGAGCCTGGCATCTATTTCATCCAGTATGGAGATGTGAAGACCAACAACTTCATCATCAATGATGACGTATATGACAAGATAACTGATGCCACAAGCGACATCTGGATTCCGATCCATATGAACCACATGTACGTCAACGAGAATTACCGCGTTTGGCACGGAGAGCCTTTCAAGGAAGGATATCGTCAGGCACCGCCTTCAACCGACCATTTCGATCTTCATTCACAGGGACCGACAACAGACACCAGATTCAAGGCACTCGAGCTTATTCCTGGACTTAACGTCGGCGGTTATTTCGATGCAGGTGACTTTGACATCGAAACACATTCCAACATCAGTGTAGTAGAGAACCTCGTAAGGGCATGGGAACTCTTTGGTTCTGAAAGAGACCAGACATTCGTAAGCCAGGAGCAGAGATATGTAGATCTTCACAGACCTGACGGAATTCCGGATCTTCTCCAGTATATCGAGCATGGAACACTCAACCTCGTTGCACAGGCTGAGATCATCGGCCATATGGCACAGACACTTTCGAATTCTGTTCTCGACAATTATCATCATCTTGGTGATGCAGGTTCGCTTACAGACGGACTTCCATACAATCCTGCTCTCGGGCCTTACGAAGTGGCAAAGGACGGCCGTTCAAGCGGCGTGAAGGATGACATGTGGGCATTTACCAGCAGGAATCCGGGCCTCGATTTCAGTGCGGCAACAATGTTTGCAGCTGCCAGCCGTGCGCTGAGAGGATATAACGATAATCTCGCCGACAGAGCATTGAAGCAGTCAAAGAGGCTTCTCGCTGAAGCTACAGAGCTGATGGCAAAGCAGCCGGCAGGAGAGGGTAGGAACCGCAGGGGAGGAAGCAGTCTTTCTACAAATCTCCAGCTTTATGTCTCTACAGGCGAACAGCAGTATCTTGACAAATTCGAGGAAATGCTCTGGCCTACACTCGACAGGAACGTAAACTTCGCGATGATGACTGCTCTTGACGCTATCCCATATATGGATGACGCATATAAAGCAAAGCTTCGTCCTTACGTCATCAAGTACAAGGAATACATCGAGAGCCTTGAAGAGGATAATCCATACGGAGTTCCGATCGGAAGAGGAAACTGGGCCGGAAGCGGTTCTACACTCAGTTTTGGTACGACAGTATGCTTCGCTTGCAAGTATTTCCCTGACATCATTGACAAGGCACACGCATACAAGGCTGCAGAGTGGATATTCGGACGCCATCCATACCACAACTATTCTCTTGTAGCTGCTGTTGGTGCAGCACGCCCTAAGGAAGTGTTCTACGGAAACAACAGAGCTGACTTCTCATTCATTCCTGGTAACGTGGCTCCTGGTCTTCTGTTCAGAAATCCGGATCATTTCGAGAACTACGACGACTGGCCATTCCTCTGGGGACAGAACGAGGGTACCATCGGAGGAAACACAAGCTATCTGATATTTGGTTCCGCATTCAAGGATCTTGTCAGAAACTGATGAAATCACACTGAGGGTTGCAGCATTAAACTGCAACCCTTTTGGTTATAAAACGCGGAACCATATACCTGTATAAGGGGTGTTTAAAACTCTGTTGATAAATACCTGCCATATGTCTGATCTTATAGAAGAAATATCAATACCTTAGCGGTCACGCATAAGAATAATCAATATCAGAACCACATATGAGCAGCGCAGAAATAACCATCATCAAAAGAGATGGTAAAAGAAAAGCATTTTCGGTAGAGAAAATCAAGAATGCAATCAGGAAGGCATTCCTTTCCGTAGGGGCATTTGCTACGGAAGAAGACCTGGTGAACATCCTTTCGCATGTAAGGATTACAGACGGAATGCACGTAGAGGAAATCCAGAATCAGGTGGAGATCGGTCTCATGGCTGAGCAGTATTTTGCCGTAGCAAAGGCTTATATGCTTTACAGACAGAGGCATATGGAAGACCGTGAGGTAAGAGATCATCTCGACTTCCTCATCCAGTATTGTCAGGCTGAGAATGCGGCGACAGGAAGCAAATACGACGCAAATGCAAACATCGAAAAGAAGAACCTGGCCACTCTTATCGGCGAGCTTCCTAAGAAGAATTTCATCAGGCTCAACCGTCGAATCCTTACTGACAGGATGAAGAAGATGTATGGCAAGGAGCTTTCAGACAAATACATCAGACTTCTCAAGAACCATCACATCTATAAGAACGACGAAACTTCACTGGCGAATTACTGTGCCAGCATCACAATGTACCCTTGGCTTCTCGAGGGAACCAAGCCTATCGGAGGCAATTCTATAGGACCGACAAACCTCAAGTCATTCTGCGGAGGATTCATCAATCTCGTATTCATGGTATCAAGTATGCTCAGCGGCGCCTGTGCAACACCGGAATTCCTCATGTACATGAATTACTTCATCGGCAAGGAGTACGGTCTCGACTATTGGAAACACCCTGACTTCCAGGCAGATAACTCCATAAAGAAGCGCACTATCGACAAGGTCATCACAGATTGCTTCGAGCAGATCGTATATTCGATCAACCAGCCGACTGGAGCAAGAAACTTCCAGGCCGTGTTCTGGAACATATCTTATTATGACAAGAACTATTTCGAAAGCATTTTCGGAGAGTTCAGATTCCCTGACGGATCAAAGCCTGACTGGGACGGTCTGTCATGGCTTCAGAAGAGATTCATGAAGTGGTTCAATGCGGAGAGACTCAAGACTCCTCTGACCTTCCCTGTAGAGACAATGGCGCTGCTCACTGAGAACAACGAGGTCAAGGACAAGGAGTGGGGAGACTTTACAGCTGAAATGTATTCTGAAGGACACTCATTCTTCACATATATGAGTGACAATGCGGATTCGCTTGCATCATGCTGCCGTCTCCGCAATGAGATCCAGGACAACGGATTCAGCTATACACTCGGTGCAGGCGGTGTTTCAACAGGATCGAAGAGCGTACTTACGATCAACCTGAACCGCTGCGTGCAGTATGCAGTCAAGAACGGCAGGGATTACATCACATATCTTGCGGAAGTGGTTGATCTTGTTCATAAGGTTCAGCTCGCTTATGACGAGAACCTCAAGTCACTCAAGGAGCAGGGTATGCTTCCGCTCTTTGATGCCGGTTTCATCAACATCGGAAGACAGTATCTTACTGTCGGAATAAACGGATTGGTGGAAGCTGCGGAATTCCTCGGCATAGAGATCAACGACAATCCTAAATATGTCGAGTTCGTGCAGAACACTCTCGGCTTGATAGAGGAATACAACAAGAAGTACCGCACCAAGACCACATTGTTCAACTGCGAAATGATTCCGGCTGAGAATGTGGGAGTAAAACATGCGAAATGGGATAGGGAAGACGGCTATGCCGTTCCTCGTGACTGCTACAACAGCTACTTCTACATCGTTGAAGACAAGTCGCTTAACATCGTTGATAAGATGCGACTCCACGGCCGTAAGTACATCGAGCATCTTACAGGAGGATCTGCCCTTCACCTTAATCTTGAAGAGCATCTTTCAAAGGCCCAGTATGCACAGCTTCTGCGTATCGCCGCCCAGGAAGGCTGCAACTACTTCACATTCAACATTCCGAATACGATCTGCAACAAGTGCGGACATATCAGCAAGCATTATCTGAACGAGTGTCCGGAATGCCACAGTGAAGACATTGATTATCTGACCCGTATCATCGGTTATATGAAGCGTGTCAGCAACTTCTCGATGGCAAGACAGGAAGAGGCTGCAAGACGACATTACCACAGCAACGAAGGAAAGCATCTATGCTAAAATGCTATAGTTACGATATTGTCTGCCAGGAGATCCCGGATGAGATCAGCCTGGCAGTCAACATTTCATGCTGTCCGAACAGATGCCCCGGATGCCATAGCCAATGGTTATGGGAAGATAAGGGAGAGCCGATGACGGAGGAAATGCTTTCTGCATTGATAGGCAGCTATTCTTCCGCAGTGACCTGCTTCTGTTTCATGGGCGGTGATGCGGATCCGGCAGAAATCCAGAAGATGGCCATATTCATCCGACAGAAATTTCCCGGTCTCAAGACTGCATGGTACTCAGGCAGAGAGGAGCTTCCGGAAGGTTTCGATCCCAAGGTGATGGATTATATAAAGCTGGGCCCATACAAGGAGGCCTTGGGAGGTCTTAAATTCCCGACAACCAATCAAGCCCTTTACAGGATCGAAAAGGACGGATCCTTTACAAAGCTCACGATATCGTGAGCCATAATCTATTGAAGATGAATAATATAACGATAAGATCTGCCGAAGCTGATGATGTTCCGTTCATAGCAAGGTGCGTAATGGCGGCAGCAAGGGTCAAAGATCTCGATGAACCCGCAGGCGATGACAGGCATAGTACAGCCTTCATGGAAGTGTGCGGGATAGAACACAGCCTGTATTACTGGAATCATGTAAGGATTGCCGTTGATGACCTGACCGGCACAGCAGTCGGATGTCTTGTCGCATATGACGGCAGAAGATATGCACGATCACGCGAAATGACCTTCGGGTATATCGCCGAAAAGCTTGGAATGACGATAGAGGAAACAGATATGGAAACTTGCAAGGGAGAATATTACCTTGACTCTATGGCCATCCTTCCTGAATACAGGGGCCGGAACATCGGCAAGATGCTCATAGAAGATGCTGTTTCTCAAGGATTTGCGGAAGGTCACAACAGATTTACTCTCATTGTTGAAAAAGAGGCTGCATCGTTACAGTCATATTACTCGTCTATCGGCTTTGTTCCTGAAGAAGAAATTATCTTCTTCGGACATCCATATGTAAGGATGGTCCGTTGCATTGTCTGATCAATAGGAGAAATGCTTTTGCAAATAGGTTATCTTTCATTTTGCAGGGCATTCTTTTTGTCCTAACTTTGCACTGCTAATTGATTATTAAGATGCAGAAACCAATCATATACCAGATGCTCCCTCGTCTTTGGGGCATCGGCACTGTAAGGCCGAAGAAAAACGGAACACTTACAGATAACGGAACAGGAAAATTCTCTGACATAGACAACGATACACTGGAATATCTCAAATGGCTCGGATGCAGCCACGTATGGTTTACAGGCGTACTCAGACACTCGACTCAGGCATCTGAAAACGGCTGTATCCCTTCACATCCGCAGTTTGTAAAGGGAAAGGCAGGATCTCCATATGCGATCTGCGACTATTATGACGTAAATGCATATCTTGCTGACGATCCGGACAACAGGATGCAGGAATTCGAGGCACTGGTCAAGAGGACACATGATGCCGGACTGAAAATGATAATAGACTTTGTACCGAACCATGTATCAAGGGATTACGCCAAGGTATCTCCTGTACCGGGCCACCCTGTCCTCGGTTCTGACGATGACAGGAATGTGCATTGGAAAGAGACCAATGACTTCTTCTACTACCCTGGTCAGAAGCTTGTTCTGCCAACGGAGACTCCGTGTGGCATGAATCCATACGAGGAATGCCCCGCAATGGCTACAGGCAACAACTGCTATTCTCCGACTCCAGGCATCAACGATTGGTATGAGACCGTGAAGATCAACTATGGTGACAGTCATACTCCTACATGGGACAAGATGTATGACATAATCGATTTCTGGGCTGGGAAGGGCGTTGACGGCTTCAGATGCGACATGGTCGAACTCGTTCCACCGGAATTCTTCAGATGGCTGATCGCGAAGGTAAAATCCGTATATCCTTCCGTGATTTTCATCGCTGAGGTTTATAAGAAGGAACTTTACGGAGAATATATAAGGAGAATAGGTTTCGATTATCTCTATGACAAGTCCGGTCTCTATGACACACTCCGAACTGTTGTAGAGAAAAATGTCAATGATGACGGAATGCCGGTGGAGTTATGGCAGTCCGCAATGGGAATAACCAGAAACTGGCAGTTCCTCGGTGACATACAGCCATATATGCTCAACTTCCTCGAGAATCATGATGAACAGAGGTTTGCATCAGATTTCTTCGGCCGTTCCGCTAAAAACACATTCGCCCCTCTATATGTATCGCTTTATCTGAACACATCTCCGTTCATGATCTATTTCGGCGAAGAGATAGGCGAGTGCGGTATGGATGAAGAAGGATTCAGCGGCAGGGACGGACGTACGACCATATTCGACTGGTGGAGCGTTTCTTCTGTCAGAAGACTCCGCAAGCTGATAAAGTCAGGAGAATACAGGTCCGGATCTGTATCTAAACTCGTGAAAGGTGGCCTCAGGAAAGAGGAAGCCGAGATTTTTGCCAGATTCTCAGAAGCTGTGAGGCTTGCCGCGTCAGACGCTGCTATAGGTAAGGGAACCACATATGACCTCTGCTACTGCAACATGTCATCTGACGGATTTGACAAGGACAGGCATTTCGCCTTCCTCAGGGACTACGAAGATCACACCCTTCTGGTAGCCGTAAACTTCAGTCAGTATGAAGCTCACATGAAGCTTACCATACCGGAACATGCTTTCGAGTGGATGGGAATCCCGATCACAGAAAGCATGATGCCAGGCAAGGTGATAGAAGTCACTGTTCCTCCTATGGATGGAAAAGTGATCCAGCTGATCTGATGCTGATATCAATAACCGATAACAGACTCGTTTGACGATCTGTCTATATATCCTTCCATACTGTCAGGGGCCTTGTACAGGCGTGTATATGCACCTTCACGTATGCACTCAAGGCCGGATATCTCTTCTTCCCGGACAAATCCGTCTCCACGTACAGTGTCTATCGTAAGATAGCCGACACCGAGGGATGTGATGTTCTGGAAGAAGTGGGTTCCCTGACTCGGTTCGATCTGATAGCCAGGAATCGCTGTCTCCACGATCATTCTTGCCTCTGAAATATCACTCCACATCACAGGAATGCCTAACCACGGATCTGATGAACCCCAGCGGCCCGGACCGATAAGAAGATATGAACCACCTTCGTTCTTTATCATATTGTTGAATTCGGCTATCTCTGCGGCCATTTCCTTGGTCCTGGCGCTGTCGAATGTAGCAGACGGAACATGAATTATATATTTCATACCGCTCACAAGTCCGGATCCTAATGCCTTTGATGATCTTACAAGCACATGATCCATATCCTCTACGACCTTGCTGATGGAGATGTTGGAATCAGAACTGTATTCTCCCACAGGACGTACCTGAAGAAGCTTCATATTGAGCCTTGTTCCGTTTTCCTTATGTTCGATATCTGCAGCAAACTCCATTTCTATATCGCACATCAGTTCCTTCTTGCATATCTCGAGTATATCCTTGAGAATCTGTGCAAGAGGGTAGCGGTTATATTTGAGGAGTGCATCGAACGATATCACACGCGGACCGTTTGCAGCTATTCCCGGAAGCATCCTGTTGTTCTCAACACTGAATGTGGACGCGACAAGTTCCGGATGCGAGAAATGCTGAAGTCCTTCTGCAACCTGGATATGAGCCAGATTGACTCCTTCATCACGGGATATCTTGAATGCACCGGCTCTCAGGTCAAGGGCATACATCATTTTCTGAGTATCCCTCAATGCGAGTTTCGTTTCAGAGAGCTGAAGAATCTTCTTCGGATACTTAGGATTGAATCTCAATGAGTTACCTCCATCCACAACAGTCTTTCCCAATCCGAAAGCCAGATCAACAATGCCGTCTTCCGCCTTTTCATTGCCTATAGGGTAGAAATTAACCGACCTGGCGACTCCGGACAACATAGGATAGTACAGGCCGTTATGCTCAGAGCCGCATATGCTCTGCACGACCACTGCCATCTTTTCCTCGCTCAGAAGGTTTCCCGTAGTCTGTATGTATGTTCTGCTTCCGCTGTAAAATACTGACGCATAGACACTTTTGATAGCCTTGCCCAACATTCGGAGCATCTGGTCACGATTCTCTGCAAGAGGAATCATATATGTCGAATAAACTCCGGCAAAAGGTTGATAACTGCTGTCTTCAAGTTTCGAAGAAGAACGGACAGCAAGAGGGGAGCGAGTCGTGTCAACAAATGCCCTGAGCTCTTCCACCAGTCTTTCAGGAAGTCGTGAAGACACGAATTCAGAAAGGATCTCTTCGTCTGAGATATCGGAATCGATCACATACTGAAGGTCATTCTCGATTATGAACTGATCGAAATAATCAGTTGCAATCACCACAGTACGAGGAATCGATATCTTGACATTGTCATATCTGTCCGAGAGATGGTGCTTGTAAACGAGGCTGTTCAGAAAGGCGAGACCCCTTGCCTTTCCTCCGAGAGAGCCGTCTCCCATTCTTGAGAACCATATGTGTCGCCCATATGTTTCTGCATCGAAATGAGCAATCACCCCGCGTCCGGTAAGGGCATGATAATCATGTATCTGCTGGGATACATATGCACGCAGTTCAGCCGTATTTGAGAAATGGCTTTCCGACACCGTCTTGAACTTGGCACCAAGAGTGAAGAGTCCGCGGGCCATGAACCACTTTGAAAGCATGTTCTTGGATGTGTTAGCGAGGAGTATCTCATCCGGAATCTCACGCATCATGATCTCAAGTTCCTTAAGATTGGCCGCACGGCCGTATTCGACACGGTCCATATCCCTGAAGACAAAATCTCCGAATGCGAATTCCTCCTTGATATAATCATAAAGCTGTATCATGAGGGTCTTGGAGTACTTCCTCAGGAAACCAACCCCAAGTGATTCAGCTATAGGACATATGCTGTCCTGAGATGACTGAAGCAATACCGGCATCTTAGGATCATCAGCCTTGATATGTCTGACAAGCTCAAGACCGGCATCCAGTTTTTCATCCTCAGGATTATCATCACGATGCTCACAGAATCCAACATCGGATATCACACCGAGAAGATTGTCCTTGTACTTCTCATACATGTTCATCGCATCATCGAGATTCGTAGCGAGAAGGATCTTCGGGCGGGATCTCTTCATATGCTTCCTCTGCTGCTCGTTAAGAGTCTCTTTCAGGAACTCCGAACTCTGCTTGAGTACCATCTTGTATAGCTCAGGGAGGTATGTAGAATAGTATCTGACAGAATCCTCTACGAGAAGAATGCTCTGTACGCCTACCCTGAGAATGTCGTTATCAGCATTCTTGAGGTCCTCGAAAAGCTTGATTATGGCAACGATCAGATCGGCATTTCCGTGCCAGCTGAACATATAATCGATAGAGGAGGTATCCATTTTTCCAAGCCTCCTGTAAACTTCCTTTGAAAAGTGCGTCAGAAGCACGAAAGGCAGACTGCGGCCCTCCTTCTTGAGGTCGGAAGCAAGTGAGAACACATCATTGTCACCGACGTTATACATGCAGATGATCATGTCGATACCGACGGTTGTCTGCAGCATTTCACGTGCTTCTGCAGAAGTCTGTACCCATATGAACGTCGGAGGAGTACTCAGATTGAGATCGATATATTCCTTATATATCTGGGACTCTATCTGTCCGTCTTCCTCGAGGATGAATGCGTCGTAATTGCTGCATATCATCAGTATCCTCCTGACTCTGAATCCCATAAGGGAGTCATAATCAGCATTGATAAGTTCCTTCAGTAGTTTTGGCTCGATTGTGTTCATTGCAAAGTGATCAATATGTTCTTCTTCTGAATTCTGAAACGGTTATGGCTGTGGCGACTGCCGCGTTCAATGATTCCGATCCGGAATCATCAGCCGGATATGGAGGGATATACAGCCTGTCCGACACCAGCGAGGCCATTCTGTCGGATATGCCTTCGGATTCGTTTCCGATGACTATCATGACCGGTCTGTCTGTTCCGGTTTCCAGCGGAATGGAATACATGTTCCTACCGTCGAGGAATGTACCATATACCCGTCCGTCATTGGAGAGTATCATTTCCGATACGGCCGGCAGATCGACATAATGCATCCTTACACGGAATATCGCTCCCATCGTTGCCTGGACAACCTTAGGATTAAAGACATCCACGGTATCTTTGGCAGCAAAGACGGCATCTATTCCGAACCAGTCAGCTATTCTAAGTATAGTTCCAAGATTGCCGGGATCCCTTATCGTATCAAGAGCAAGGAAAAGTCCTCCCTTGGATATGATGTCGGAGAGGGAAGCAGGGTCATCGACATATATGTCCTGAGGCTTTCTGACAACGGCAAGGACTGGAGAAGGAGAAGAGAGAGAGGAAATCCTTTTCATGGATTCCTCCCCGATGTCTTCCTTTCTGAATACTCCTGTCACATCAAAACCGGATGCAACAGCCTCATCAACCATCTTTTCGCCTTCTACGACAAAGAGTCCTAACTCATCACGAAACTTCTTCTGCTGCAGAGACTTTACCTTCTTTATTTCATTATTCGATATAGATGTCATAATATTAGATGATCATAATTTACAAATATAATTAAAAATCCTGTAATATAGGCTCCGGATCACATTTCACATTTAATTTGGCTAAAATTTTGAGAAAACGACAGATTACGATAAATTTGCAGGATAGAGAATGATGAAAACCCGTTTCAGAATCATATTCATTGCCATCTTGGCAATCCTTATGGTATCCTGCAGCACTACCCGTGTACTGCAGGATGGAGAGTATCGTCTTACCAAGAACAAGATAGAGATCAGCAATGACGACGACTTCAATCCAGGACAGCTTAACAAGTATCTGAAACAGAATCAGAATCTCGGCTGGTCACCTTTCATGGTTGTCTATAATTGGTCGGACGGCAGCGGAAGCAGCTGGGACAGATTTCTGAAAAAGATTGGAAAGGCCCCGGTCATATATGACCCTGACATGGTTGACAGTTCGATAGAAAACATCACTAACCATCTCGAATATCTCGGTTATTACGGTTCTTCAGTCGATTCTGAGATCTCTGTGAAAAGAAAGATGGTTACCGTGACATATGATGTTCATCTTGGAAAACGTTTTCCGATAAAGGAAATCAGATATGTGCTTCCTTCAAGAGGAGAGTTCAGCCAGGCATTCCTCAAGGACACTTCTGACCTTGGAATCAGCCGTGGTGACTTCCTTTCAGAAGCAATTCTGGAAACCGTTTCCGAGACTTCTTCAGCTAAGATGAGGAATCAGGGCTTCTTTGATTTCAGCAAGAACAATTTCTTCTTCGAGGCAGATACGACGACCTGTCCGGATTCAGCTATCCTCGAACTGAAGATAAATGAATATACGCGTAACGAATTGCCGAGGGATGCTGCGCCGATCAGAAGATTCCATATCGGAGACGTAAGCATGTCATATCCAAAATCCCTGAAGATCAAGGAAAAGATCCTCAAGGAACTTAATACGGTATATCCCGGGATGACATACAGTGAAGATGCCGTGAACAACACATATGCGAGATTGTCTGAGCTCAGGGTATTCAGCAGCGTCAACATAGGAATGACTCAGACAGACACAAATGTCGTTGACTGTTCCATTTCCATGGCTCAGTCCAGGCTTCAGGGTTTCAAGGTCAATCTTGAAGCTTCCACCAACTCCTCCGGCCTGCTTGGAGTGTCACCGCAGCTTTCCTATTATCATAAGAACATATTCAGAGGGGGAGAATGGCTGAACATGAGCTTCATGGGTAATTTCCAGTTCAAACTTAATGACAGGGTAAGATCCAATGAATTCGGAGTATCAGCCGGCTTGAGCCTTCCGAGATTCCTTCCTCTTCCTTACAGATATTTCAAGCAGGCGATTCCAAGAACAGACATAAATTTCTCATACAACTATCAGAACCGTCCTGAATATACGAGAAACATACTGTCAACCTCGTTCGGCTACACAGGAAACGTTGACAGCAGATTCTATTATCAGGTTTATCCGCTTCAGCTGAACGTCGTACGTCTTTTCAATCTTGAAGAAGACTTCTATGACACCCTGGCCAATGACCCTTTCCTGAGGAACGCATATCAGGATCACTTTGACCTCGGATCCGGTGGAATGCTTTATTATACAACCAGCTCCGCAGCCATCCCTGATCATACATACTTCTATTCAAGGCTTCAGCTTGACATCGCCGGAAACCTTCTTAGAGCATTCAACCCTCTGATGAAGAAGGATGCCAATGGCTCAGGAATGATATGGAACACACCATATTCGCAATATGTAAGAGCAGAGCTCACGTTAGGAAGGACATGGGTATGGGGAAAGAACAACGGCCAGTCCATTGCTACCAGACTCCTTGCCGGTGCCGGTTATGCCTATGGAAATTCATCTGCACTGCCATTTGAAAAGCATTTCTACGGTGGTGGAGCCAACAGTCTCAGAGGATGGCAGGCAAGGACAGTCGGACCTGGAACATCACCGCTTGACAAGTCATTCGTCATTCCGAACCAGACGGGAGACATGAAACTCGAAGCAAACATCGAATACCGCTTCGATATGTTCTGGAAAGTGGCTGGAGCCGTATTTGTCGATGCGGGAAATGTATGGACCTTACAGCATAATGTCGATCGTATGGCTGATTCTTCCATGTTCCACTGGAGAGATCTCGGAAACAGCATCGCTGCCAACTGGGGAGTGGGTCTGAGACTTGACTTCGGCTTTCTCCTGCTCAGATTCGACATGGGTATGAAGATTCATGATCCTGCAAGAATGCAGAAATGGGTCAATCCTGGTCAGTGGCTCAACAGGGACAATTTCGCCCTGCATTTCGGTGTAGGTTACCCGTTCTGATAAGCTATTTCCTGTAGTATTTCGGCCAGAGTTCCTCGAGACGTGAGCGCAGGCCGTCTTCATGCCTGTTATCTGCAGGCTCGTAAAACTTCGTTCCGGAAAGTTCGGATGGCATGAATTCAAGATCTGCGAAATGTCCTGGATAGTCATGAGCGTACTTGTACCCATCAGCATATCCAAGCTCTTCCATCAGCTTTGTAGGAGCATTTCTCAAATATAGCGGCACAGACATCATCTGGGTATCCTTGGCAACAGCAAGTGCCTCGTTTATAGCCATATAGGCCGAATTGCTCTTCGCTGACGATGCAAGATATATAGTACACTCTGCTAAAGGGATCCTTGCTTCAGGCATACCTATGGAATGAACGATCTGGAATGTCGAATTCGCAAGAAGCAAGGCATTCGGATTGGCCAGGCCGATATCTTCTGCAGCAAGAATACACAACCTCCTGGCTATGAAAAGAGGATCTTCGCCACCTTCAAGCATTCTTGCAAGATAATAGACGGCGGCATTGGGATCGGAACCTCTGACACTCTTGATGAACGCCGATATGATATCATAATGCATTTCACCGCCTTTGTCATATATGGCGACATTTTCCTGAAGGCAGGAAGTGACTGTCTTGTTGTCGATTACAATATTCTCCTTTCCGATGAACGAACCTGTAACGATTTCCAGGATATTGAGAAGCTTTCTGGCATCTCCTGCGGCATATCTGAAAAGAGCATCGGTTTCATTAACCTTTACATCGAGATGCCTCAGGATTTCATCCTCCTTCAAGGCCTTGTCCAGAAGAAGCTGCAGATCAGCCTTTTCCAACGATTTAAGAACGAATACCTGGCATCTGGAAAGAAGGGGAGTAATGACTTCGAATGAGGGATTTTCGGTTGTGGCACCGATCAATACTATAGTACCGTCTTCAACAGCACCCAGAAGAGCGTCCTGCTGAGACTTGTTGAATCTGTGGATCTCATCTATGAAAAGAACTGGAGAGGCTCCCTGAGAAAACAATGAGTTGGAACGAGCCCTGTCAATGACTTCCCTGACATCCTTTACGCCTGAGCTCACTGCCGATAGGGTAAAGAACTCACGTCCAAGGGATTTTGCGACGATATGCGACAAAGTGGTCTTTCCTACACCTGGAGGACCCCAAAGTATGAAGGAAGAAAGGTTGCCGCTCTCAATCATATTACGAAGTATGCAACCTTTTCCGACAAGATGCTTCTGGCCGACATAACCGTCAAGATCATGCGGCCTCATCCTTTCCGGAAGAGGTGGAAGCATTCTGCTTCGTCCTATGCTTTCGTCTGATATCATATTTCCTTTCCGAATACCCAACGTCTTTTATGAAGTTCCTTCTCAAAAGGAACCCACATCGCCTGAACCTTGGAATTCGTTTCGAGATTTGCATTGGTCTCGGCGTATCTGAATCCCATTTTCTTATATGTCGAGAAAAGATCGACGAAAAGGAGCGAATTGACACCCTTGTTCTGATAGTCCGGACGGATACCGATAAGGAGAAGATCAAGTGTCTCCGGCTTCTTCCAGTACATGGCTTTGAGAAGATGCCACCATCCGAACGGGAATAACTCTCCGTTACACTTCTGAAGAGCCTCTGACATGGACGGAATCGTGATTCCGGCAGCAATCAGATCTCCATTCTTATCCTCTATGAAGGTCAGCATCTTTGCGTCAACAAGTCCGAGATAAAGATCGACGTATGAATCGATCTGCTTTGGGGAAAGAAGAGAATAACCGTAGAGAACACAGTAAGTCTCATTGATAAGCTGGAACAGTTTATGTCCGTAATTCTCCTTCCTGATCTGGCTTTTCGTAAGCTTGCGCACTTTCAGATCATATCTCTCACGGACGAGCTCTGCGAGCTTGATATGCCTTTCAGGAAGCTCTTCAGGCACTGTGATCCTGTATTCGACCCATCCTGTCTCCTTGGTATATCCGTGCTTCTTCATATGCTCCGGATAATAAGGATGGTTATATATGAGTGCCATTGTACTCAGACGATCGAATCCTTCCACGAGCATTCCTTCAGGATCGAAATCGGTAAAACCGAGAGGACCTACAACCTGAGTCATTCCATGTGCCTTTCCGAATCCGACAACTGCATCAAGGAGTGCTTTAGACACTTCAAGATCATCAATGAAATCGATCCATCCGAAGCGGACCTGATTGACATTCCACGCCTCATTTGCCCTACGGTTCACTATCGCTGCAACTCTTCCGGCCACCTTGCCGTCCTTGTATGCCAGATAAAGTTCGGCATCGCTGAAGTCATATGCTCCGTTCTTGTCCTTGTCGAAGGTGTTAATGTCATCAAATGGCATGGAAGGAACATAAAAGCTGTTTCCTTTATATAATTTATTTGCGAATCTTACGAATGTCTTAAGCTCACTTCTTGTCGTTACTGTCTTGATCTGAACAGCCATATCATATAGGTTTAAGTTGGTACAACCCGACAAAGTTAGGAAAAATTCCCACATTTCCCTTATTTTTGCTAAATTCGCAAAACATAAAAGTGCAGTAGTGTATTGATTATTATGAAAAAGACTAAGATAATATGCACCATATCTGATTTGAGATGCGACGAGGATTTCATCAGGGAGCTTTTTGAGAACGGAATGAATGTAGTCCGCATCAATTCGGCTCATGCATCGACAGAAGGTGCGCAGATGATCGTTGACAATGTCAGGAAGGTATCCGACAAGATTGCTATCCTGGTTGACACAAAAGGTCCGGAAATAAGGCTTACGGCCATGGAAGGAGCCGTTGGATTTGCCGTACGTTCCGGAGATACGATTGAAATCAGAAATGGAAGCGAGAGCTGCAGATCAGGACTTCTATATACCAATTGTCCATCTTTTGTCAATGATGTTCCGGTAGGTGCGGAAATACTCATAGATGACGGTTCGATCGAACTGGAAGTGGTTGAAAAAGATGAATGCAGACTGATGTGCAGGGTGAACAACAGCGGGCTCATCAAAGGAAAGAAGAGCATAAATGTTCCCGGAGTGTACATCTCTCTTCCGTCACTCACAGAAAAGGACAGGACATTTGTCAGATGGGCTATCGAAGCTGACATCGATTTCATTGCCCACTCATTTGTGAGGAGCAAGGAGGATCTTATCGAGATACGGGAGATTCTTGAAGGAGCCGGAAGTCACCTGAAGATAATATCGAAGATAGAGAATCAGCAGGGCATAGACAATCTGGACGACATCCTTTCATATTGTTATGGCGTAATGATAGCCAGGGGAGATCTCGGAGTGGAGATTCCGGCCGAAAAGATCCCTATGATACAGAAGAAGATTGTACAGAAATGCAGGGCCAGGAAGAAGCCGGTCATAGTGGCGACACAGATGCTTCACAGCATGATCGAGAATCCACGTCCTACAAGAGCGGAGGTGACGGATGTTGCGAATGCCATATTCCAGAGCACTGACGCGATCATGCTGAGCGGGGAAACTGCATCCGGCCGATATCCGGTCGAAGCGGTAAGGACTATGTGCGCCATAGCTGTCGAAGCTGAGGAAACGATCGATACGACGCTTGACCTGAACCTTGAAAAGGTAACGAAGCCTATAGCGGCAGTCCTTGCAAGATCCCTGGTAGCAGCCACACAGGACATTCCTGTCAAAGCGATAATACTTGACACATGGACCGGAAGAACCGGCAGATATCTGGCGGAGTTCAGGCCGAAGATACCGATATATGCCATGTGCTACAATGATTTCACAATGAGGGAGCTGGCACTGACTTATGATGTTTACAGCTACCGCTTCGAAATCGCTGAGAGCAAGGAGGAATTCGTAAGGAACTCACTGAAGATCCTGCGTGATGACGGAAAGGTTAATGAAGGTGACCTGGTAGGCTTCATCGGAGGCAGCTTCAACGATGAGCTCGGAGCCACATATATGGAATTCAAATACGTATAAATCAGCTGATTATGTCCGAAATCCGCAAATCATCATGTGTAATCGTCGTATTGATATTGTTCTTGGGTACTGCCAATGCCCAAAGCAAGTCTGTCGGATGCACATTCTGTTTTGCAGGTACAGGCATTACATATGAATACGATATGGGGAAGGGGAGTTTCGCAGAACTGCAGCTCAGGGCCGAAACTTCTTCCATGTTCATATATGACAGACAATTGCCGGGGCTATCAGCCTCATTCACATGGAATATGATATTTGCCAGCATGAAGTCCAGAAACGGGAATACGATAAACCTGTTTGCCGGACCAGGTCTTGCTGCCGGCGCGGTCGAAGATATGAAGGCGGCAAGAGGATTATTCTTCGGTCTCAAAGGAAGGATAGGAGGGGAATGTGAATTCCAGCGTAAAGTCAATATCTCCATCTGTCTTTCACCTGTAATAGGAGCACATTTCAGGAAGAGGGAAGGCATGATGACAATGCTGCCATACAGGTTCGGACTGCTGAATTCCATAATGCCGGAGGTCGGTGTAAAATATGCATTCTGAGATGAAGAAATTATTGTTCATATCATTGGCTGTCATACTGTTTAACATTCCTGTTATGGCAAAAGGGGAGCCCGATTCCAAGTTTACTTTCGGAGTCGAATGGGGATATATCGCATCTGTGCACTCCGGTTATCATTATAATTTCTTCGCACCAGAAGGATATCGTGTTGACGATTACGGCAGCTCATTATGCTATATAAGCAATGTTGACACCTACTTCTTTGCAGGTCGCAGTATCGGGAAAAAATGGAATATGGAGCTGTTTGCCGGATACGCCGGTGTTGCTGATATCCATGAGGTCATTCCAATCAGTATCAGAGCCACCAGATTCTTTGGTGAAGATGAAACCAAGGACAGATGGTTTACATTCATCGATGCCGGAAGCGGAATATCCATAAAGAGGCCGGTTCAGGAAATCTTTGTCGGAAAGATCGGAGGAGGGTACAGAATGGCTTTGAGCAGAGATACCGGACTGAATTTCATCTGTGCCTTGAGAATGACATACACCCATCCTGAAATAACATATGACAAGCAAGTTATAGATATGGATATGGTCAACAGGAACAATGCATATGTAACCGCTCTATCCGTCGGCCTATCCTTATCCTTTTAGTTGATTATCAAATAATTACATATATCATGGCTATAAAGATCACATTAGGCAGAACTGAGAGGATCCTGTTTTGCGGAAGCAAATGGTGGGGAGATCCCGACATGCCCGAAAACATGCAGTATCCGACAATCGAGGTAACGGAAGATGGTGAAACATTCGATTATCCGCTGACATTCATATGTCAGATCAATTGCGAAGATATCGCGACATATGACAAAGAAGGCAGACTGCCGCACGAAGGAATGCTATATTTCTTTGCTGCAATCGATGATTATCTTGGCTATGAGTCTCCGGTTCATAATCCTTCCGGAGAATGGCAGAAAGGACGTGTCGTGGTGAAATATGCGAAATCCATCAATTTCGAGACATTCCAGACCTGTATGCTTGTAGGAGATGAGGATGAGCAGCTCACGGAACCGGAACTTGAAATCATCTTCTCAGAATGTGATGACAATGAGGCTTGCATCAAGATGCTGGCTGGATCATCTGATCCTGATTTTCCGGAAAATCTGAAACTGCTTGAAATCTTCTCTGACAAAATCGGTAACATTGATTTCGGCACAGGCCATCTCGAATTCCTCATCAAGGATTCTGATCTCAAATTCGGAAACTGGAAACGCACCAAGGCAGTACTTAAATAATCAAATAGCATCCCGAAATGATAGTAGGGAATCTTTTTTAACACCCATGTTAACATAATATTAATTGTATAACACAATTTTCAGGAAGGGGAGACCATGAAAAAAAGAAAAATTAGAATAATGTTAACCGAATAATTGAAAAGAAATGAGAACTTTTTACATCGTGATTGTGTGGAGACGTCTTTTATTTAAGAAACTGATAATCAGCCTGTTCATTGGAAACATGTCGTATTGTCTTTAATGTACTTGAGCAATCTCTCCCATTTCTTATCCAATGGGATACTAGATACTTCCGCTTCAGGATCTTTGAGAACATAATCTCCATTCCTGATCAAAAGCCTACCTTCCGGTACATCCGGATTGATTTTATCGATGAATGCCATAAATGATTAGTATTAAGTGATTAAAAAAGGCCCCACATCACAACAGTGATGCGAGGCCTGATAATAATTCTTGCTAGATTGGCTACTTTTTGTAGTGCCCGAAAGCAGATAGAACTAGAACTTCAATAACTTCATCATAGATACGATACACAAGTCTGTGCTCATGCGTTATACGTCGCGAATATACATTCCCGTCATAACCCTTAAGTGGCTCAACCTGACCGGTACCAGTCCTGGGATGCTTCTGGATTTCTTCCAGAAGCTTTGACAGTTTCTTTACTGCCTGAGGTGCTTTCTTGCTCAGTTCCTTAAGGTCCTTCTTTGCGTCGTTAGAAAATACTATTCTATACATTTCAGTCTTCATTAATCATTCGACTAAGGAAGCCATCAACACTCTCCCCTTCCTCCATTTTATGAACCTTACCCTGTTCATACTCCTCAATTCCGCGCCTGATTTTAGCCTCCAAAGTGGTCTGATCAATGAGCGTATCACTTTCTCTCACTGGCACAAGCCTATAGCTGCCGTGACTCCTGGATGTAATCACGACATCATTTGTAAGGGCTAAGTCGAAGTATTTACGCTGGTTAGCCCTGAATTCTCTACTGCTTACTACAACCATTTTCATTCTGTTTAGTTTTGCAAATATATCATTTTTCAAATAAAGTACCAAATTGGTACACATTTAAAATTTCTTGAGTTGTAATATCTATAAAAAAGAGATATATTTACACAGTTAAATCGAAATTTAATTATGAATTTTAGAAACATAACATTGATTTTTTTACTATCCGCTCTTTTCGGATGTGATAAATTTGCCGGAGTTACAGTCACAGAGACCTTCAACATTGAAAACACATATAGCGAACTTTATGTCTCCAATGCCATCAATGTAGTCATAAGCGATACAGCTGAAGAAGTTAAAGTGACAACTGGTGAGAATCTCCTGCCGAATGTGATAATTGAAGAAAAAGACGATATCCTTGATATACGACTCAAGGACGGTACATACTTCTTTAATTCAACTGTCAATATTGAGTTACCGGTCAATCCCAACCTGACTAAATTAACCTTATCTAATGCTTCTGATATTGAGGGAGATGTCAACGCAGAAGAACTTACCATAAATCTGAGAAATGCGTCTGATGCAAAACTCAAAGGATACGTCAATAAGTTGACACTCAATCTAAAAGACGCTAGCGGTATCAAGAAGAATATAATCAATAGTCGTTATGGTCTTTCGTGTGATGAATGCGCAGTTTCTATGGAAGATGCGAGTGATGCGTATATTCATTGCGATGGCACCATCAAAATAAATAGACTCTCTGGCGCCAGTGACTTGCATTATACAGGCAACGCGACAATTACTATCGCACCAGGAGCTACTGCCGGTGCTTCAGACATAAAGAATGATATTTTATAAAGTAATGCATAGGTAAATTCCCATTTACGTAACTAATATACCTATGAATCAAAGAGAGATAAGAATCATGTGGACATCTATATTGGCACCTATACTGATTGTAATCGGAGTAACTCTATTAGTTCTTGGATCTATTCCTTTCAAGAACTCAATTGAGGACAATGCCCTTACTGTACATTTTGTGATCGGCAAGAAGGTCATAGATGTCACTGGTGCCAAGTTTCTGCCGGTACCCGATGACGTAGACCGTAACCTCATCAGAACCAATGGCACTAGTGTCGGTAAGAAGAAATCCGGACACTTCAAGAACACCAAGACAAAAAACAAATACATATTCTATCTTACCGGCAATGGCGAAAGGGTCTATTTCGAGATCGGCGACAAGAAGTACCTGGTAGACAACATGCACAACTAACAGAAAGATGTCAGAAATGAAAAAGATAATAATCATCGATGGCGGTCCCCGCCGCAACATGAACACTGCCCGGATGCTTCAGAAAGAACTCTAGTGAAAGTAGCTCATGGGCACTCTTCATGACTGTCGGAATCTGCGGTGGATTCACCACTTTCTCGACTTTCTCCAAGGAGGCTTTGATGATGCTGCAGGCAGGGAACTTCATGAGCCTTATGGCATACGTAGCAATCAGTGTCATTGCCGGTATCGCCCTTGTTGCGGCCGGATATTATCTTGTTCGTCTATGATTGAAACCAAGCGCCTGTCATTTCGTCCATGGAGAGAGTCTGATGCAGAGGAACTGTTCCTTCTTGCATCCGATCCTGATGTGGGTCCCCGTGCCGGATGGCCACCGCATAAATCAGTAGAAGAAAGCCTGGAGATCATCAATACCGTATTCAATAGCGACCATGTATGGGCTTTGGTATTGAAGGGAACCGGCCAGCTGATCGGATGCATGGGTTACTATGACCACAACGAGAGCAACATCGGCATTGCTGAAGGGGAAGCAGAGGTAGGCTACTGGATCGGAAAGCCTTTCTGGAATCAAGGATACTGCACCGAAGCGTTGCGTGAGATGATTGAATATTGCTTCAACTCAAAGGGATTTCTCACATTGTGGGCAGACCACTTCGTCGATAACCCTGCTTCCGGAAAAGTGATGGAAAAATGCGGATTCCGGGACACAGGAGACATAAACTGGCTGAGCGAACTCTACAAAGGAGACGAAAGGCCGGTAAAAATCATGAGACTTGATTACTCTAGCGATTCGCAGGATAATCAAGCACTTGCGAAACATAAATTATTACAAGATGATTAAATACATACGGATTATATTTCTTGCGCTGCTGATCATCCCGGTACAGGCTTATGCACAACAAGCGAGGTGTACAGTTTCCGGACGAGTAATCGACGGAATGAGCTCCCCAGTAGCATATGCATCTGTTGCCGTCTATAAGGATAATTCTCCATTGACCGGAACCATCACAGATCATGAAGGAAAATTTTCGCTCAAGGTTGCTCAAGGCACAGATTCTTGTCAGCTAGTGGTTGAATTCATCGGTTACAGCAAGGTTTCTCAAGAGTTCGTTTCCGATAAATCCCAGCTGAATCTGGGTGCGATTGTTCTGAAGGAGGATGCCATTTCTCTTGAAGGAGCAACGGTCTCTGCGAAGGAGGTTGTTCAGAAGTCAACTGTCGAACATACCACCATCAACGCTTCGTCGAATATCTCTTCAGGCAAAGGAACAGCAATCGACATTCTCCGTTCAGCTTCTTCTGTAAGCGTTGCCGACAACGGAATATTCATCCGAGGCAACTCAAATATACTTGTCCTTATGGATGGAGTGCCTACAACTGCAAGTGACCTTTCTACCATACCTGCCGGCAACATCAAAAGCATCGAGGTCATAACGAATCCGGATGCTTCACATGACGCCTCAGGTACCGGCGGAATCATCAATATCATTTCCAAGAAGACTTCAGCTCAGGGATTCAGTGGAATTGTCGCTGCAAATTACGGTTTCAATCATTTCGTCACTGCAAATGCAGCCTTTGCTTATAACAAGTCAAAAGCTTCATACAGATTCAGTTACAATACGAAATATGAAGATGATGTGGTGAACACCAGCCTTCAGCGAAACATAAAGGCAACCGGTTACAATGTGCTTCAGCAGATGGAGGCGACAAGGTATACCTATAACAACAACATCACTCTAGGAGCGGATTTCCGAATCGATCAGCGTAACCGGCTCAGCGTCGACGCCAAATGTATCCTCCCTCGCATAAACATCAGGCAGGATCTCCATAATACATTCACCGACAATTCTGTCGCTACTGACGAGGCAAGACATAATGACGTAACATGGAACCGTGAAAATATTGAAGGTTCGATTACCTATACACATGTGATCAGACCGGATGTGTCCGATATTTCCGTCAAAGGTTCTGTATCCAAGATATGGGGACACAGACCGTCATATTATTTCGTGGACGATGAAAAGACCAACTATTCCAACTCCGGGGGAAGTCCTTTCATTTCCGCATTACAGGCGGACTATAAACATAAATTCAAATCCGGAACCCTTTCTGCAGGAGCGAAGCTTACCTATAGAACGAACGATATTTACCATGAGTTCTATAATTTAAGCAATGGAGCCTGGGAATATTCTGAAGCATTGAGCAACGATTTGATACACACGGAGACGGTTCCTGCACTTTATGCAATGTTCGGTTCGCGTATCGGAAAGAAATTCACGTATAAGGCAGGTCTTCGCGGAGAGATGAGCCGTGTTACACTGGACAGCCGACACGATAATATCTCGCAGACAGACTACACTTTTTTCCTCGCTCCAAGCCTTTCCGGAATATATGACGTCGCTGACGGACATGAACTTTCCCTTGCTGTTTCCCGTCGTATAGGACGTCCGACATATCCGCAGCTCAATCCATATATGAGCATGGTTGACGCGACAACATATGAGAAAGGAAACATGCATCTGCAACCTGAGAAAGCGACCAAGTTTGACTTGGGATATAGTCTCAGCCGCGGATCATTCAACCTTTTCCTCAATGGATATGTGAATCATACCTCCGACTACATCTCGCAGATCACGGCTATCGATTCGCAAAGGCTAATCACGACGTATGTGAATGCTGCTTCCGACCTCAAATCAGGTGTAGATTTCACTCTTCGCGTCAATCCAGTGAAATGGATGAATGTATCGCTTGCCGCTAACACATATTATGTGTCTACATCAGGTGAGTATGAAGGAGCAGAGATATCCAACAAAGGTGTGACAAACAACAGCAATGTGCTCTTTGATTTCCTTCCATGGAAAGGTGGAGATATCCAGTGTCAATACTTTGTCTCTACCCCACAATATTTCCCGCAGCTGACCACTTCCCTCACCCATCAGATGAATGTCGGCTTCAAGCAGAGGTTCCTGAAAGGTGCGATGACAGCATCGATCCTTCTGACTGACGTTTTCAAGACAGCAAAATGGGAGGTTTCATCGCACAATAACATCTTTGACCTTACTAATATCAGCCGCAACAAGAGCCGTATGCTCTGGTTTGGATTTTCATATAACTTCAATTCCTTCAAGCAGAAGGCAGTCCAGAAAACAGAGTCAGACAGATCACTTATCCGACTCGGACTCTGACAGGTAGTCGCTCAGATACTGACGATTAATGAAAAGACCGTCCTGCAGCTAATTGACAGATGCTGTAGAACGGTCTTGTTTTTCGACTGTTTCTGTTTTCTGTGTCCCCGGCTGTAAATTCGGATTTATCTGCGAGAAAAATGCCTGGCACAAATGTATAGTGTCAGGCATTTTTCATGCTATTTTATCTGTAACTATTTTGTGGCTGAAGACTATATAGATTTAGAGCCAGTATAAATGGATTTTGCTTCAGAATCATTGCTGTCCGGAGAAATTTTACCATAAAGTAAGTTGCCTGTTTGAGTCGTCCTCCGGATCGTTTACCGGCTCATCAGGTTTGTTATAAAAATCTCGGATGTCACCTCTCTTGAAGAGGATTTGTCCGATAGAGTTTGAGATTGTATGAAGACTTGGGCTGTTTGTTTTGCAGAATACTGATTATTTCTTACTTTTACACAGATAAATCGCTATTCATCTTCAATAGCGGTGAGATGGCTCTTCCTGCCATCTGTTACGCCTTGCTGATGAATGTAATCCTGCTGACATACATATCTTTATCAGAAGAAAACAGAAATAAATATGGCAAAGAAAGAAGGAATCAGAAAACTGTTTGACAACATTGCCCCAGACTATGACAAGCTGAATCATATTCTTTCCCTCAATATCGACAAGGGTTGGAGAAAGAAGGCTGTCCGTGAGATTGCTGACACTGACAAGCCTGTGAAAGTGCTTGACGTGGCTTGTGGAACTGCTGACTTTACGATTGAAATCGCTCAGAAGGTCGCGCCGGGAAGCAAAGTGACGGGAGTTGATATATCGGAAGGAATGATGGCCATAGGCAGGGAGAAGATACAGAAAGCTGGTCTCTCTGCAGAATTGTCGGTAGCAGATTGTGAGGCGCTTCCCTACCCGGATGGCACATTCGATCGCATATCCGTAGGATTCGGTGTGCGCAATTTCGAACATCTTGAGATCGGGCTCAGCGAGATGTTCAGGGTGCTGGTTCCGAGTGGTAAACTTGTGATCCTGGAACTGTCGGTACCTTCCAACGCCTTCATCCGCTGGTGCTATAAACTGTATTTCCTGAAGATTCTTCCTTCAATAGGAGGCCTCGTATCAGGAAACCGCAGTGCATATGAATACCTTCCTGCATCAGTCCTGCGTTTTCCTTCACCGGACAAGTTCATCGGAATGATGAAGTCAGCAGGCTTTGCCGTAGTCGAACATACACCGATGACTTTCGGCATCTGCCGTATGTATGTAGGCAAAAAGGCGACGATATGATAAGGCACTGGATAGAAGCCATGAGGCTCAGGACACTTCCTGTAAGCGTTGCAGGAGTGATTGCCGGGACAGGGTGCGCAATTCTGACCGGCTCCTTCAAGGCAATTCCTGCTCTGCTGTGTCTCGCATTCGCAATCCTTGCGCAGATAGCAGCCAATTTCGGCAACGAGTATTATGATTTCAAGAACGGGATAGACAAGAAAGGACGTGCCGGATTCCGCAGAGGCGTAACGGAAGGTGAGATCTCTCCAAAGGCAATGAAAGCAGCGACATTCATAACATTAGGAATCGCTGCTGCCGTCGGATGTGCAATGCTGATTTACGGTCCCTGGTGGCTCATCATCGCCGGCATCCTGATCATGTGCTTCGCACTAGCATACAGTGCAGGGCCATATCCTCTGTCACACCATGGATTGGGAGATGTCGCCGTGATCATCTTCTTCGGCATCGTGCCGGTCGTACTGACCTGGTATCTTCAGACATCGTCATGGGAGTCTGTAGATATTGTTTTAGAAACCTCCGTAACTATCGGACTTCTTGCGAGCAATGTCCTGATGGTCAATAATTACAGGGACATGGAGGACGATGCTGCAGTCGGCAAACGCACAACGGTAGTTATTTTCGGGCGTAGATTCATAAGTACCGTCTATCTGCTGTCTGGTTTTATCGGCATGGCAATCATGACACCGGTTTGGCTAGAGTTTCCTGTCTGGGCATTGGTTATTCCTCTACTTTACCTCATCCTACATATAAAGACTTGGTTTCGCCTTAAGCAATCTTCAGGGGCTGCAATAAACCCGCTTTTAGGCAGAACTGCAATAAACTTACTGATTTTCGCTTTGTTTTTCGCAAGCATCTGTCTATTGAAGTAAATTTCCATTTATCTGCGAGATTAATATTATCCCTTCACTTCCCCTTTTCGGGACCGTCCGTCACTAAATCGCATGAAAACTTGTCAGACGGTATCGAAAACAGAGCAAAATCATTAAAAACTGACACCGTCCATCATAAATTCAGCCATTATTCTGCCGGACGCTTCCTATCTTGTCATCAATGACCGACCGGGCGTAAACAGTTTCCCTGATTCATAATGACAAACCATTGTAATCCACACTATTTTATCTACCTTTGAGCAGATAAATCGGAAGTGAGATATGAATATAGATTTCAGAGATACTGCAGTCGCAAAATGGCGCGAGTATTTCCCACAGGCTGAAATGCCTGTTGCGGTATTCTATTCAGACGAACTCTGCGGAGCAGAATATGCACCTGCACCACCTCAAAGCAAGCGAGGATATGTTTGTCTTTTTGCACAGCTTTCAAAGGTGCATCACGGGACAGCACTTGCATTCGATGCCGAAAACATAGGCTGCTGGGGCGCACTCCGTAATCTGTTCGGCGGTCCATATCAGGAAGAAATCACTGTAGATCTTCTGGTAAACATCGAGAAGTTCAAGATCGACCGAGAGCAGACCAACCTTCTCCATCAGATCAATCCGGTTGCTCATCCGACCGGGAAATATGTGATATTCAAACCGATAGACCTACTTACCGAAAGTGACAATCCTTCCATCTACTGCGTCTTTGCACAGCCTGATGTCATCTCGGCACTTCATACGTTATCAAGTTTTGACAATACCAGAATTGACAATGTCATAGTTCCTTTTGGCTCTGGCTGCGAACAGATGCTGACATTCGCATTCGACGAGGCTAGGAAGGAGAATCCTCGTGCAATCCTCGGAGGTATGGACACAGCAATGAGAACCTGCGTCAAATCCGACCTCCTGACTTTCTCTTTCGCTGCCCCGATGTTCGAGCGAATGGTAGCAAATATGGACAAGTCGTTCCTGACAACATACATCTGGAAACCATTGATGAATCGATAAATCGAGAATTATCAGAAACTCTTTCTATAAATATAGGTCAGGTAATCGTCGGAGTCGGTCTTCCACTCATTACTCTTGAACTCGGCAACTTTCTCAAAGCCGTGATGGGCGTAGTAGCCGTGATTACACGATGAGTCAGTCCAAAGGTAGAGGCTCTCGTAACCCTCGCTCTTTGCCAAAGCCACGATCTCCGCAAGCAAACGCTTGCCGCATCCCTGCATGGCAGAGATAAAGAACGAAAGATACAGATCCTTATCTGCACGCATATGGCGATAGACCTTTGGCGAGGTCTTGCCGAAGTAATCGCGCAGAGCCAACGCCTCCTCGCGCTGCTGCCCATTGAATGTCGGCATCATGCCATCCAGCCATTCGTTGTAACCGTTATCCTGCTTGATATTGCCTGCAAGGATGCAACCTACCATCTTGCCTTCGTCGGTAATCTTGAAGGCGAATGGTGCACCATACCACCCATAACGGATGATATATTCACACATCAGCAGTCCGAACTCCTCTCCCTGACCATTGGCAGCATGACCCTCGCCCCAGACGGGATATGCAAGATGTGCCGCTTCACGAATATCATCTTCTGTAAATCTCTCTATAATCATATCACATCGATATTCTCGAGTGCAAAGATAAGGCACATCGATGACGTCGTACATATACAAATCACTTCTCGTGGGGTACTTTTCGATACAACACTAATAGAAATGGTGTATTTTAGTCTATCTTTGTAGCACAAATCAAGAATATGGAGAGATTGCAGTTCGGGATCATTGCCGATGGCAGCAGAACAGGACAGACGGATTTCAAGGCTTACGGGAACAACCGCATAGGAATAAGCGGCTGTATGGTCCTGCTTGTCGACAGCGGCTGTGCCATTATCTCGGTGGGGTTCAGGCGAAGGGTTCTTCGTCGGGGAATGATGGCTGTATTGTTCTATGACGACACGTTTTGGATAGAGCGAAGCAGCAGAGCATTCCGTTGCAGATATGTGGTTCTTGCAGATGACAATGTGCAGGAAGCGATATATAAACTCACGTCACCTTATTTCTGGGACTCCCTGTCTGAAAATCCATTGTTCCTCCCCAACAACGGTCAATGGGAACTTTTAGAAGGATGGTACCGGCAGATGGAGTGGATATGCCGCAATTCAGCAGACGAATACACTGACCAGCTGCTCAGAAACAATATATACAACCTCTTTATGGCGATGGACGGCGAGATGACACAGAACGGTATGGGCTCAAGTAAAGCCATCAGCAGGAGCCGTACCCTTATCATCAGATTCCTGAAACTCGTCGCCCAGCATTTCCGCACAACTCGCGAAGTGTCATTCTACGCTGAGCAGTTGTGCATCACGACAACCTATCTCTACAAACTGACTCACAGGAGATGGAACCTTTCACCCAAGGAACTGATTGACAAGCAGACAATCTGCGAGATAAAGACATTGCTGTCAAGTACGGATATGTCGGTCAAGGAGATAGCCGCGATGCTGCATTTCGAGGACACGCCCTATATGTGTAGATATTTCAGACAACGTACAGGTCTCTCACCGACTGAATATCGAAACAATACCTGCCCACATCCCTCCGGTCAGTCAGCAATCTTCATCTAATCATAACTTGCTCCGCTCGATTAACCCAGCTAACGCGGGCTGCTCGCTGCAAAAGCCCACCGGGCTGTTTGCTTATCACTCACGAGGTCTGGAGACTTGATATCTGAATTCAGATAATATCACTATATTCAGTATTCAGATCAGATATTCATATACTCCAGCAGATTATATCTTCTTGAGGAACTGACTGGGAGACGGGTGCCGTCATCCAGAACGACCAGTGTGCGTTCGGCTGACACGACGTGCTTCATATTCACAACGTATGAGCGGTGAATCTGAATGAAATTGTCTGGAAAAGAATCCGTTATCTGACGGAAGGTCATATGCGTCAGGAACGGATTATCGGAAACCAGATGTATCTTGAGGTATTCGCTCTGCCCTTCTATGTATCTGATATCATCACATTCCACACGAAGAAAGCGATGGTCGCACTTGAGATATCTGACACATTCTTCTGTGGTAGATGATGATTTATTTTGATTTTGAATGAGTTGCCAATGGTTGAAGATCTTCTCGGCCACTCTGTTGAACTCTTCAATTCCGAACGGCTTAAGCAGATAGTCAAGAGCATTTACCTTGTAACTCTCAGCGGCATATTCAGGATAGGCTGTAACAAACACGACCATAGGAGGATTCTCCAGGGTACGTATGAACTCAAGACCGTTTACATCAGGCATATTGATGTCTATGAAGATCAGATCGACTTCGCCGGACTCCAATGCACGCCTGGCCGTCTCGACATTATGACACGAGGCGACAAGTTCCAGAAACGGATATTTGAGTATATAGCGTTTCAGCTTGTTAAGAGCCAGAGGCTCGTCATCGACAATTATGCATCTTATGTTCATATTCCTGGTATTACGAGTGTAACGGAGTAACGTTGCTCTTCTTCAGATATCTTTAACGAGTAGTCGTTTCCATATAGCAGATCAAGACGCCTTCTTACATTGGCCAGTCCTACTCCTCCTTCTTTCTTGGATCCGGCAGGTTTCTCCGGGACAGTGTTGTCACAGCAGAACATCACTTTCCCGTTCATCTCGTAGAGTTTTATATTTATCTCCGTGTCATTCAGGTAACTGACACCGTGCTTGAAGGCATTCTCTATGAATGATATGAAAAGCAGAGGAGGAACACGAAGGTTAGCAGAGGTCTCATCAGGCAGTTCAAGATTGACCTTCACGATCTCTTCGAGGTATCTCATCTTCATAAGGCCCACGTAACTTGATATGAATCTGGACTCCGAAGAAAGATCCGTAGCCCCGTTCTCACTTTCATAAAGGACATATCGCATCAGCTGCGAGAGTTCGAGAATCATATCCTGCGCCTTGACCACATCTTCGTCTGCCATTTCGTGAATATTGTTCAGGACATTCATGAAGAAATGAGGGCTTATCTGCTGCTTGAGGTACTTGAGTTCTTCCTGAAGCTTGAATTTCTCCAGTTCCTTCCTATCATCCTGTTCTCTCCTATAACTGAAAGAGAGTGATATCGCGACATTGACTCCAATGGTAAGAAGAGCGAGCACGATACGGAACAGCATAGGAAGCGGGACCATAAAATGAGGCTTCCTTTCAGGAACGGGTCGTTTCGGAGGTTCCTGAAACGGCATTGGCGGACGGAAGTCCGGACCGTCAAAACGAGGTGGCGGAGGGGAATGCTGTTCCTTGCGATGGTCAGGCCTGCTATCGTCTATGGTGTAGGACAATGCCCCGTATGTCAGCAAGACCGCACATATAGAAATGCCATAATACCATATTCTCCCTTTCTTGAGCAGATGAGGCATCAGGATATGATTGTGCAGCAGGAAAATGATTACAAGTGGAAACAGCCCCTTCCACCATCTGACAACCGGATGCCAATCAAATGCGGAATTATTGATATATTCCCAGAACTCAAGAATAATCGGAAGCAGGACTGCAATCGTCCATATAGAGATATACAGCACACGTTCATTACGCATGCTGTCACCCTTCGATCCTATCCTCAGAATATTCATTCAGCAAATTTAGAAAGAAATCAAGATGCAAATGAATGTAAGGATGATTTTTCTGTCAAGAGCAAATGTCGCCGTTTGAATGTAATGCCACATTCCGTTTATCCGGATTTTCATCAGTTTCGCTGATTTAGGTATTCTGCATTGATTTTGATTAAATTAATTTTGTGGAGTTTTAAAAATTGAAATCAGAAAATGAAGAAGACAATCATCATCAGTGCTCTGACACTATTTGCAGTTCTGTCCTGCACGCCCGCTGACAGACCGGACGATATGGTACCGCCGGAAATACCGGGAATGCCGGGACAGGACCGAGGCGAGAACGAAGTGGAAAACTACACTCTAGAAATATCAACTGAGGAAAACGGATATGACGGGCTCACTGCAACCGACAAAGGGGCGGATGCCGTCATTGCCGGAGATGAAACATATTGGGAAAATCAGGAATTTGTAACAACCGTGACAGTTACCTACTCAGGTAATTCTGCTACAGTCACATCTACAGGCGATGCTGTGAAAGATTATATTACAGGTGCCGACGTGGCCCTTGATCTGACTGATGCAGGAGCAGCAGAAATCATCGCATCAGGAAAATCTGATGACGGACAGCTTAAGATATATGGCAACTCGGCAGTGAAACTCACATTGAACGGTCTTGAACTGACTTCTGCAAAGAGTGCGGCAATCAATATACAGAACAAGTCGCTCATGTATCTGCATCTTGCGGAGGGAACGACAAACATAATCTGTGATGCGGAATCGCAGTCAGACGAGTCATATTATCCTGAAGGAGTCACTGCCGCAGATGAAAAGAGGAACGGTGCGATATATTGTAAAGGATCGGTAGTTGTGAGCGGTTCCGGAATCCTCTCACTTACAGGAAAGAAAAAACACGGTATTTCAGTCAAATCCTCGCTGATCGTGAGACCTGGAGTGACCTTGGCGATAAATGACGTTAAAGACAACTGTATAAAAGCCGAGGGAATAACGGTACTCGGCGGCTACATCTGGGCCAAGACCTCCGCAGATGCCGGAAAATGTCTCAGTTCAGATGCAGATGTAACCGTCAAGGGAGGCCAGCTCAAATTATACACATCCGGCGGATCGATCTATGAAGATGATGAGAATGATACATCATCCCCTGCAGGAGTGAAGGCCGACGGCAATATCATGATTTACGATGGCGAAATCTTGTGCGTAAGCACTGGAGAAGGAGGCAAGGGCCTGAATGCGGACGGCGGTATCACTATGAATGACGGAACAGTCAACGTAGTGACTTCCGGAGGCAAATATATATATAATGAATCGCTCGATCTGGATTCTTCTCCCAAAGGAGTCAAGGCAGATGGAGAAATCACAATCAACGGTGGGGTACTGAATATTCAAGTAACAGGAAGAA
This sequence comes from Bacteroidales bacterium, assembly GCA_017437125.1. Lineage (GTDB taxonomy): Bacteria > Bacteroidota > Bacteroidia > Bacteroidales > UBA932 > Cryptobacteroides. The sequence goes on along the minus strand of JAFSBV010000015.1, from coordinate 4,613 downwards.
GTGACGGTTCGGAAGGACTTGAGAGCAAGTCGAAGATAACTGTCAATGGAGGAGAGGTGTTCGTCTATGCATACGATGATGCCATCAATGTGGGAGGAGACAGTCCTGTCGGCATGGAAATAAATGGAGGAAAGATCTTCGCTTTTGCCGATAATAACGATGGCATAGACTCAAACGGAAAACTTTGGGTCAATGGAGGGCTTGTCATCGCTTCAGGAAGCGGTGCTCCGGAAGAAGGGCTGGACTGCGACAACAGCCAGAACTTCATCGTGACCGGAGGCACATTGATAGGTACTGGCGGAGCCGCGATTTCCACATCAAGTTCAAGCACTCAGAGGTCCGTCATTTACAATGGCGTACAGGCGAAGACCGGTGAACTTTTCGTGATTACAGATGCCGAGGGCAGTCCTGTCCTGAAGTACGAACTCCCGAGAACGATAAACGGCATGTCATTGTTTTTCTCATCTCCAGACATCAAGTCCGGTAAGACTTACACAGTGTATTCCGGAGGTTCATTAAGCGGAAACACAGTCAACTGGAACGGCTGGTTTGAGGATGGATCCTATACGGCAGGGACTGAACTGGGAACTTTCACTTCCAACAGTCTCACAACAACCGTAGGCCAGAGCAATGGTCCCGGAGGTGGTCCGGGTGGTGGCCCGGGAAACGTAGGTCCAGGCAACGGCGGCTGGGGTCCGGGATGGTGGAATTAAATGGTTCTGGTATTCTTACCCGGATTCGTAAATTCGATTTTTCGGTCTGTACTTACACATAGTCTAAAAGAGATGCCTTGATCTGGTACCTTCCAAATCAAGGCTTTTTGCGTGTCAGCAAGTTCCTCTGAATCGAGGATGAGAATCGGCGTATAGTTACAACGAATATCAATAAGTCGAGCAAAGGCATATATTAGTCTGATTAGTAGGCCAAAAGTGTTCACTATTGTTTATCTATCTTCTACATTTCCTGTTTTCTATACCCTGTCGGAGTCATGCCTGTTTCCCTTTTGAAGAATCGGCAAAAGTACGGGCTATTGGGAAAGTTCAGTTCTTCGGAGATATTCTCTATCGTCATATCGCTGTTCTTGAGCAGCACCTTCGCCTTAAGGATGACAGAGCGGTTGATCATGTCTATTGCAGTCCCACCACCTATCATGGAAACTATCCTGCTCAAATAATTGGAAGATATATTCAGAAGTTCAGCGTAATGCGAGACGTTATGCTTTCCTTTAGCCTCAGACAGCTTATCAATGAATTCTTCATACAGTGCAAACTGTCGGTCTGTTTTGTCTGAGCTTTCCGTTTCATAACGACGGCATGCGTCTGATGCTCTGGAGCATAGCGATGCAATCAGGTATTCGACAGCCTTCTTGTTGAAAGGTGATACAGATGCTGAGTCATACAGAAGCGTGAAGTAGGCATCAAGCCAGGAACTGCATTCGAGACCCATGAATAGTACTTTTCTTCCATCTTCCCACACCGGATTCTGAAATCCTAGTAGATCCACAAATCCGTCATCAGAATGATTGGTTATCTCCACAATTGTACCACTGGAAACAACTAATGCATCACCAGCATTAAGATTATAGGACTTCATATTGACAGAGATGGAAATATTTCCGCTGATGACCCTGACTATTCGATTCTCAACCAGACGATACGGTTCTCCTATCTTCAATATTCTTCCGACAGCATTCTTTACATTCACAGACCTGTTCATCACAAAACCGTCATGAACAATAAGAGATGGACTGTCCTGTCTCGAAAATTTCGATATGTCTATTTCCTGCGTCATTCTAAATCTTCAAAACTTTGTAAAGATAATAAGAATTGAACAAATAGTGACAATTCTGACTATAATGGCAATAAAAAGATAATATTATGAAATCAGAAGATAAGGCCAGAACGATACTGTCTGGCTAATTTTGCAAAAACTTAAAAATCTGTTAGATATTATGTGGAAATTCATGAAGAACTATGCATTGGAAATCTACTCAGTGATTGCCTTGCTCCTCATCGTCTGTGTCGCCATTTTCATGGGTGAACTGACCGTCATTCAGAAATTCGTTGTATTCCTTTCTTTTCTCTACGTCCTGCATGAATGGGAAGAGGGACACTACCCAGGAGGTTTCGTTGACCTGATATCAGCAAACGTACTCCAGATGGATGTCAGTACAGAGATCAAACGCGGCAGCAGACTTATCACTGGCGTATTCCTGTTCGCGATGACAATTTTACCATTCTTTTATGGAGACCGAATTCCATTGTTTGTTGTAACCGTAGCAGCATTCAGCATCTTCGAAGGAATAGTCCATATCGCAGGCATAAAGATATTCAGACTGAACAAGCCTTACACGCCAGGCATGGTGACCGCTGAGATAGAACTTGTAACCGGAATTGCCCTGATAGCCTACCTTGCGACTAACCATTTGGCACAATGGTACGACTACACTTTTGGTCCGTTCCTATTCATCGCCTGCTTTGCGATAATGCAACGGTCTCTCATGGCAATGATAGGATTCCGTTACAAGGATATGTTCGCTATCGCAAAAAAACGTTTCGGGAAATAAAATTGAATTCTCTAAAAGACACAATCCTCGACACGTATGTCGAGGATTCGTCGTATATTGGCATATTCTTCTTCAAGATTAGCGCAATATTCTTATGAAATCTTACCCAATTTGTTCTATTCTTCCGATTTGGTAAATTTGCAGAGTTATGCTGCAGGATATTGAACTTTTGGAAAGTGGAAGTATTCTGAAAGGACTCCGCTTCCCTCATAAGATAAAGAAGGTTACTCAGATTGTGATTACAGCCGGACAATTCTCTTGCCTGGTGGATTTCCGTATGTGGTCATTGAAGGCTCCAGCAGTGGCTCTTTTCCTTCCCGGTCAGGTGGTAGAGTCAATAGACCTTGATGAGGATTTCTCCGGATTCGGTATGGTCGTCAGTCAGAATTTTACTGATTCATTAAATCTCCCTGTCAGCCTTCAGGAAAGACTCTTCATCAAGGATACGCAGTTCTATAGCGTTTCTCCAGAAGTTATAGATGTCCTTACATCTGTATATAGGCAAGTGTCGAGTTTGATGAAGCAGCCGGACAATCCATATAGAGAAGAAATAGTAAAACACCTTTTCTCGGCTCATTATTATGGTCTCGGATATTATATGCACGGTCTTCATAGCCAACCATCTGCAATGACTGTCCAGCAGGAAAAGTGTGAGAGATTCATGGTTCTTGTCGCCGAGAATTTCAAGACTCAGCGTGACATAGGCTTCTATGCAGACAAACTTTGCGTGACCAGCAAATATCTTTCGACAATGCTAAAGCAGGAGACCGGCATGACTGCTTTGGATTGGATAGAAAAGCATGTGGTCCTATATGCAAAAAGCTGTCTTTCGTCAACTTCGATGACCATTCAGGAAATCAGCGACGACCTGGATTTCCCGTCTCAGTCAGTCTTTGGTAAATACTTTAAAAGAGTCGAGGGTATGTCCCCAAAAGCATACCGCCAGTCCTTATCGAAAGACTGACGGTAATGTTACATGATCTTTGCGATGAGATGGCCTGATATATGTTCATGGCATTTGCCATCTTTAATTGTTATCTTCATGAACGGATGCCTGAAATGCATATAGTCCTCTATGAGACTGTTGACGAATGCAGTGATATCTTCGCAGTTGCACATATCCTCCCTGTACTCAATCGAAAGTTTATTCTTCCAATATGAGACTCCTACCATATTTCTTGTGCCTCTTATGCCTGTCCTTCTGCCTGGGTTGTTCATCATAGGAGGCGGTGGGACGATATTATCAATTGTCATCACCTTTCCTCTGACCTCATGCACTCTTTTATTTAGGAACGGCATTCTGGCGTATGTCTGTTTCAGTCCAGACATCAGACATACATGATGAAGAGGCTCTTCAAATATCACTGTCACAATCTTCATGATTACTGATTGTTCTTCGCCTCGTCAATCCTCTTCTGAGCAGCCTCCTGGCGTGCCTTAGCCTCTGCCATCTGCTTCTGATACTCCTGTTCCTGAACCATCTTGCGCACTTCAGGATTTCTCTTCGCCTTCTGTTCCTGATAGAATGCCTTGGTCTCCATCTTCTGAGCCTTGAAGTTGGCCTTGTCGATCTCCCTCTGCCTCTTTGCGCTTTCCTTCATGTCACGGAACGCCTGCTTGAAGAATCCTGGCTTCTCTGTTTCCTGAGTCTGCTCCTGAGCCATAGCTCCTGTCGTTATGCCTGTCATAAGGGCGGCAACACCCATGATCTTCATAAACTTTTTCATCTCTTCTTTCTTTAAAATGTGTGCAATTATTTATCTGTTTCGTCTCCCTCTTCAGGAATCTCAATGATTTCCTCTTCAACGTCAAGAAATTTCTCGACGAATTTGTCCTCGATCTTCTGGTAAGTGCCGACTACGGCATCCTCGATCTTCTGGTAAGTTCCCACAACTGTGTCTTCAATCTTTGTCTTCTTTGGTTTAAGCGTTGCCATGATTATTTGTATTAGAATGTGTATGCTACTCCGAGTTTGATATTATGCATGTGCTTTCCGTCAAGATGTCCCCAGAATCCAAGCTGGTACTCATATCCTACCTTCAATGAA
>JAFSBV010000040.1 GCA_017437125.1 Bacteroidales bacterium | reverse complement strand
GGAACAAATAAGATAATCCTTAAATCAATAATGTCATGAACACTACATCAATGATCGGTCAGATAGACCTTCTGGCGCTTATAGGTGCGTCATTACAGACAGTAGGCTCAGAGGAATGCATAGTCATACCTCTTCAGAAGAACCCTGCCATCTTCAAGATGCATTGCAAGTCAGGATCGGTCAAGGGGCTCCTTGACATCGTCATCAGACCAACCACCCAGCCGAAGTACGGCAACACGCACTTCATCAAGGCGAACGTCGGGAAGACAAACAGAGCCGCCTTCAATCTGGACAGCAGCGAGCTGCCAAAGCTAAGCCCTATCCTCGGTAACCTCAAGCCTCTGGAGAGCCGGGAAGAGCATACACCGGCATCTCAGCCGTCAGACGACGAGGATCTTCCGGAGGGAGACTTCAAGGGATTCTAGGTTTCACAGGAGAGGGCTCGGGCCCTCTCCATAACAGATTAACATATTATGAAAACGTCATTGAGGCAGACCGATACATACAGAGAGGTCCTGGCGTGGCTCAGGGGCGGAGATGCTACCCCGGATGAGGAGATGGAGGGACGATTCATCGATATCGTCGCCCAGCTTGTCGCGGAGAAGATTCAGAATAGTGAGCGGCGGTCTCACAGAAGGCGGGCGGACCTTCCGCCGTCCCCTTTGAGCATCAAGTACATCATGCGTGAGATCACGGGGATGCCAGAACTTGATGGCACGGCAGCGGAGAACGCAAAGACTCATACGGATGCTCCGGCAGAGCGGATCTCGGGTAAAACCGCTTCGCACACGGAGCTGGACAGTCTGATGCTGGCAAAGGCCCTTAGGCATATGGCCCTCATTGAGGGAATACAGCTGACGATGTCACAGATCCAGTGCATCCTGTATATAGCCTATGGGGTGAGGCTTGCTCAGAAGGGGGAGCGGCTGATGGCTGAACATCCCCGGATGTGGCAGTACGGGCCGGTATTCCCGAGGGCCTACAACCGCCTGCGCAAGGATACCGACGACGGCTTCGAGGAGTATGACTCGCTTCGCAGTGAACATCCGGTTATCTTCAGATATCTGACGAACTGCTTCCGTCGTTATGCCTGGACCAAGGCATGCATACTGGTCTCTCCTCTCATAGCTGACGGATCTCCCTGGTCCGATACACGTAAGTCCAATCCGGATAGTTGGGGAGCACGTATAGAGGACAGCCTGATCCGCGAGTGGTTTCTGCCGAGGGTCTGAACTCCTAAGATGACTAATCAGCCAGAGGGATTCATTTTTGTGTCCTATGGCTGTCTTACTTCCTGGTGGGCTTCCGTCTTTAACTTCTGGTATTCACTTCGTCGTCTGCCTTATGCTGAGTACCTGACTTCTGGCTTGAAAAGGGTGGCCGCCTTGTTTTTCGGACGCGAATGTACTATCCTCCGTCCTGGCCGTGTAAAGGACTTCGCTGCGCCAGTGGCTTGCTTGCCCCAGGGATGCTCGGAAAATCTCCACGCCCTTCGGGGTCGTATTTTCCTGCGCGTTCCTTGACGCCGGCCGTCCGGACGTACTGTCCTGCATCCGTAAAATCAAGTCCAACCACCTTAAATCAAGCTATCATGAATACAGGTAACTACATCCAGCTTTCAGGCAGACT
>JAFSBV010000059.1 GCA_017437125.1 Bacteroidales bacterium | reverse complement strand
TCTGCGCTCAAATGACATTTCTCCTGTTTATCTGGTGACTGATCATACCAGCTTCTACGAGCGCTACGGCTGGGAGTTCCTGTGCATGGTCCAGGGCGACGGTGAACCCGATATGACACGAATGTATGTACATAGGTAAAATTCTAGGAAACACATTATTTCGGTAGAAATCATAATGCCAAGCTGATGTAAATCAGCTTGGCGTTTTTCATTGCGATTGAATTTGAGAGTCATTTCTTCTTTTGTTCTATTTGAGCCTGATACTTCTTGCCCACATTCAGATTAGACTTCATGCTAGATCCTCGCACAATTGTTGCAGAACCAAACTTACTGTTGATCGCATCATAGGCCTTGTCCAGTTTTCTGGCCTTATCCCGGTTCTCATCCGGGAATAGTGACATCTGAGCCGTTTCTTCCCGGGTGATGTTGGTCATGGAGATACCAATCAGCCGCAGGGGTGTTCTTCCGTCCCAGAGTTCATCGAAGAGCTTCTTGCTGATCTGATAGACCTCTTTGGATATGTCTGTTGGATCCATCAAGGATCGCTGATGGGATCGTGTCTTAAAATCATTGGAACGAATTGACACTGCAACGCAGAATGCCTTTGCTCCATCTGCCCGGATTCTGGCAGTTACACTGTCCGAGAGAGCCAGGAGCACCTTGTAGGCCTGTTCTGATTTGGTTACATCTTCTTCCAGGGTAGTAGAAATACTGTAGCCCTTGGCTTCTTCAGGGGCTGCCAGAACAGGGGAGGGGTCAATGCCGTTGGCATAGTCATGGATCTGCTTGCCCATTTTCATACCGACAATGCGTTGCACCCGGGTAACTTCTGTATTAGCCAGATCTCCAATTGTATTGATCTTTGCTTTCTCCAGTTTCTCGGCAGTGGAATGACCAACGGAAAACAGCTCTCCAACCCGCATGGGCCACATCTTTCTGGCAATCTCATGTCTGAAGAGAGTATGTACTTTGTCCGGCTTTTCAAAGTCACTTGCCATTTTGGCGAGGAGTTTGCAATCACCAATACCGACATTTACAGTGAAACCCAGTTCATCCCTGATCTTATCCTTGATCGTGGTAGCTATGGCAATTGGGTCTGGATAGATTCTATGGGTACCGCTCATATCCAGGAAGCACTCATCGATGCTGACCTGTTCTACAACTGGGGCATACTGCTTACAGATTTCGATAAAAGCTTTGGAAGAGGCTTCATAGAGCCGGAAATCCGGTCTGGCAAGATACAGATCCGGGCACTTTCGCAGCGCCGTGGCCACCGGTTCACCGGTCCTGATACCGAATTTCTTTGCAGGGATAGATTTCGCCAGAATGACGCCGGTCCGCTTTTCACGATCTCCACCAATGGCTGATGGAATCAGTCTGATGTCTTCTTCTCCCAGACTGACTCTGCGGGTAGCTTCCCAGGACAGGAAAGCACTATTCACGTCTACATGAAAAATGAGTCTTTCCATAGTCCACCTCCTGGGATTAGTAGTCAGGGTGATTTTGCATTCTGAAACTCCGTTTGAGTTCTCCGATATTGCCAGTATTCTCAATTCGGTAGAGTTCTGAATAGGAGTAGGAGTTCCGCTTTGATGTATTGTCTGTTAAAATATCTCCATGTTCGAAGATCAGCGCACTTTCTGCGTGATCCAGAAGCTCGGCATCGAAGACTGTAGGATATACGATATGACCAAGTCTTACAAGAATCTGGCCTCTATACAGATGCAGCCAATGCTTTTTATGGTCTTCCAGTCGTTCTCGAATCGTTCTTGATGCTTTTCCTATGTATAGACTGGTTTCATGTGAACCCCATAGTCTTGTAATGTAATATAAACCAGGTTGTTGTGATCCAATCATGGACATGGCCAAATCCAAAGGAGCTGGCTCAGACCAAAGGATTCTGATAATCTTATCTCTCATATAGTAACCTCGATGGTGTTTTTCTCATTATAGCATAAGCCTGCAAAATATGATAAAATTTTCTTTGAAGACTGTGAGATATTTCCTCTCAGAATCGTACTGTATAGATGTAACGGAAAGGATGTGACCGATTTGAAAGATCATGAAATCATTGCTCTGTTCTTTGAGCGCTCGGAGCGGGCAATTACAGAATTGATCAACAAATATGGAGCGGCTATCAAAAACGTGGCATCTAATATTCTTAAGGACGCCCAGGACGCAGAAGAAGCAGTCAG
>JAFSBV010000058.1 GCA_017437125.1 Bacteroidales bacterium | reverse complement strand
TCGATTCCCTGGCGAACATGCACCTGAACGGTGTGTACGGGTCGTCAGGGACCGGTACCGAATCCCCGTCAAGGGAACTCAGCCCGGATCCCCACCCGTCCGGAGACGAGATTGCATCGGATTTCCTGACATCTGCGGGAGGAACATCTGAGACCTGCTCGTCGGGCAAGTCGTCATAGGATTCCTCTCCGGTTGGCCCGGTCTGTCTTTCCTGCATCCTTTCCGCCAGTTCAATGGCTTCCTGATGACGGCGCTGGTGTCTTGCCTCCCTCTCCTGAGCAGTCTCCCTGTATGGATTGTTCTGCGCCTTTTTAGGAGCAGGGGAACCTCCTTTTGCCTCGTTCAGCCCCAGAAGATCTTCGGCGGAGGCTGCAGGAGGGCTGGAAACAGCCCCGGAAGAGGGTTTCTGCTCCGGTTCGGGGGTTTCCTTATCCGGAGCGCAATCGTCCCAATATGCCTCGATTTTGGACCTTTCGCCCATATCCTTCATGTAAGCCTCGGATTTTGACCCGGTGATTTCCATATCTTCGGCTTCAGGAACTTCGACATAGACGTTCTGAGGCTGAGTCTCTTCTTCACTCTTTGATGTCCTTGTCATGAAAGCCAATGCTATGATGACAGCCAGACCTGCTATGCCGAAGAGTATGAGTGCGTTTCGTGTGCTTGTCTTCATATCCGTCAGAAAATTTGTGAGGAGCAGTTCCTGACTATGCAGACCGCCACGATGATGCAGACGGCAGCAAGGAGCCTGGCTCCCGTTGTGAATATCCTCTTCTCATGCCTGCTCATGAGGGAGGAAAGTCTTTCGTTTATGTACTGGTAGATCCGGAGCATGGTCAGTGGCGTTTACGTGTCCCTATATTCTCGTTCCTGGTGACAGTGAACCTCTCTATCATAAGTCCGTGAGGGTTGTTCTGCGAGCGCTCCACATCTACCAGACGGCAGGTGCTCTCGAACTGGTATGCCGTGATGTTGCTCTCCCTAAGGAGGAATATCTTGCCGTAGGTAGTGACGCTGTGGGGGTAGGTGAGCATGTCCACCTTGATGGAGTCAGCCACGAACTCCTGGGAGATGTTGGCGGATACCAGCCTCTGGTAGAATCCTCTTTCCGACAGGTCCATCCAGTAGTCGTAGGCGCTCTTGTCGCTCATGACCAGTGCCCTGTCCAGATTCCTCTGGATGGACTCGGCGCTGGGGGAGAGGTTGAACATCAGCTCGTGGAACCTTGACACGTGATCCATCGCCTCCAGTTCCCTGTGGCTGTCCTCCTGGGTGCGCGATGCCATGACAGCGGACCCTTTGTCCACGACGTAGATGGTTCCGTTAGCCTTTTCCATGAACCATCCGCTGGCGGCTACCGAACCAACCGCGATGATGACTGCGGATACGAGAGCCAGGACGGTGACGAACTTCATCTTCCTGAATGAAGTGTCGATGCTGTTGAAGTGCTTGATGAGATTTTCCATATTTTTGAGTTTAGAATTTCATGAACTTGCGTGCCATCTGCCTTGCAGGCTGTGAGAGTGCGCTGTGGGCATCGTTGGCACCTGTTGACTCGATGACCCATGCGGCCATCTTCGGTACGCTGGAGACAGATATGAGCGCTACGATCTGGAGGGCGATCATGAACCAGTCCATGGCCAGTCCTGTCTGCCCGGCTGCCGCCAGAGTACAGAAGGCATTGCCTATCTGCAGGTTGATGTACATGACGAAGTATCCGATGGGAATCCACATCGCTATCTGGATGTATCTTGCAACCCAGTTCTTGAGCCCGGTCTCATAACCGGGGAGGATGGCCAGCGCCATGATGAACGGTCCCAGAAGTGAACTGATGAGCAGGTATGTATTGCAGAGGATCTGCTGCACGAACAGCAGTATCTTCACGAACAGAAAGAGTATCGCTCCGATGAGTGCTCCTATGCCCATCGAGGTCAGGTGGAAACGGTGCATCACCACCTTCTTGATGACGATCCATGCTATCGCGAAGAATCTCCCGACAGCAGATTTGTCCTCTGCTATCTCGGATATCTCC
>JAFSBV010000057.1 GCA_017437125.1 Bacteroidales bacterium | reverse complement strand
CTCGTCAAAGGCCAGTGGTGTACCTGCAAACATACGCTTTCCGGTAGCCAGATTCAGAAGAGATGCAGAATACTCTGCCCGGACATCTTCTCCCAGTTTCCGGATCACCGCTTCATCGCAGCTCATTTCCATATCCCGACCTGCTAAAACAAAAGCGACCCAGACAAAGGGATTGAACCAATGAATGGTAAGAGCAAGGAATCCCAGCGCCTTGAAAATATGATCTCCCCTTCTGATATGATGCCGTTCATGGGCGATGATATATTTCTGTTCCGTTGAATCCAATGTGCCGGGAAGATAGATTTTCGGTCGGAAAATGCCCATGACAAAGGGTGTATCAATGTCATCCGCAATATATACACCCTTCTGGAGCGGAACAGACACCTTTACCCGTTCTCTCAAGCCCAGATAAGCTAAAAGACTCCGTACAGACAGGAACAGAATTCCAGCAATCCATATCATAGTGAGGTAATGCTGGGGTTCCACAATAGAGTGCGAAAGGACCATGGGATCACCAGTAGGTGAAATTTCCATCTGCCGTTTGTTATCCAAACGATCCTCGGCCGTTTGGAACTCAATTTCCGGTAAAGCCTCGTTGACATCCACCATACTGGTAAACTCTGTCCGCTCAGGAACGAAACTCATGGGACTTTCAATCGAAACTGGAACCAACAGGCGTAGCAGAACAATTCCCCATAAGGCATATGAGAAAATCTTAGGCGCACGTTTTAGAAACTGCCGAACACAAATAACAAATAGGATTACAATACTTGCTGTCAAATTCAGATTCAGTACATCTGGCAGATGATTATAGAAGAAGAGAGCTATTGAATTAAGAAATTCACTGTCAGTATAGATCATCATACCCTCACCCCCTCATTTTCTCAATGAGATCCTTCATCTCATCGATTTCCTTGTCGGTCAGCTTCTTACGGGCGCTGAATGCTGCCATAAAAGCTGGCAATGATCCACCAAAGTTCTCCTGAACGTACTGCTCACTGTGACGTGCGAAGAATTCTTCCCTGGAAATCAAGGAAGTTACAATTCCCTTTTGATTCTGAATAATGCCTCTTTCACTGAGCCGTTTGATGACTGTAAAGGAAGTGGTCTTCTTCCAATTCAGCTTTTCCTCTGCTAGTTTGGAAAGCTCACCAGATGCAATGGGTTCATGCTCCCAAATAATCTCGGCAAACTGAGTTTCAGCAGGTCCCATTCGAATGTCGGCCATAAGTATCACTCCATTCTACATCATGTAGTACACCTATATTCTACACGATGTAGAACCAACTGTCAACATGAGGTTAATTAAGAATGAATTAATATTACAAAAAAAGAGAAACGCAGGAACCAATCGTGCTCCTGCGTTTGCATCTTTACTTCATCGGATATTCTGAGAAGGGCTTCATGTCCAGTTCGATTCGTTTAGCCTTATAGGCATTGATGACCGAAAGGGCCTCTTCCTCCTGTACCGCCCGGCCGTCTTTTCCATTCTCCTGTCGTGCCCAATATCCGTCTGGCTCATACATGATCTTTTCGATCATCTGTCCTCCATCTTCTGTATACCAGTAGAACTCATAGAATGCCCGATTGATGTTGCCCGGTGCGTGCTCATCCGAACTTTCCAGAATACCGCCTTCCAGAATATGAGAAATACCACCGGCGACATCCTTCACTTCCCCGTCCTGAATTGTGTAGACCGAAAGGTAATAATAGGTCTGATGATCCCGTTCCTGGGGACTGTCCTTGGCGATCAGCTCCTGAACTCCATTGCCGTCAATGTCCAGCAGGGCATATTCATAATTCTGGGCTTTCTCAACCCGGTCCAGCACGTTCGCAATATGGTTGGCATAGGGATCAGAATAATTTGGCGGTGTATAATCCCTGCCATAATATTTCAAGGGTGTCCAGTGGAAATCAATGTTGGGATAGGTATCCCGGATTGTCTGTGCCTCCGTGACCGTGATCTCTGTCTTATTTCCCACCTCGTCATTTCGATACCACTGGCCTGTTTTCACAGAACGGCTCAATCCAGTCAGGAAAGTAACGCCCTCTGCATCCGCCTGATAGAAATAATACCGGTTGTCACCCCAGTCCTCTGTCCAGATCTCAAATACGTTTCCCTGACAGGGGCGGAATCGACCTGGAATGATTCCAGTGCTGGCAAAGTCGAAATATTTGTAGGACTTACCGTCTTTCATGGAGAGGATGGAATCACCATTGATCACCAGTTCCTCTACACCATCGCTGTTCACATCCCACAGAAGATAAGAACCACCACCCATATCCCGGACCAGATCATAATAGTAATCCACATATTCCTGATAGCCT
>JAFSBV010000039.1 GCA_017437125.1 Bacteroidales bacterium | reverse complement strand
GGAAATATGCGCTCTGGGCATAGGACTGAGCCATCAATGCCAGAGTCAAGACTGCTGTAAAAATAAACTTCTTCATAATGTTGCTCTGATCTAGTGTTTAAACTTATATGTCCTTATACGTTCAGCTGCTATGGCGGCATAGGGGTAGTACTGCGTGGATTTCGAGGGAAGGATGTCAAGGTGGAAGGTCGGCACTTCCGCCCATCTTCGGAGGGAATCGAACGGGGCATGGAAATCGCGGTTGTAGGCGGTCGCCAGAATGGATATCTGCTCCTCCTCCGGCTTTGCGGCAATTGAGGTTTCGCGTTCATACATAAGCCGGACAAAGACCGCAAGGTAAACACATTGCCAGTTCCCGTCGGAAAGCCGCCTGATACGCTGTCTGCGCGCATAGTCCGTTTCCTGGAGATCGAAGAACAGTCCGTATTCGCGGCACAGGGGGCTCTTCATCCACGCCTTCTCCACCTTCTCGGCGAACGACGGCTTCATCTGGAACAGCCCGATGGAGAAATCGGCTCCTGTCGTCCCTTCCTTTATGTACCTGTCCTTCAAGGCGGCCTGTTCAAATAAATCCTTCAGTTTCGACCACCGGAGAATCTCCGGAAACACTATCGCCTCGCACACCCTGCTGTCTGCATCAAGGCTCGTGAAGACCGCTTCCCACGACTGATGATGCTCACGGACGATCTCGTCCGCTTTCTTCCACTGGTCATCAAACTGACGGCGGTATGGCTGTGCGGCTGAAACAACAGTCACACCGCACATCAGCAACAATACTCGTATCAGAGTTTGTATGTACATTTCATGAAACCCTCCTTATCCGTTCCCGGAATATGATCATAAATTACGAATTCAAGCCTGTCGGAATGGCGGCGCATGAACATCGGATACATATACGTTCCGTCGTGAAGGACCAGACTGCCGCTGCGGGTATATGATGCTTTGCGGCTTCCGCTTCGGTGAGGGATGTCCCCATAGACGCTTTCGTCCGGCTTCGGAGACGCCTTGTAGAAATCGAACGGTCCTTCGCCGGAGAGTTTCACACGGTTTCCGTTCTCTATCTTGTAATACGAAGATTCAGCGTCGTTCCAGACAAGGAAGCAACTTCCGTTTATGAACTCATCACGGATATCACCTGCGCCGGAAGAAGGGCTGAATCCACGTGGAAAACCGCTTTCCGCACGCATAAGCCTCTCATTTTCATTGAGCACGGATATCACCTCCATCTCCACAGGCAGCACCTCCGGCTGAGGGAAGTCCGCATATGCTTCATTCAGGATATCCGTACACTCCGTAACAAGATTCAGCGGTGCACGACCCACGGCGCATTCCGGAATCATACCGCCTGCCGCCATATCTGCATAGACCTTCTCTGCCTCCGGAATCAGTTTGACCGTATTGTCAAAGCGCACCTGAAGGCCCTGAAGCCATACCTTCGCCGCACGCAGACGGTAATTCTTCATCATCTCGTCAGCCTGATCATACAGGTCCCTGACACTTTCCGCATCTGAAGTCCGGTATATCTGCTCATATATAGCCTTCAGTCCCGCCTCATATTCAGATGCAATCTCTTCGCAAGTCTTCACGACACCGTCCTCATTCCTCCTTATAGCCTCGACCTTTTCAGTATATTGCTTCAGGGCATTCTGGAAACGTGTCTGCTCCGCATTGACCTTTGAAGTTATTTCAGCAGCCTTGGTCGCAGTCTGCATGATGTTGCCCATGCCGCCCATCAGGTCCTGGGTCATCGCCATCATCTCCTGATTCAGTTCCTGCATCCTCTGTTGTTCGGCCTCTGTAAGAGTTCCTTTCTCCGCCTTCTTTTCATAAACCTCCATCTCCTTGCCTATCTCCGCTATACGTGCCTGAGACGATTCCGCCTTAGAGGTGAAGGAGTCCATATCCATACCCCCTGTCATGTGAGCGATCATCTTCTGGGTCAGGCGTTCCTCCTCTTCAGGGGAAATATCCGGATCCTCAAGCCGCTTCATCTCAGTCTCCGTCAGGCCGAAAAGATCTGCAAGGTCATTCATCAGGTCCTCCCTGGCCGCAATCATTGCCTCGTCGCTACAGGACTGCTGCTCGTCCAGTTCCTCCACCCTCATATTCACAGCCGCTATCCTGTCGTAATATGTCCTGTAGGAAGATTCGTCATACTCCGCAATCTGTTCCGGTGTAGGAAGAGGCGGCAGGTCATCTATAAGTCCGTACACATCCGTTGCTCTGCTAGGAACTACCTGGTTCTCCCATACTACCGAACTCACGCGGAGTTTCGGAATCTGGTCAGAGGCACTTACCGGGCCAAGAGGCTTTTCCGGTTCTGCCGGACTATCCTGCATCACGGACTGATTCTCCGGAGTCTGAGCGTCCTCCAGGCCTAATTTCTTCATTATAGCCCCTCCTACGGCATTTTCCGCCTTATCCTTAAGTTTCTTGAGAAAGCTCTGTGCGGATATATCAGGGGCTGTCACCGCCAGAACTGCCAGCAGTGACATAAGGGTAATCAATCTTTTCATACGCTAAATCTTTACAAATTCCACACGACGGTTCTTCGCACGGCCTTCATCCGTATTGTTGTCCGCTATCGGGGAGTTCTGACCCTTGCCCACGGCGGTGAGGCGGTCTTGGGCGATGCCGAGTTCCACAAGTTTATCCACGATTGCCTGCGAACGCTGTTCGCTGAGGGTCTGGTTGCTTGCAGCATTGCCGGTAGAGTCGGTATGACCTTCCACAGAGAATTTGAGTGTAGGATTCTCGTTCATCAACTGCACTATACGGTTGATTTCGCCCATAGATTCAGGCTTGATCGTAGCCTTGCCCACATCGAATGTGATGCCGTAGGTGACGAACTTTCCTTCGGACATCATACGATCGTAGAGAGGTACTGCGCCTTTGGCGATGCGGAGATTGGTGATATAGGTATCACCGTTTCCATTGGTCAATTGAAACAGCAGCCATCCCGGAGGCGCGAGGACATTCGGGACATTTACCACGCGGATACCGTTAAAATAAACCTTCCATGCTCGCTTATTGAATGAAATGGCGACATGATTCCATTCGTTTGCCGGAAGTGCAATATCATACTCTCCATTAGAGTTCCCCCTACTTGTTTCCCAGTACCAATGAACATCATCTCTACCGTCGTATGCAGCCCGCTCTAAATACATCATTTCATCTTCCTCGCTTTTGTTGTCCGCTTTCATGAACTTAGTGAGAAGCCAAGTATGATCTCCTTCTGTCACAGGAAACATCAGGTCATATTCCACAGTGAACACATCGCCGAGAAAATTAAGAGGATCCTTCATGAGAGGACATATCTTGGTACCCCATTCCGAAATAAGTATCGCCTTCTTGCCGTTTATCGAAACGACCTCTGCCACACCATCTATCAGTTCCCACTGACTTGGGAACTCACCGAGTTGTTCGTTGTCCATCGGATCGTCAAAGATAATCTCATCACCGGCCACGAAGTCACTCTTGGCGTATGTCATTTCGAGGGATTGAGGTTGCGGTGCTTCCTGAACAGGCTCTGACGGGGTTTCCTGGACTGCCGGGGCCTGCTGAACCGGCTGCTGCGGAGCAGCCTCCTGCAGAACTCCTGTCTGGTTTCCTCCATTTCCCTTGACGGCTTCTTCCGTCTTGTCAAAGGCCTTCTCAATAACCTGATCCGTCTTCTGCAGGATCTTCTGCTCGACCTTGTCCTTGGCCTTTTCCTTAACCTTCTTACCGAGCTGGTCAAGCCAGCTCTGCGCACTTGCTTCAGTTGTCCCACCGATTGCGACGAGTACCAACACCATCATAACGAGTCTTTTCATATCCGTCCAGATTTTTATAGTTAATGATTATGCATATACCACCCGAACAACAGGAGTCCTCCCAGCAGGGAGACGGCTATGACGAATGCCGTAAGCAGGATGACCGAGGCCCGTGCCCAGTTCACCTTGTTGGAGTTGGTGAGTTCCTTCTCGGCAAATGCCCACCAGAAAATCATCACGACATTCACCACCGG
>JAFSBV010000014.1 GCA_017437125.1 Bacteroidales bacterium | reverse complement strand
CAAGATCCGCCTTACTGCAGAGATGGATCCAGCTAACCTCAAGTGGGACGAGGTAGGTGCTGAGGTTGTTGTTGAGTCAACAGGTCTCTTCCTTGAGGACGCTAAGGCTCGCAAGCACATCGAGGCTGGTGCAAAGAAGGTTATCATGTCTGCTCCTTCAAAGGACGCTACTCCAATGTTCGTTTACGGTGTAAACCACGAGACTTACGCTGGTCAGGATATCATCTCTAACGCATCTTGCACAACTAACTGTCTTGCTCCTATCGCTAAGGTCCTCAATGACAAGTTCGGTATCGTTAAGGGTCTCATGACTACAGTTCACGCTGCAACAGCTACTCAGAAGACTGTTGACGGTCCTTCACGCAAGGACTGGAGAGGTGGTCGCGGTATCCTCGAGAACATCATCCCTTCATCTACAGGTGCTGCTAAGGCAGTAGGTAAGGTTCTTCCTGTTCTTAACGGTAAGCTTACAGGTATGGCATTCCGCGTTCCTACTTCTGACGTTTCAGTTGTTGACCTTACTGTAGTTCTCGAGAAGGAGGCTACTATGGCTGAGATCTGCGCTGCTATGAAGGCTGCTTCAGAGGGCGAGCTCAAGGGTATTCTCGGTTACACTGAGGACGCAGTTGTTTCTACTGACTTCCGTGGTTGCTCTAACACTTCAATCTTTGACGCTAAGGCTGGTATCAGCCTCGACGCTAACTTCGCAAAGGTTGTTTCATGGTATGACAACGAGTGGGGTTACTCAAACAAGGTTCTCGAGATGGCTCGCGTTATCGCGAAGTAATTTGAGAATTTCAGATTGTTATAAAGCCGCTCTCCTGAAAAGGGGAGCGGCTGTTTTGTTATTTATTTGAAACTGTAAATATTGTGTCAGGCCTTTTGAAATGGAACACAACTGAATTCCATAAGACTTTGAAAAATGGTTTGCTGAATATCTTGGACTGTTTGTGATTAGAATAAAAGAACCGTCCTATCTTATACATGAATACAGCAATCTTGTTTTGGGGAGGTTCTCCTGAAAAACGAGGATGCATGATCTGAGTGTATATTTCAGCTGAAAATATCTCATCGGCATGGATTTCTACAGATGTACCAAGCAGCTTGTTGCAGATATATGTCAATGAATACATGAAGCGCAGGAGTTTTTTGTCTGTGATTTCCTGGGAAAGTTGAAGTCCATGCTTCTCAAGCATACATGCCCAATCAAATAGATGGTGCAATCTCAGGCCGGAGCAATAGTGCTGTCCGGCATGATAGCTCAGGAAAAGTGCATTGAAACTTGCTGACGGAGTCTTAATCGTATATCTGCCGTCACACAGAGATGTCTCGTGCGGATCTATGATTTTCAACAGAAGGTCATTCATGGGAACTGCACCTGGATTTGTGCCTATATCTAGAAAAGTCTTGTGATTCTCTATGGAAATTCCTCTGTAAACAAAATTGCTATGCTTGCTGTTGGCATCATTGACCTCTATTCCCATATTCTTCATAAGCTTGTCAGCCAATGAATTGGCTTCACTATCACTGAGCGTGGACGGATCGGCTGAATATGTATAAATGTCGATGTCACCACCTTCACGATGTGAAGGGACCGGATAATAAGAAGACAGGCCTACACCTTTGAGCTGGACCATTGCTATTCCATGCCCGGCATATAATGAAGACAGTTCATCAGCCGTATCACAGTATCTTTCATATCTCTCTTCATAATTCCTGACTGCTACAGCCCATGACAGCTTTATGGGCCTTGATGGATGCAATTCAGGTGCAAGCAACTGCATTCCATCCCATGCCACAGCCATAACACCATGCTTGACAGCAAGCTGATAACAGCTTTTCCAGTCATTGTCTGTCATCCCTGCCCACTCTATTTCATTGCATGGCTTGTTGTGGAGTGCCATCTTCAGAAGCGTAGTAAGTGTCTTTTCAATTCTGCTCTGCTGCATATCGTTTCGTTTATTTACAAATATAGCGATTATTCCGGATTATTGAATATTTCAACAGGACATACATTGAGGTCAACGTAGCCATCTATTCCATATACTACAGCCTTGTCCGTGAATTGCCAGAACATCCATTTCTCCGTATCAGGCTGTATTACATCATAATGCGCGACCCATATCGGATAGTTATCTGTAATCTCATCTTTCAGATGTGAAGAAATGAAGGATGCTGAGGAATATACAATCGGCTTTCTGCCGTAATGCCGTTCTACTTCCTGCAGCCATGCCAAGGCCCTTCTGTTAAGCAGTTCATCACTGCAACCCGGATGAACGGACTCTATGTCAAGTACAGGAGGTAGATCCTTATATCTGATGTTGCCGACATTGTTAATGAAATTCCTTGCCTGTTGCTTTCCGTCCTTGGAAGATCTGAAGAAATGGTATGCTCCTCTTCTGATGTCCCTTTTGCCGGCTTCTTCCCAATGTTTCATGAACTGTCTGTCCTTCATATCAGCACCTTCTGTCGCTTTGATGAATACAAAGGATACAGGTTTCAGATCCTTGGCCTCAGTCTTGGAGAGAATGGTGTTCCTGGCTCCGTCTGTCATGACCATCAGGGAATCCCATCTGATCCTGGTCTGATAGTGGGATATGTCGATTCCATATGTGTAATCTCCGCGAGGAACGGCGGATCCTATGATTTTGGGTGACCTGTCCTGAATATATGGAAGCGCTATGAGGACAATGATGGCAGCAATGATGAAGGAAACAACTCCAAGGCTTATCTTCACCTGTTTCCTTTTGGCTTTCTTTCCTTTGGCATATGCCTTTCTTGTCTTTTTTTTGCTCATATGCTTACAAATTTAATGTTATTACGACATTATTTGTTAATTTCGCGTGTTTTTTCGCAGTAGTGTAAGTCAATTGATTGATTATGAAGTTTTTTAGCAGAGGTGAGAAGCCTTCATGGATGGTTTCCCTGATTCCTTTTATTTTCCTGATAGCGGTTCTTGTTGTTGTCATCAAGGTCTTTGGCGCAGACGCATTGTCCGGAGGCAGCCAGGTTGCGCTGCTTATGGCTTCCGGTGTCGTGGTTGCAATATCAATGATATTCTATAAGATTCCTTGGAAGGACTTTGAAGAAGGAATTACTGATAACATACGCGCAGTTGGTACTGCTATTCTCATTCTTCTCCTTATCGGTGCTGTGGCCGGTTCATGGATGGTCAGTGGAGTTGTTCCTACCATGATCTATTATGGCATGAAGGTGATATTCCCGTCAATATTTCTATTTGCCACATGCGCTATCTGTGCCTTGATTTCCATAATGACCGGTAGTTCATGGACTACGATAGCAACTGTCGGTGTCGCTCTCGTCGGTATCGGAACTGCGCAAGGATATGAACCAGGATGGATTGCCGGAGCCATCATCTCCGGAGCATATTTCGGAGACAAGGTGTCACCGCTTTCAGATACGACTGTTCTTGCTTCCTCTTCTGCCGGAACACCTCTGTTCACCCATATCCGCTTCATGATGATTACTACTGTACCATCATTTGTGATTGCGATGGTCGTATTTCTTGTTGTCAGCCTTACTCATGAGGTTCCGAGTTCGGTCATTACTGCAGACTTTTCAAATGACCTGGTTAACACATATAATATATCGCCTTGGCTGCTTCTGGTTCCTGTACTTACCGGAGTACTGATAGCAAGAAAAGTTCCTGCAATACTTACCCTTTTTGTCGCATCCGTACTTGCAGGTGTATTCGCACTGATATTCCAGCCTCATGTGCTCGGTGCCATTGCTCACGATACTGTTCCTGACCGTTCTCTCCATCTGTCTTTCCTTGATGGATTCAAGGGTCTGTTCATATCCTATTATGGCTCGACTGCCATTGAAACTGGCAATGCCGCCTTGAATGATCTGGTTTCTACAAGAGGAATGGCCGGTATGATGAATACCATATTCCTGATTATATCAGCTGTGACCTTCGGAGGTACTCTCGTGGGCAGCGGAATGCTGCAGAGCCTGACAGAGATGCTTACAAAGTATATCAGACGTCGCGTGACAATGGTTTCGGCTACAGTCGGTACAGGTATCTTTGCTAATATGATAACCGGTGACCAGTATCTTTCCATCATTCTCACAAGCAGTCTTTACAAGAAGCTGTATGATGAAAGAGGATATGAGCCTAAGCTGCTCAGTCGTTCAGTAGAAGATTCGGCCACAGTCGTTTCAGTGCTGATCCCATGGAATTCATGCGGTATGACACAGGCTACCGTGCTCAAGATTTCCACAATGCAGTATCTTCCATATTGCCTCTTCAATATCATATCGCCGATGATGTCAATATTTGTCGCTGCAATTGGTTATAAAATTTCACACAAATCGAAATAGTTTGCTATATTTGCATGTATGGCTTATAATATGAATGTTTAATCATAAAATAATAATTGCTATGAAAGATTTGAAAGGAACAAAGACTGAAGCTAATCTTCAGACCGCTTTTGCCGGTGAGTCACAGGCACGTAACAAATATACCTACTATGCTTCAAAGGCAAAGAAGGACGGTTATGTACAGATCGGTAAGATTTTCGAGGAAACTGCAAACAATGAGAAGGAGCATGCAAAGATCTGGTTCAAGCTTCTCCATGGTGGTGAGATGCCTGACACTCCTGCAAACCTTCTTGATGCAGCAGAAGGTGAGAACTATGAGTGGACTGACATGTATGCCGGTTTCGCAGTAGAGGCTCGCGAGGAAGGATTCGATGAGATCGCAGTTCTTTTTGAGAAGGTTGCTGCCATCGAGAAGATGCATGAGGAGCGTTATCGCAAGCTTCTCGCTAACGTTGAAGGCGGACTCGTATTCTCAAGAGACGAGGATATGATGTGGGAGTGCTCTAACTGCGGTCACGTGGTTATCGGCAAGAAGGCTCCGGAGATCTGCCCTGTCTGCAAACACGCAAAGAGCTATTTCATGATTCATCCTACAAATTTCTAGGATAATCCCTTGATACGAAAGAGGCGCTGATTCAACGATCAGCGCCTCTTCTTATTGATATATGTCTCTGTTATTTCTTTCTGAACAATAATGCGATACCGATATTCATTATGACATATGATACGAATGTCAGAAGAATAATCATTGACCAGTTGAGCCCCAGCAGGATCGTAAGAACTGTTGCGACAAAGATCACACCGATGAATCCGATTCTCTGCTTGTGGATAGGAGTGCCCGGCTTGATGTTCTTCTTGAATTTCATTGAGAACATAGGGATCTCGCTTATCAGAAGAAGAGAAAGGATTACTGAGCCGGCAGGAATGAAGAATCTGCTGCCCGCCCATGTGTATAGTACGCTGGAAGGATCCTTTGTAACATAATAAGCAAAAGAGCCGCATATCATTGCACAAGCCGGTGTTGCAAGTCCTATGAAGTTGTCACTCTGTCTCTCGTCAATATTGAACTTGGCCAATCTCAAGGCTGAGAATACAGCAATGATGATGGGAATGAAGGTTATGATCGAATCACCGTGGAAATCACTCATGATCCTGTTCATCATCAATGCCGGAAGAACTCCGAAACTTACCATGTCTGCCAGAGAGTCAAGTTCCTTGCCTAAGTCCGAATAAGCCTTCAACAGTCTTGCTGACAGGCCGTCGCAGAAGTCACATGCGGCAGCGGCAAGCATCCATATGAATGCTGTGTCATAGCTTCCCTTGAATGTACAGATCACACCCAGAACTCCGCAGAGCAGGTTCATGGATGTGATCGTATTAGGTATATGCTTGACAATGCTCATGTCAGATAACTGAATTATTTGATTCCGAGCTTCTTTGCAATATGCTTAGGAAGTGCGTCCTTGTGAACTACAATGTTGAGAGTCTTATACTTCACGAATGAGTCAGAAGCATACCATGTGCCCTTGTATTTGCCTGTCTCACCCCATGAGTTCTTTACCATGAAGTACTTTGTACCGTTCTGATCCTTTGCAACGCCATAGATATGCATTCCGTGGTCGTCAGTTGTAGTCTTGCGGTCATAGCCCTCCTGACGCATCTCCTGAGTGATCTCCATCTCCTTTGGAAGCTCAGCCTTCACTTCTTCAGCTGGCTGCTCTGCAGCCTTGCCTACCCAACGCTCCTGATCAGAACCGGCAGCAGCCTTTGTCTCTTCTACAGGCATTACAGCGAGGCCGTCACGTGTGAAGCCCTTCTCGCTTACGTCTGATCCCCATGCGATGGTGAAGCCCTTGTCAATTGCATTGTACATTACTTCCATCATCTCGTCGATAGGGAGGTTGTATGCAGTGTCCCATCTCCAGTTGTCAGGAACCTCGATGATGAACGGCTCATAGAACGGATGGTGTGTGAATGAAGAAAGGTTCACATAATCATCATAGTTGAAGCCGAGAGCGTCTCTGTATGACTCAGGAGTGTATTCTGTACCATTTACAGTGAATGTCTCAGGAACTTCGCCAAGATATGCATCAAGAATGCCGTCGAAGCCGTTGAGCCATGCTGTAGTAAGCTTTCTGTTAGGATTCTGAGCGATAGCGCGGACATATCCTGCGAGTGCAGCGTCAAGCTCGTTCTGCTCTGGCATCTCTGTGCCGTAGTTGAAGCCTGAATAAGCCTCCTGAGGGATGATTCCATAGTCATTGATCACGTGAAGTACGTCACCGAATGAACTTCCGGCAGCAAAATTGAGGTGACCGTCAAGTCTTACATACTTGACAGCTCTGTCGCGGTATGACTTTCCTACAACGAACATCTCGGAAAGATCTGTCTCGATACCTTTCTGTCTGAGGATTTCAGACTCGATGAAAGAAAGTGCCGAATAGCACCAGCAGGTACCTGAACGGTACTGGTTCTTGATAGAAGTCACCGGATTCTCCTTTACAACAGTGAATTCATACTCAGGAGCCTTAGGGCTCTGCTGAGCAGAAGCTGAGATCGCGATAAGAGCGCATGCTGCAGCTGAAATGATTGATTTAACGTTCATAGTATATCAGGTTTGATTAAATTACATGCATATTCTGCAAATATAGCAAAAATATAGTAACTTTGCCATATATGGTCAATGTATTATATATACATGGTATGGGAGGAGGCGGAGATTCCAGAATCCCGTCCATTCTGAATGACGCACTTTCAACAAAGGGAGTCAGAATAATCGTACATACATATGATTTTGATCCGGAGATCGCCCACGTACAGATTGAAAAATGGGTCAATATTTACCGTCCTTCTCTTGTCATCGGCGAATCATTGGGCGCCATACATGCAGTCAGAGTCAGGAATATTCCGCATCTGCTGATTTCTCCTGCCATCAATGCCCCGATCCACCTCGGACGTATCTTCTGCCCGCTTTCTCTTATTCCCGGAATGACCATGCTTCTCGACAGGATTTACAGACCCCGCGAAGGAGACAGGCAGATACTTCATTTCTCATATGGAATTCTTCGGAAATATATTGCTCACCGCAGGGAAGCCATGAAAAATACTCCGAGGACAGGAAGTCATGACAGCTTTCATGCATTCATCGGAACCCGTGATCATTACAGAAAGTTCGGAGTGGTAAGCATAAGGGCATGGAAAAGGCATTTCGGAGATACCTTCACCCTATATGAAGGAACGCATTTTACAGAGGATGAATTCATACATAGCCTGATTGTTCCTGAAATATGTAATACGTTGGATATAAAATAATAAAACAGAAATGTTAATACTTATAACATTTCTGTTTTATTATAATTGGTTATCTGTTTTGGTTATATAGTTTTTCCGGGATATGCCTTGAGGCCTTCTTCAAGAATGTGAAGTGCCTTTTTCATCTCATCGACTTCAAGCACATATGCAATCCTGGCATGGTTCAGTCCCTTGCCCGGAGTCTTGTAGAATGA
Source organism: Bacteroidales bacterium (assembly GCA_017437125.1). GTDB lineage: Bacteria > Bacteroidota > Bacteroidia > Bacteroidales > UBA932 > Cryptobacteroides. The sequence goes on along the minus strand of JAFSBV010000014.1, from coordinate 23,713 downwards.
TGCCGCAGGTGTCACCATCGTGGTTTCGTCATTGATTCTGAAATGCTCCAGCATCCACTTCGCAAATGACTCAGTATCGTCAACAGGAAGCTCGGCAATCGTATAGAATGCACCCATCGGAAGCGGGGTGAATACTCCTTCGATTCTGTTGAGTCCTTCAATCATGAAGTCTCTTCTCTTTATGTATTCCTCTCTGACGGCTTCGAAATATTCGTCAGGGGTGTCAAGAGAGCCGATAGCGGCGATCTGGCCGATGACTGGAGGGCAGAGACGTGCCTGTGCGAACTTCATTGCCGCAGTCATCACATCCTTGTTATGGGAAACGATGCATCCGATACGGGCTCCGCAAAGGTTGTATCTCTTGGAAACAGAGTCGATGAGAATTACATTCTGCTCAAGACCAGGAATGTTCATAGCTGAGAAGTGAGGCTCGTCAGTATAGCAGAATTCGCGATATACCTCGTCAGACAGAAGGAAAAGATCATGCTTTCTCGCGATCTCTCCGAGAGCGAGCATACTTTCTTTCGAGTATTGTGTTCCTGTAGGATTACCAGGATTGCAGACCAGGATCGCCTTGGTCTTGTCTGTGATCGCCTTTTCGAACTCTTCTATAGGAGGAATCTGGAAACCGTTCCTGATATCTGTAGGTATCGCCTTGAGCGTCAGGCCGTTCATGAAGGCGAATGTGTTGTAGTTGGTGTAGAATGGCTCGAGAACGATGACTTCGTCGCCAGGATTACATGCAATCTCCAATGCAAGATTGACGCTTTCGCTGCCGGCAATAGTTACGATAAGCTCATCGACAGTGATGTCTATTCCTATTTTCTTGTAGTATTTCTCAACAAGACCCTTGCGGAGCTCCATCAGGCCCGCAGAATGGGAATATGATACGTTTTCCTGTGAATAGTTCCTGATTGCATCCAGAGCACATGAGGGGGATTTTATGTCTGGCTGTCCGAGATTGAGGTGATATACTTTTACTCCCTGTTTTTTTGCAGCATCAGCGTATGGTACAAGCTTGCGGATTGCTGATGCAGGCATCTGCTTCGCCTTTTCTGATATATTGGCCATTGTCCGGAAAATTATGAATTCTGCTTTTTCGTTAATTGAGGCGCAAAGATACATATTTTTCAAATAAACTCTCAATGGATTTTATTATCTTTGCCCCGATTTGGCATTTTTTAATCAGTATTAATATGGCGACATTCAGACAAAGAGCCTTGGATGAGGCTTCCATGCATACGGCACAGCGTTTCTATGCCGAAGAAGGCCCGGTTTCCGGATATTTCGGCAAGAATGTTCTTGACCTTGAAAAGATGCAGGACTATATGTCGCAACAGGCATATGAGGCTGTTCTTGCATCTGTGAAATTCGGTGCAAAGCTGGACAGGGGAGTCTCGAATGAGATCGCATCCGGAATCAAGGCATGGGCAATTGAAATGGGGGCGACTCACTATACCCATCTTTTCCAGCCCCTTACTGATTCTACTGCTGAAAAGCATGAAGCATTCATTTCTGTCAAGGATGGAAAGGCATTTGAGAAATTCGACGGAAGTGCCCTTGTACAGCAGGAACCGGATGCTTCCAGCTTTCCTAACGGTGGCTTGAGAAACACCTTTGAGGCGCGCGGATACTCGGCCTGGGATCCTTCTTCACCTGTTTTCATCATGGATGGGACACTTTGTATTCCATCTGTATTCGTCTCATATACCGGTGAAGCTCTCGATACGAAGGCGCCTAACCTGAAGTCGATGCATGCCTTGAGTGAGGCTGCGGTTTCTGTAGCCAATCTTTTCGATGAAAAGGTCAAGGCTGTCAATGTCAATCTTGGTGTAGAGCAGGAGTATTTCCTCGTTGATGAGTCTCTCTATAATTCCCGTCCTGATCTCATGCTGACAGGAAGGACCGTGATCGGTCATACTTCAGCGAAGGACCAGCAGCTCGAGGATCATTATTTCGGAGCCATTCCTTCACGCGTGAGCTCATTCATGAAGGACTTCGAGACTGAAGCATACAAGCTGGGAATCCTTCTTCAGACCCGTCATAACGAGGTGGCTCCCAATCAGTTCGAATGTGCCCCGCTTTTCTGCGAGGCTACCAAGGCCATTGATCAGAACATGATGCTCATGATCCTGATGCAGAAGGTTGCGGAGAAGCATCACCTGAGGGTTATCTTCCATGAAAAGCCTTTTGATGGCGTAAACGGCTCTGGAAAGCATTGCAACTGGTCGATCACAACCGATACCGGCGTGAATCTTCTTTCACCAGGAAAGACTCCTACCAAGAACCTCCAGTTCCTGTCGTTTTACGCGGCTGTTCTGAGGGCTGTTCATAAGCATCATTATCTTCTGATGGCTTCTGTTGCCACATTGAGCAACTCCTACCGTCTCGGAGGAAACGAAGCTCCGCCAGCAGTTATGTCTGTGTTCTCCGGATCTACACTGTATGGAGTATTTCAGGCGATAATGAACATGAATGACGTGAAGGAGTCGTCGGCTTCTTCACAGGAATCCATAAAGATCGTCAACTCTATTCCTGAGATTTTCCCTGACAATACTGACAGGAACAGAACATCTCCTTTTGCATTTACCGGAAACAGATTCGAGTTCCGAGCTGTCGGTTCATCTCAGAATGTGGCTACGGCAGTATGTGTCGTAAATTCCATCGTGGCTGAAAGCCTGAATGAGTTCAGGACATATGTGGATGCGCTTGAGTCTGCCGGTGAGGTGAGGTCTTCTGCCGTCATGGCTGTAGTCAGACGTTTCATTACGGAGGCCCGTGATATAATGTTTGAAGGAAACGGCTACAGCAAGGAATGGGAGATCGAGGCGGAAGCCCGTGGCCTGAGGGCCGTGAAGAATGTGCCGGATGCATATGAAGTGTTCAATGAAGAACAGACTATAGAACTCTTTGACCATCTTGGGGTTCTTGCTCCTAATGAAGTGGAGGCCCGCTTCGGAATATTGAATGAAACTTATGTGAAGAAGCTTCAGATCGAGGCAAGGATTATAGGTGATATGTGCCTTAATCATGTTATTCCGGCTGCGGTCAAGTATCAGAATGTCCTGATTGAGAATATCAAGGGCATGAAGGAGATATTCGGCGATGAATACCTTGGTCTGTGCTCTTCGGAAATCGAAACGCTAAAGAAGATATCCAAGTATATAAATGATGTCTCCTCCGATGTTGATTCTCTTGTGGAAGCCCGCAAGAAAGCCAACAGGATCGAGGACATAGCACAAAGGGCAAAGGTTTATTCAAGAGAAGTCAAAGACATGATGGAGAAGATACGTATCAGTACAGACAATCTTGAAATGCTTATCGATGATGAACTCTGGCCTTTGCCGAAGTATAGAGAGCTTTTATTCTTTTAGTGATTGAAGCTCAGTAGTTTATTGGTGATTATGTATATTGAAAGTATAACTCCTGCGGAGTTGGAGAAACTCGAATTTGCATCCTTTCCCGGAAAGATTCATGTAATAGACAATGTCGGTGCTGAATTCAACAGGGCGATTGCTTATCTCCGCTCTCAGAAGATAATCGGTTTCGATACCGAGACCCGTCCTTGCTTCGGGCCGAATCAGCCGCGTTATGGTGTGTCCCTGCTGCAGCTGTCCGGTCCCGGAAAGGCTTTCCTTTTCAGACTCAAGACGCTGGGTATGCATCGCCGTCTATGCAGTCTTCTTTCTGACAAGAAGATAATAAAGGTAGGCGCAGCGATTCATGATGACATCAGAGGTCTTCAGAAACTGAGTGAATTCCAGCCTGGCGGATTCATAGATCTTCAGAAGATAGTGTGCGAATATGGAATCCGTGACAAGAGCGTCAAGAAGATGACGGCGATCATTCTTGGTTTCCGTATATCAAAGACCCAGCAGCTTTCCAATTGGGAAGCGGAGCATCTTTCCGAATCGCAGTGCAAGTATGCCGCTACAGATGCGTGGGTCTGCAGGGAAATGTATATCAGGCTCATGAATTCGGAAAAGAATCCGTTACCGGAGCCGGAGGTTAACCAGAAAAACGACTGACAATGATAAAAGTAATATTGAGAAAAGGCAGGGATGAATCTCTGCGCAGATTCCATCCTTGGGTTTTTTCGGGTGCCATAGCCGAAGTTCAGGGAAATCCTTTGGAGGGAGATCTTGTTTCTGTTCATGCCTCTGACGGAACAGTTCTGGCTTACGGACATTATCAGATCGGCTCGATTGCTGTCCGCATACTCAGCTTTGACGATAGTGCTGTCCGTCCTGATTTTTGGGAGAATTCCCTCGCACGTGCCCTTCAGGTGCGTGTTGCCTGCGGATTGCATAACGGCAGCGACACAAACTGTTACAGACTTGTTCATGGTGAAGGTGACAATCTTCCCGGACTTATCATCGACTATTACGATGGAGTATGCGTGATGCAGGCACATTCTGTCGGCATGTTCAGGGCGAAGAAGAACATATCTGATGCATTGCAGAAGGTATATGGATCCTCTCTCAAGGCTGTATATGACAAGAGTTCAGGTACAGCTCCTTTCAAGGCGGGCCTTGAACTGATTGACGGTTATATGTATCGCCGTGAAGATTTCAATGACGACGAGCAGGTCGTGCTGGAAAACGGACATAAGTTCATGGTGAACTGGACAGAGGGCCAGAAGACAGGTTTCTTCCTTGACCAGAGGGAGAACAGAGCTTTGGTAGGCAGTGTAGCTAAAGATCGTAATGTGCTGAATCTCTTCTGTTATACCGGCGGATTCTCAATCTATGCTTTAGCCGCAGGCGCCAAGCATGTCGATTCTGTTGACAGTTCAAAGAAGGCAATGATGATGGTTGACAGAAATGTATCTATCAATGGATTTGATGAATCTCTTCATACAAGCTTATGTTGTGATGCGATCGACTATCTCAAGGAAGTTCCGGAAGGAAAATATGACCTGATGATTGTGGATCCGCCTGCTTTTGCCAAGCATAGGGGAGCTTTGAAGAATGCCCTCAGAGCATATCAGAGACTGAATGCTGCAGCAATTTCAAAGGTCGCACATGGCGGATTTGTCTTTACTTACAGCTGTTCTCAGGTCGTTGACAAGGAAGCTTTCGCTCTTGCAGTATTTTCAGCAGCAGCCCAGGTGGGAAGGAGCGTGCGTATTCTTGATCGTCTCAATCAGCCGTGTGATCATTCCGTGAATATTTATCATCCGGAAGGAGAGTATCTTAAAGGTCTTCTCCTTTATGTTGAATAGCAATATGTTGAATATGAATATGATAAGAATTGCAGCAGTCCTCCTGTCAGGACTGCTGACTTTTTCCTTGAATGCGAAAGGAAAGTGGGGAGAGACACCTGCAGGATTCCCTTACTTTACATATGAAGGTACCACGATCAATCCTGATGATGATCCTGCATTTCTTCTTGGCAACTACCGTATAAGCCTGATGACTCATGCAAGCGGGTTATATGAGCTCATGTCCGGTGAACGTGTATGGGCCACTTTCAACTCCGACCCTGAGCATCCTGACCGCGGACTCAACAGGGCTACAGTCTATATTGACAACAGGCCAGTCGAGCTCGTCGGATATAATTCCCTGGCTTCCGATCCTATCAGATGCATCGTAGAGTCCGGAATAGGATATACGAGGTATGATTACCGCCTTGACGACGGCCTCAGATGTTCAAGGACCATATCTGTCATGCCTTCAGATGAAATCAACAAGGGAAACCCTTCGTTTCTTGTTTCCGTTACCTTTACAAACACCGGTAACTCGACAAAGAGCATTTCATATGTTGAAGCGCTTTCTCCCGGATTTGTTCCGATAGGAGAGCAGACTGTCTCCCCTGAGGACAGAGCCTTGAAATATCCTGTAATCACTGAAGTAGCCTTCAGATATCTTAAGGCATCTTTTGCGCCCGTTCCGCAGCGTTTCATGCATTTTCCTGTCACTACTGCCCGTTCCCGTTATGAAGTTGCCCCGCAGGCCATTTTTCTGTATGCGGAAGATGCTTTTCTCAGCATAAATGAAGGTGAACTGAAGGCGACATATGATTTCAGACTCCGTTCCGGCAGATCACGTACATATAATATTGTCATCGGATTTGCAGATGAAGATTGCAAGGAAAAGGCAGAAGCCATGCTTGCAGCAGCGGGTGAAGGAAGATATGGCTCGTACGAATCATTGTGGAAGGAAACCCTTCCTGATTTCTATGCAGAACGTTCAAAAGAGGTACGCAGAGAGCTTTATTGGAATGCCCATATGCTTGAATCATCTGCTGTATATAGCAGCTACTTTGGTGAGACATTCATACCTGCAGGTGCAGAGGAGACATATGCAAGAGGAAGAAACATTTCCAATGCCGATCATCTTGAAGCTCTCCTGCCTGTTTGTTATTTCAATAAGGACCTTGCCAAGTCAGCTATACGCTATGTCATGAAGCATATGGATTATGACGGAAGGATCCATGAAGGAAATGTGGGATATGGCGCTCTTCCATATCTTTCATATCCGGATGGCGATATCCATACGGCTCTTATGCATAGCGTTGCAGAGTATCTCAGGATTACCGGGGATTATGATTTCCTTGATGAACGTATGTATCTCTATCCGATCGGAAAAGGGGAGTATGCCACTGTCATGGAAGTGATGGAGAACTGTTTCCTTTTTACAAGAGATCTATCGGAATCTGCAGACGGATTGTATCCTATGGTTGCTGCTTCTGCAGCTTCTGAGCTGGCTCCTCTTATGGAGTTGTCCGGCAAGGCATCTGCTGAATTCGTCAAGGCATTGAAGGCATTCCATGAGGATTCTTTCGACGAATCTGATCTTGAGAATGTCAATGTTTCAGAACTCGATTTCAAGACGCAGGTGGAATTGCTTAAGTCATCTTTTGTTCCTGCATCATTCAAGCGTGATATCTATGACATTCTCCTTGATGATGGAATCGAAGATGAAATCTATGATATGGATCCCCGAAAGGCATTTTCATTCATTTACGGCATATCCACTTTCGACCCTCTCGATGCCAGGTCAATGCTTCGCAAATGCACGGAAATGAACCTTGACGGACAATATCCCGGCCACTGGTCCGCCTATTCTGTACATCCATATTCATGGCCATTGTATTGCCATTTCATGATGTCGGAATAAAATGTCAAATTAATTTTGTAATTCAAGCAAAAGTACCTATATTTGCAATCCCAAACGGGAAATGGTGCTTTGGCCGAGCGGTTAGGCACAGGTCTGCAAAACCTGCTACAGCGGTTCGATTCCGCTAGGCACCTCTCAAAACCTCAGTAGATGCGTTCTATTGAGGTTTTTTCTTTTTGTGGGGTCAAAATGTTCCCACATTGTTCCCACGTTTCAGAGGGCTTGGATTACTGTTCCCACATTGGGGTTGACATTAGAAAAGCCCCTCGAATTATGAAATTCTTGGGGCAGTAGCAAAATTAAATACTGCTTTACAGCAATATCACGAGCAAATTTACTCATATTTTTCAAATCCCTAAATAAATCTTATTTTTGTGCTGGGGAATTGGCAGTGGTGCCGAGTCCCTTTTTTTGTTCTGTACTGTGCCAGTTCCTGTTGGGGATGCATTTTTTGAGCAACCGTTAAACACAGTATTTATGACACAGTTATCTATCGTTTTCGAGAGGATTCTCGATAGCATACAGAAGGTATTCAGTAATTTGTTTGGATGGATCATTGCCTTGTTCAGTGCGTATATTGCGTGGTTGGGTAATGATTCCGGGAGTTTTCTTCTTGTTCTCATTGCCATTGTGTGGGATATGGCTTGGGGTATAGCGTCGGCTGTCAAACGACACGATTTTGTTCTTTCGTATCTTTTGCGTGAGACGTTCTGCAAGATTATTGTCTATGTCGGGGCGATGAGCATTGTTCTTCTTGCGGAGAGGATGCTTGGGCTGACGAGTGGGCTTACTGTCAAGATTATCGCTGTTATTGCGACGTCCGTTGAATTGTTTTCTTCTGCAGGCAATATTCTCATCATCAAGCCGGATTTTGTTTTTGTCCGGGTTTTCGGGAAGTATCTGGTCGGTGAGATTGCTGATAAGATGAAGATTTCGCACGATGAGGCTCGACAGATTCTTGAGGATCATAAAAACTGACTGCTATGGAACGGAAAGATCTTATAACCAAAGTCAGGCAGTTTTTCAGTATTGAGGAACTTGTGTGTCCTCATGCTTATCGGAAGTGGGGGCAGCGCTGCTGGCAGTTTCTTGATACGGCATTTCTTGAGACGCTTTATGTCATCAGGAAGGATATTCTTGGTGTTCCAATGTATTGCAATATCGGGGAATATACGCAGAGGGGGCTTCGCTGTAATAAGTGTAAGATGGTCGCTAACAAGAGTGTGTCGTATCTTTCGGCTCATGTTCTTGGTAAGGCCGGCGATTTCTCTGTGCAGGGTATGACTGCGGAAGAGGCTCGGCAGAAGATCATCGAGAATGCTGACAGGCTTCCTCACCCTATCCGGATGGAGGCTAATGTCGTGTGGCTGCATATTGATGTTCTTGAGCAGTACGGCATTGATGAGAAGGTTCATCTTTTTAATCCATAGAGCGATGAAACGGGTATTCATATATATATTCATCCTCTTGTTGGTTTCATCCTGCGCCACCTGCAGGAACTGTCGCAATGGTGTTCTGAACTCTGTTGATTGTAAGGATTCGGTCGTCATCAGGGAGACGATCGTCTATCGCGATACGCTCATTCTTGTACCGGTCAAGGATTCGACATCGAAAGACCGTACTGTTCCGACAGATACTGCCCGGGCGGAGACCGATCTTGCCAGGGCGAAAGCCTGGCTTGAAAGAGACAGTCTGAAACTGACGATATCCAACAAGCCGAGTCCTATCCCACCGGTCAAGGCGAAACTTCCTGAAAAGGCCAGAACCGAACTCCATACGAAGACAATCACGGAAATCAAGACTGTCGAAGTGAATCGTCTTACGAAGTGGCAGAAGACAATGATCTCGCTGGGGTATGTTTTCATCGGGATATGTGCAGCTGCAATACTTTATCTTCTCTACAAAATAATACGTCCACATATATAACGAAATTCCCCTCAGGACCGGAGTCTTGAGGGGAATGGTTTTGTTGGGGAATTGTATGCCTCTGGTGAGGCGGTATGTAGGACTATTCGCCGGCAGCGGGATCTTCCTGAAGGACGGCCATAGTCATCATCTCTCCGGATTTTTCGCCGGTGACTGTGTTCACGAAGAAGTACTTGATGAAGACTTTCGGGCTTGATGCGTTAGGAGTACCGTGCTTTTCGTCGTAGTCCTTTTTGATGTCGTACTCTTCGCAGGCTGCTTCAAGTACGCCACCGATCTGAACGGCTTTGCTGTATGCACGGGTGACACCGTTGCTCTGCGGTGCGGATGCCTGGATGACGAGTTTGAGGTTGGCAGCGTCAGCCGGCTCGCCTTCAAGCTCGAATGTGAACTTGGTCGGGGTGAGCGTGATGACTGCTTCCACTGGTGCCTCTACGCCCTGGAGGACAGGAGGGTTGCTGATGGCCTGGCCACCGCAGGCAACAATCCAGTAGTTCAGGCGTGAGTAGAGGTTGGCTCCGGAGATCTTGGATGAGGTTCCGAGTACTGACTTTCCTGCCTGTGTCTGCGCGAGGGCGTTCCAAGCGAGTATCTGGGCGTTGGTGAGGTTACGCCAGCTCTGCGAGAGCTGCTTGAAAACTGACTTCACTGCTGCCTGTGCAGCGGTTCTTACGGCTCCGCCGTATCCGCGATTACGGATATACTTACGGCCACGCACTTTGGCTGCCGTTACACCCTTTGCCGAGCCTGACATCTCGTCAAAGGCGATTGAAGGAACATACTTCATGATTTGTTAAGTTTGAATGTTAATATTTTGTGTTTTACGCGCGTTTGCTATTATTTATCTCGTACTGCATAAAAGCAGAAGAAAGGTTCATAGCCTGTTCCGAAATTTACAGGGAACGGTCCTGGAATGGTTATGACTCCATTCTCCACTCTGCCGAGGAAGGTACCGGAGCCTGGACCATCTGCCTGATGAGGAAGTCCGGACATGAACACATCCACGCTCACATCCTTCGGAAATCCATCCACCGTGATGATGATGTCATTGTCGAGGATGTCGGAATTTGTGTCACTCAGAACGAAATGCAGGAAGCACCAGCCATCTTCCACAATGCAGACCTCATAGTCCTCATATCCATTTTCATAGGTATAACTGAACGAAATCGGAGTCTTTTTGGATATTTCCAACGCAGCCCTCTTGCCCTTTGGTGCATAAAGGGTTGCAACTACAATGGTAATGCTTCCGAGATGATCATATATCGGGAGTTTCTCGATGCAGATTGTGTTCTTATTCTTGATCCAAGTCGTCAGCACAGTGCCAAGGCTGTAAACCCTCTCATAAGGAGTCCCGATACTTGTAGTCTCATTCGCCTGTACAAAGCATGAGGCATTAGAACTCTTCGGGAGAATCATATCCGGCACATAAATCTCAAGCACAGATGCCTGACGGTAGGCTTCACAAGTCGTGTCGATGGTAAACTTACAGTTCAACACCATAAGTTTTTCCGACTGATAATCCTTTATCTCAATGGCTCCGCAGCCAAAATTATTTCCTGTTGAAATCATCATGACAATCAATTTTAGGCTTCATAGAAAATCGCTGTACCATGCACTTCTGAAGGCTTTTCATAGTGTCCACCTCTACGGCCGAAGCGTAAAGTCCACTCGCCAAGCCACTCACGAATAGTAATCCGATAGGTTTGAGGTATATAATTGTTCTCCGCAGTTGCCCTTGCCAAGATATGTGCTTCACCAACTGGAAGATTTGCAGGAGGATTGACAAGAATCGCCTCCGACATTGCAGTATCATGATGACCAAGCAGCATGACATCAGCAGTACATATTGCAGATCCAGGAGAGAACTCCAAATCGAGATCCTGCAACTGGCCACCCTCTGCAAGATGAACGTCTGTTACTCTTGTTCGCGGCACATATTCCTGAGCATAGGCTGTAGAACTCTCCTTGCAGACGGCACTTATGGCCATTGATTCACCCGTGAAGCCGGTCTTCTTGTCGAGCCAGTAGAACTCGCAGAAGTATTTCTTGCCAGCTTCGGGAGCAACGCCCATGACAGATGTGTAAAGTGCAGTCAGATCGGCATCGCCCCAATCGGGAGCGAGACCAGGAGTGATGATCACTGTCTGACCCCAGCCGGAAGATACTCCAGGGCTGAGAGCTGGTGACATCTTGAAGACGAGGACGTGACTTTCGGAAGGCTGCTGCAGACCGGTGAAGATAATCATATCCGGAGAGATCCAAAGGTCGTCATAGAGGACTTCCGGAACGTCGCAGATGTAGTCCGGAGCATCGTCCAGCATCGGTTCACCTACCATCTGAAGGTTGGAGTTGATGCGGACGAAGGCGTTGTGGGCTGTCATTTCGGCGGCGGTACCCAAAGTGGAGATGCCTTTCATCTTCTCTGCGAGTCTGCCCCAGGCTGACATCTGGAGGTCGGAAAGTTTCTTATAGGAACGCGAGATTGATGACAGACGATTACGGGAGACAGCCTGTGCCGGGGTTACAGACTTGGAATGCTGCGCCTTGCTTGAGAGGATGTTCCTGCCTTTGACATTTCTGGCAGTAACTCCTTTTGCAGATCCGGCAAAATCATTGAACGCGATGGACGGCTTTACAATCATAGCATAAGATATTACATTTCACTCAATTACAGAGGCAAATGTAATATTCCGGTCATACAATCCAAATTCCTGCAGAGTTTTCGCAGAAATACACGAAAAAAGCAGGAACAATGCCGCTGATCACACTGTTCCTGCTGATGTGTTGTTGACCGTTAAATGGGAATTTAAAATTCCGAAGCCGTACGTCTGTATTGTGTCGGAGTCTGTTTTGTCTCTCGTTTGAAAAAACGGCAGAAGAAGGAATCATTCGGGAAGTTAAGAGTCTCGGCTATTTCAGAGATTGTCTTTGAAGGATCGCGCAGAAGGATTCGTGCCTCATGAATGACAGCCTTGTTTATCCAGTCTGTGACGGTCTTGCCGCTTACTTCGGATACTATCTTACTGAGATACTGCGGCGTGATGAAGAGCAGGTCAGCATAGTGCCTTACCGGATGTTTTCCCGTCCTGTTTGCCGAAAGTTCTTCTATAAATCGGCTGTAGATGTTCTCGCTTCGTGATGTCGTGACTTGTCTGGTTTCAAGATGCGAGAGTGCAACCATATTGTTTACGAGAGCCTCAATCATATGCCATACGACCTCTTTTCTGAATGGCTCCCGAGCTGCGAATATGTATATAGAATAGAACAGGTGACCGATTTCTTCCCAGCCCTCCTTATCAGGATGAATTTTCAGGAGTTTTTTGGTGACGAATGGCAGCTCTGATGCAAATGCTTTTGGAAATACAGCAATAACTTCTCCTTTCATATCGTCAGAAACATCAAGAACCTGAAAATATGACCCCTCTTTCAGTAAAACGATATCCCCAGCGACTAATTCGTGTTCTGTAAAGTTGATCTCAATTCTGCCACTGCCGGAAAGTATTCTCAAAATTCTATAGTCCTTTACAATATAAGGGAGCATTATTCTGTCGAGCAAGGATTGCGTGGCAATGGATCTCGAAAGATTGAGATTAATGGCAAAACCATCTCTGACTATAAGTTCATCTACTTTGATCTGTGTCTCTGATATGATGCCGAGTACAGTGTCAATACTCATCGGTCTGAAATCCTGTTTCATAATCATGTTTTTTACAAAGATAATGATAGGGCTGATATTTATGCGTATTTTCAATAATATAATTAAGAATAGGACATTATTTGCAATAAATTGGAAACGAGTGTTACATATAAAACAACGTACTTTGTTCCATACAATTAATTGTGAAGATATGAAACTCAAATTATTGTCATTATTCTTTCTGCTGTGCGGACTTCCGGCTGTTGCTCAACCTGATCTTGATGAGTGCAAGCAAATGGCCAGGAAACATTATCCGCTCATAAGACAGTATGACCTTATTTCTCAGAGCAAGGAATTTACCTTGTCTAATGTTTCCCATTCATGGCTGCCGCAGTTAGGACTTTCTGCCCAAGCGACATACCAGTCAGATGTGGTGAGGTGGCCGGAGCAGTTTGAGTCCATGCTTGCAATGCAGGGACTTGATATGCCGGGTCTGCGTAAGGATCAGTATAAGGTTCAGATCGATCTGCAGCAGACGATCTGGGATGGAGGCAAGAGCAAGGCAGACAGGGATATAGCTCAGCTGGAAGCGGAAAATTCACGTCTGAGTGCTGATGTGGAAATGTATTCATTGGAAAAGCGTGTAGAAGACATCTATTTTGGCATTCTGCTTCTGCAGGAACAGAGAAGACAACTGGAGGACATGATGACAAGGTTGCGGAATAATCTCGATTATGTGAACACTTTGGTGGAAAACGGGATAGCTATGCAGACTGATGCAGATGCTGTCCATGTACAGATACTGACCGCAAATCAGAATCTTTCACAGATCAATGCAAAAGAAGATAGTTTCCGCAAGATGCTGAGCCTGTTCATAGGCAAAGAAATAGGAGCAGACGAATTGGCGGCACCATCCGGTGTTGAGCCTATGGGGTACGATTCTCAGCGCATCGAACTGAAATTGTTCGACTCTCAGATAGGACTGCTTCAGGCAAAGGAAGACATGATCAACGTATCGCTGACACCTAAATTCTCCTTGTTTGCACAGGGATACTATGGTTATCCGGGACTGAACATGTTTGAGAATATGGTCAGCAGCAAATGGTCCTTGAACGGAATTGTCGGAATCAGGATGAACTGGAATATCAGCAGTTTCTACTCTTCAAAGACTTCAAGAAAACAGATTCGCAATGCAATGGATAACCTTGAGTTGAAGCGCGATGTGTTCACATTCAACAGCAGGTTGCAAGCAGAACAGGAAAATGCTGAAATCGCACATATCAGAGCGGCTCTTAAGGATGATGACAAGATTGTGGAGTTGCGTGTCAGAGTGAGAGAAGCGGCTGAGTCGAGACTGCAGGAAGGCGTAATCGACATGAACGATCTGCTCGGTAAGATAATCGATGAGTCGGCTGCAATAATTACAAGAAGCACCCATGAGATTGAATTGCTCAAAGCTATTTATGATTTGAAACACACATTGAACAGATAATGATTATGAGATATTTACAGATTTTATTGGCTGTTGCGGCAGTTCTGTGCAGCGGTTGTTCAGGCAAAACTGAGTTTGATGCCTGCGGTAATTTTGAAGCAGATGAAATTCTTGTTTCCAGTCAGGGAACAGGCCAGCTTATGTGGTCAGATATTCAGGAAGGCATGACGGTCACGGCAGGAAATACACTCGGGATTATTGATACGGTACAGCTGTATCTTCAGAAGACACAATTAGAATCACAATTGAAGTCAGTGATGAGTTCACGTCCTGATGTTGAGAGTCAGGTCGCTTCGCTCAGGAGCCAGATTGCTAATCTGAAGTCTGAAAAATCAAGATTGGAAAGACTTGTGGCCAAGGGAGCCGCTCCGACCAAGCAGGTGGATGACATCAAAGCTCAAATTGTAATCCTTGAAAGTCAATTGGATGCACAGCTCTCAGCATTGTCAAAGAACACTTCGGCAGTAGAGTTTAACGCCAATGCTATTTCTGCCCAGATAGATATGATAGAGGATAAGATCAGCAAATGTCATATTGTATCTCCGGTCAATGGAACAGTCATAGCAAAATACATACATGCTGGAGAATTGGTTGGCATGGGAACTCCGATAATGAAGGTTGCTGATCTGGAGAATATGTTCCTGCGTGCATATTTTACATCCGACCAGCTTGGAAGTATCGTATTGGGTGACAAAGTTACTGTGACCGCTGACTTTGGTGGTGAGCAGCAGTTTCAGTATGAGGGAAAGATCGTATGGATATCATCTGAAAGTGAGTTCACACCGAAAAGCATTCAGACCAGAAACACCAGAGCTAACCTTGTCTATGCTGTAAAGATCGCAGTCAGGAATGATGGCAGACTCAAGATAGGAACATATGGAGAAGTCAATATCAATAAATGACGTCACCAAGAACTACGGCAGTATTTGTGCTTTGGATAATGTGTCGTTTGAGGTAGAAAAGGGTGAACTGTTCGGACTTATAGGTCCTGACGGTGCCGGCAAGACAACCTTGTTCAGGATTCTCACGACGCTTTTAGTCCCTGATAGTGGAACGGCAACAGTTGAAGGACTGGATGCAATAAAGGATTACAAGAGGATTCGCAGCATTGTCGGATATATGCCGGGACGGTTCTCATTATATCAGGATCTGAGCGTAGAGGAGAATCTTGAATTCTTTGCTTCGATATTCGGGGTAGATGTAAAGGACAATTACGATATCATTGCTCCGATATACAGTCAGATCGAGCCATTTGCCAAACGCCGTGCTGGTAAATTATCTGGGGGAATGAAGCAGAAACTGGCCTTGAGCTGTGCCTTGATACACAGACCACAAGTGCTGTTTCTGGATGAACCGACTACAGGTGTGGACGCCGTAAGTCGCAGTGAGTTCTGGGATATGCTGGCAGGATTGAAGCAGTACGGAATAAGTATTCTGGTATCGACGCCATATATGGATGAGGCTGGAAGGTGCGACCGCATTGCCCTTATAAACGAAGGTAAGGTTCTGAAGATTGACACTCCGGAGAATATCAAAGACAAAGGCGCCACATTGGAAGATACATTTATCAGATTGATTCAGGAAGAAAATGGAAAACATGATATCTGTCAGAAATCTCACTAAACAGTTCGGGGATTTCAAGGCTGTGGACAACATCTCCTTCGATGTGGCCAAGGGAGAAATATTCGGATTTCTTGGTGCAAACGGGGCAGGAAAGACCACAGCTATCAGAATACTTTGTGGTTTAAGCAAGGCGACTTCAGGAAGCGGTACTATTGCCGGATGTGACATCATGTCCCAAAGTGAGGAGATAAAGAAGAATATCGGCTATATGTGTCAGAAGTTCTCTCTGTATGAAGATCTTACTGTTCTTGAGAATATGGAACTTTATGGCGGTATTTATGGACTTACTGCAAAGGAGATAGCTGCGCGCTCGGAGGCTATGTTGAAAGAACTGGACTTTGGGGAGCATAGGAATGATCTTGTCGGAAGTATTCCTACGGGATGGAGACAGAAACTGGCCTTTACCGTTGCCAATCTCCATCGTCCGAAGGTGATATTCCTTGATGAGCCTACAGGCGGTGTCGATCCGCTTACAAGAAGGCAGTTCTGGGCGATGATCCGACGCACTGCATCTGAAGGAACTACAGTCTTTGTTACGACTCATTATATGGATGAGGCAGAACATTGCGACAGGGTGTCGGTAATGGTCGATGGAAAGATCATGGCTCTTGACACACCATCTGCCTTGATTGAAAAATATGGAGCCAGCTCAATGGATGAAGTATTCAGGAGCATCGCTAGAAATGCAGTCAGAAATGAATAGATTTTTATATTTCGTCAAGAAGGAGTCACTACATATACTCCGTGACACAAGGACCATCCTTGTCGTCATCGGTATTCCTATTGTGCTGACCCTACTTTTCGGTTTTGCTATATCTACGGATGTGAATAATGTAAACGTAGCTGTCTGTGCCCCACACAAGACTGTTTCAATTATAGAGACCGTCGAAAGCCTGCAGCATAATACCTTGTTTACATTCAAGGGCTACATTCCCCAGAATGAGATTGATGCGACCCTAAGAAGCGGAAAGGCAGGAGCTGTACTTGTGTTCGATGAGGATTATGACAGGATTCTTGCAGGAACTGCCGGAAGTGGAGAAAAGGCCGTGCAGATAGTTTTGGATGGGTCAAATCCTACTGTGTCAGCTTCTGCAGGGGTTTATCTGTCTGCCATACTCAACAGTATCTGGGGAGATTCGTCACAGATGGATATGATAGAGAATCATATCCTGTATAATCCTCAGATGAAGAGTTCCTATAATTTTGTACCCGGCATTCTCGGACTCATATTCATCCTGGTATGTGCAATGATGACATCAGTTTCGATAGTCAGGGAAAAGGAGATGGGGACGATGGAGGTTCTTCTTGTCTCTCCGGTCAAACCGATATGGATAATCATTGCCAAGATGATTCCGTATTTTGTCCTGAGTTGTATAAATTTAGCCTCTATCCTACTTTTGGCTAAGTTTGCACTTGGCGTTCCGATGACTGGAAGCATGGCTGCAATCATTTTGATATCAGTGATATACATCATTCTTGCATTAGGATTCGGACTATTGGTCTCTACAATTGCAAAGAAGCAGGTTGTAGCTCTTCTCATATCGGGTATGGTACTGATGCTTCCGATAATGATGTTTTCCGGAATGCTATTCCCAACAGAAAACCTTCCGGTCATTCTTCGCCCATTCACATACATAGTACCGGCAAGATGGTATATAGATGCCATCAGGAAACTTATGATTGAAGGATTGGCATTCAAGGGTGTATTGCTTGAAATCGGAATCCTTACTGCAATGACCATTAGTATATTAAGGGTGGCATTGGCTAAGTTCAACGACAGATTGGAGTAGATATGGGAGTTTTACGTTCATTGATAATCAAGGAAATACGCCAGTTCAGACGCAACCCATTCATGCCAAAGCTGGTGGTGATGTTTCCGATTGCCATCGTTCTTGTCATGCCATGGATCACGACTATGGATGTAAAGGATGTGAGTGTCGGCATTGTTGACTATGACGGATCGGATGTTTCGCATAAGATCATTTCACGCATAGATGCTTCCGAATATTTGGAACTGAATTCCATATATCAGGATTATCCTTCCGCACTTGAAGATATGGAGGACGGTCGGGTAGATGCGATTCTTGAGATTCCGGATGGTTTCGGCAGAAGCATACTGTCCAAACCGGAAAAATTGAGTGTTTGGTCAAATGGTGTAAATTCATTGAAAGGCTCGCTCGGCTCCCAATATCTCATGCAGACTGTGATGCAATGTCTGAAGGATATCAGAAGTTCAAAAGGTCTTCAAATACCGGAGGGTCTTATAGAGACTACGAATCTTTATAATCCTACAATGGACTATAAGCACTTTATGATTCCGGCGCTTATGATCATGCTTCTTGTAATGATCGGAGGTTTCCTTCCTGCACTGAATCTTGTGTCTGAAAAGGAGTTGGGCACCATTGAACAGATAAATGTGACTCCTGTCAACAGGTTTGTGTTTACGTTGTCAAAGTTGATTCCATTCTGGATCATCTGTTTCATTGATCTGGGACTTTGTATGACCTTGGCGCTGCTTGTGTATGGACTTCCGGTTGCCGGATCGGTCTGGGCCATTTTTCTTGCAGCAGCCCTGTTCATAATCGTGATGTCAAGCGTTGGAGTCATGATAGCAAACCTCTCTGATACTATGCAGCAGACGATGTTCATAATGCTCTTTGTCGTGCTGTCGTTCATACTTATCAGCGGTCTGATGACACCTGTAGAGTCTATGCCGGAATGGGCTCAGAAGGTAACGTGGTTTCTGCCACCGACATATATCATCAAGATATTCCGTATCGTATATCTCAAAGGCGCTAGTGTGGCTGAACTATGGACTGACTATGCGGCACTTGCCGGCTTTGCCGTACTGTTCTGCATCCTTGCTGCGATGACATATAAGAAAAGAGGATAATGAGATATCGACAAATTTCGATTTATGTGTGCAATATAGCGATATTATCTGAATTCAGACCTTAAATCTCACAGAAATCTGCTGTTCCCGGCTCCGGTAGCCTGTCTGGGAGTCGATGAGGAAGTATCTGATGTGTGCCTGGTATTGTTGGTGATTGCCGGTCAAGCCGGCAATGACGGAAGTGTCGAGATGCCAGACGTTTTTGTAATCAGGAATCAGTACATGGATCCTGTCGGGGCTTTCTGTCTGCATCGAGAGGAAGGAGCGCATCAGTCCGGGGCGGATTCCTCCGGAGGGATGGGTGATTTGGAGTTTCAGGACGAAGTGGAGATGTTCGATCTCTCGGTCTGGGCCAAGGGCAGGCAAGTCGGGTGCGACGAGAGGTCTGCCGGTGTGAGAGGCGATATCCGTACTGAATGTAATGAGCAGATCTTCCTCGATGACTGTTGCATCGTCGAGGGTGATCGAGAACTGTGGGAACGGGGTGAATGGTTTCGGATCCGGAGTGTGTTCGTCGCCCAGTTGTGCGAATCCGTGATATGCACTTACGAAGAGATTGTAGCCGCTGATGTGTGTGCCGGGATCGTACGGGAGTTGCTTGGATGGAACACCTTTGGCTATGGCCGACCATTCCAGCTGCACGTCGTGTTCCAGTTCTCGCCAGGCTTTGATGGCCCGGCGATGAATGGCTGCGTTGGAGAGTTGTGCCGGCGTGCCTGGAAAGACAGTCTTCGGCTTTGTCCTCCAGTAGCATTTCCCGTCGCGGTGGTAGAATGAGATGTTGCCCATCGATCCCCAGCAGTCGGTGAAGCGTGTATTTTCTGTGTATAGTGGCATTGTGATGTTGTGTTAGGGCTGCAATGTAATTCTCTGCCACGAGTTTTCCATATCCAGCAGAGCGGGTCCTCCAGATGGCCATAGTGTCGGAGGATGGGAGGCAGTATAGATAAAGGGTATCTATATATACGCGAAGTCTTTGCCTCAGAGGTGGTTCAGAGGTATCTCGAAGGAAGTCCGGTCAGGACTTCTGTCTCATTGTTTATATATATCGCGCCGGTGTTTTCTTCCGGGCGTGTGATGGCGGTCACTGCCGGCAGGAGCCTTCGGGCGTACGTCAGTCATTCTTGGCCTGTGGAGTTTGGGGGCGGTTTTCGCGTCTGCGTCAGCAGATGCGGAAACTGGCCACAAATGCCACAGGGGGCAAGCCCGTAGGGCGCGGCAGGTGGCGGACGGATGAGGTTGATACGGGAGATGAGGGTCTTTCCGCCACTGGCACTTACTGTAACTAAGCAGTAGATCATACCAACGCTGATGCGAGGGATGGCGAGTCTGTGACTGGAGTGTCTGTCTTCTGTAAGGAGGAGCGAAGAGACGACTGGAAGAAGGCTGACACGGAAGACACAGTCTCGCCCTGCACGCCCTCGGAAGATTTGGAAGACTTGGAGCGGAACCGGAGGAACGATAGTGACGTAGGTGCAGCGGAAAGGATTTCAAGTCTGGAGAGGAAGAAGCGTGCAGTATTAAAATTCATCGGCTCCTGCCGATACCTTGCTTTCAGGAAAGGCTTTTCTTCTGACGGAGCTTGCGGAGGAAGAGGAAAAGACTTTACGGAAAGCCCGCAGCGGTGCTGCTAAGGCTGGCAATTTCTTTTCGGACTTTCGGCCATCATCATAGAGACAGTCCTTCCCTTGCTTACTAAAGGTCATCAGAGCATCAGCCTTGACATCCCCACGCCGAAAGTCCTGAGCCTCCCGACGGACTTGGAGGCCGTTAGTCCTTGAGGGAGGCTCATTATTGCCAGCCGCCTCGACAGAGAGCATTCACAGTACAGCCTTCAAACGGGTTACTACGCAGACACTTAACATAATCGGAATTGTGTAATCTGACGCTTGCAGGACGTTCTTACGTGCCAATTCCCTCCACTAAACACCTTCTTTTCAAGCGAGTGATGACGGTGGAAGTCTGTTACACAATTAAGGTCCGATTATGTTATGTTTCGGCCGGTCCGCACTATGGCTCAAGCGAGGCACGGCCTGCTCTCTGTCGGTCATTCTCCCCTGTGGGGCCGGGGGCATTGAACAGCTGGAGTCTTTTGACTTTCGGAGGAGGGAAATCTTGCATAAGAACGTAGAGATTTTCGCCGTAGGCAAAATCGCGGAGTTCGCAAGATTTGCCGGAGGAGAAAGGCGAAAGTCTCCAGACCGCTTTTCCTTTATATATCCTGGCCGAAGGCGGGGATATCATTGACGGGAGGATTCTTGACTTTATATAGGAGTTCAGCGTAAGCGGAACGGATGTAGAAAGGCAAGAGTCCGATTCCTTATGCCCATAGGGCAAGTCTTCTGACGGCTTGTCCGGCTGAAGTCTTGCCGGGCGTTTTATTTGTGCGTTGGGTTCAGCGAGAGTTTGAGGATCTGCTTGCAGTCCTCATATTCTCGCCTGTGCGCTGGGTATAGAAGGTTGCCGACTGACCGGAGGGAAGTGGGCAAGTGCCGCTTTTTATATAATATTTTCATTTACCTCTTGACTCGTACCTTAGGGCATGTTTTATATTTGCAGGCAAATAACGCGTTATGAATAGAAATGGATTAAAAATCGGGGCGTTTTCACGCCTTTGTCGTGTCACTGTGAGGGCTCTGAGGCATTATGAGAAGATCAAGCTGCTTGTGCCAGAAATTATCGACTACAGTACCGGATATCGGTATTATTCAGTCGTGCAGATGCAGAAGGCTTTGAATATCGTACGCTTGAAGGGGCTGGGATTCAGTCTTGAAGAGATTCGTACGATGTACGATTCCGAGACTCAGCGTCCTTCAATCGACATGCTTGAAGAGAAGATCCGCAGTTGCCAGGAACAGTTGCAGCTGCTGGTCGAGTGCAGGGACCGGCTGTCGGCGATGATTACTTTCCAAAAAAAACTTAATGAAATGGAAAAGATCTACATTGATTCATTACCTGCGATTATTGTCGCATCGCATCGTGCCGAAATTCCGTCGTACGATGAACTTGGAAAACTGTGCTACATGACAATCGGCCCGGAGATGTCCCGTCTGGGATGTGAGTGTCCGGAGCCTGGTTACTGTTATACCATTGAGCACGGAGGATATAAGAAAGAAAATATAGACATCGAGTACTGCGAACAGGTTGCAGCTATGGGAAAGGACTCCGATATAATCAAGTTCAAGCAGATTCCTGAGGCTGCAGAAGCTGTATGTATGAAGGTTTATGGCCCATACGACCGCCTGAACGCAAATCTTCTGGAAGTACTTGAATGGATTGAGGCAAACGGATATACGATTACATACCCGCCACGCTACTCATACGTGGACGGCATCTGGAATCAGGAAGATCCGGAGAAATGGCTGACTATAATTCAGGTCCCGATAACCAGATAATATCATCTATGCCAACCTGTTGATTTCGTTCTGCAGGTTGGCTAAGAATTTACCTGCGTGGGCTCCGTCCATCTGGGTGTGGTGGAACTGGAATGAGAGTGTCAGATAGTAGCGGAAGAATCTCTTCTTGTACCTGCCCCAGATTATGAACGGATTATTGAAAATGCCGCTGTTCATACCTATTGCGCCATCAAGTTCTGTGTCAATGATTGCAGATGTGCCGATGACCATGCTGCTGCCTGACAGGTCTCTATCTTGGCAGGTTTCTGCTACCTGTGCGGTATATTTTAAATATTCCGAGTTGAAGTCAGATAGACTGTCGTGGAAGAGTATGTCGCAGGAACTGACTTCTCCTGTCTTGTTCTTCACAATGGTATTGACAGCAATGCTATCGTACTGAATTAGTTTATCACCGACTGGCAGAAGGTAGAACTCCTTGACAGACGCAGCCGCCTTACCGATACACCAGTCAAGAAGCATATTGAACTTCAGTCTTCTGCGTTTGCTGACCTTTACAAGGCGTGTGATGTCTAAAGTCTTGATGAATGTCACCATTGGATTAGGTGCCTTCATCCACATTTCAAAAGCATATGCACGTGTAGTTTCTTGAGGATTGACTTCTTTCATACTTTTCTATTTTTAGCTGCAAAAGTATGAGAAGCCATCTTCCCTATATAGAACAAATGAGACTTTTAGACAGGCGTAGCAAATAGATCGGAATAAGGAGCTGTAAATTCAAGCAGGGATAGAGGTGTGTGTCCGCAAAGCTTTCTGAACTCTCTAATGAGGTGCGACTGGTCTGAATAACCGCATGTATATGCCAAATCTGCCTGATTGATTTTGCCTTGCTGATGCTGCATTTGCTTCAAGGCTTTCTGAAAGCGGACAATACGTGCATATTCTTTAGGGTTCATCCCTATGTGCAGATTGAACTCACGCTCGAATTGTTTTTTACCTAGGCAACAAGTTGAAGACAAGTCTGTCACCAGAGTATGAGGTGCAGTAAACAGCTGTTCTATTGCCGCATTCATTCGTTTTACCCGATATATGGTGTCGTATGATCTTATTGATAAGCGATCCAGCAACCAGTTTTCGATCAGAGTCACGCAAAGGTTCTTATCCTCACATTCGAATACCTGTGCTGCCAATTTGTTCAGCTGTTTATCTTCAATATCGTAGCCGGAAATTTCTTGATTATAGAAAGAAGAAGCCGGTGCATTCAGAAACATATTTATCGTATGTGGATGGAACACCACAACAATCATTTCAATGTCGTCATCAGCTTGCAGATGCGATGAGAAGTTGACCTGGCCGCTGATTGTCAGTTTGCTCTGTGTCGTACCAAGTTCTGGAATATACAACGGTGTCCGTTTATGGAAGATGATCTGAGGGCATCCTATGGGAAATGTATAGGTATTCGGCATCTGATTGCTGCTGAATACCCAATAGTACCTCACATAAGGCTGTAACAACTTACACGGTTTATAAAAATTGAAAGCTTCTTGGATCATATAATTTCACGCCTTGTTCCAATATAATATCCTTCCTGAATTGCTGCAAAAGTAGCTATTATTGCTGCGATTGCAATGGGAATGATGCACCAGCTGATTGTCGGGACTGTAAGGA
>JAFSBV010000056.1 GCA_017437125.1 Bacteroidales bacterium | reverse complement strand
TTCAGGCATCCAGGTTACTCCGCAGGTTCCTGACGATCATCAGAAGAAGAGTCTTCCAACTATCTGAGGGGGACTCTTCTTCGATTATTCCCGAAAAGAGATTGGTGAACATGTTCAGGAAGAGTCTCTTTCTCAACAGGATGAGTATGACGAGGGCGATGAGATACACACCTCCGACGATGAAGGCCGCTCCGCTCATGCTTCCGATCGCCTCGCCGATCAGGACTGTGAAGGCAAACGCAAAGACGCCAAGCACAATAAGCAGAAGCAGGATGATGACCAGAACTGCAAGCACTCTGCTGAAGCCTACGGACAGGCTTGTGACTATGTTCTTCTTGAAGTCATCTGTCCTCATGCTGAGGTACTCCCCTACAGCAGAGGACAGAATTCCAAGAATGGTCCTGTTCTCATCCATCACTCTTCCTCCAGAGCTTCCTCGATGATTCCGAGACCCTCAGCGATCTTTTCCTTCACCTTTCCTTTCAGGTCGGCAGCTCCTTTCCTGATCTTTGCACGGGTGTTCTCCCCTGAATCAGGAGCGAGGAATAGTGTCGCCACTGCGCCTGCCATCGCACCTGCGATGAAGCATAGCATTGATTTGCCTGTATCCATTGTCTTACGTATCTAAATGTTAATATCGTTCCGTCTCATTCATTATGATGAGATGTCTATGGATATTTCAGAAACTATACCATTGGACACATTGCTCCTTCATTATCAAATATCCGTATATGGGCACGGATATTGAGACAAGACTGTATCGTACAAATCCCAATTGAGTAATGAAGAAAATCTTGCTGCTTACCATCGCCTCTGTTTTATTGTCAGGCTGCCATCAAAGCGTTCTTTACAAGGGCATTCTTCCGGCTGCAGACTGTTCCGGGATCGAATATTCGTTACGGCTTGATCCTGGCAGCGGGGAATATTCCCTTGAAACCACATATCTGGATGCAGATGGACCAGGAAAGAATGTAAGGTTCACTTCAGCCGGCAGATTCGAGATCATCGGCAGTGCATCCGATTCCGTCGAATACTACAGGCTGAACCCAAAAGAATACACGGATACCCTTTATTTCAGGAGGGTTGACGGAAATACTCTCCGTCTGGTGAATTCCGAATTGCAGGAGCCGTCGATTCCTGACAGCTATGACATCACCCGAGTCTCACGGCCGTGCCGGATGCAGTGACCATAAGCATTCCGCCGCCTTCGCCGAGGACTTCATAATCTATATCAATTCCCACGACGGCATCCGCACCCATTGCCCGTGCCCTGTCCTCAAGTTCCATCAATGCCTTCTTCCTTGCGGAAAGAAGTTCATTCTCATACGAACTTGAGCGGCCTCCGATGATGTTGCGGATGCTTGCTCCGAAGTCCTTCAGGAAGTTAACGCCGCTGATTACCTCACCGAATACGATCCCTTTGTATTCGATGATGTTTCTACCCTCTACAGATTGTGTGGTTGTAAGTATCATTTCTTTGTTTGTTAAGTTGTCAATCGAATCTTAAAAAGAAGAATCTACTGCCGGAATATATTTCAGTCGCGTGTTCCTATATCCAATCCCCTTCGTATCGATAGCCCACATCGCACCTGAATTGAGATTTATCAGCAGGATATTGTCATCGTGGTCTCCATATCTGACAAGCTGATAGTTTACAGCATCCTCATCATCGACCCAATCTTCAGGAACATTCTCCCTGAGAACATTCCATCGGACAGGATCTCCCCTATGATAAGTGACAAGCGACACCTGACCGGTATGCTTATCGAGGAAGTATTTGCCGAGATTCTCGATACGCGAACCTCCAAGCGAAGTCTCTGACTTCATTCCGAAGACTTTCTTGAGTTCCTGTTCGAGTGTAGGACCTGACTTCTCAACGACCTTCTCCACTACCTTTTCCTTAGGTTCATCTTTCTTCTTCTCTTCCTTCTCAGTGCCGACCTTTACTGAGACGGTCTGTGCGGATATGTCATTTGAATTGAAAACAGCAGGTAGGACCAGCAGCATGAATGCCGCAGATAAAAGAATCTTCTTCATGTCAGTTCATTTTAGGGCTAAACATTAAGATTTGACCTGCAAATCATGTACCAGCTAGAAATTGAATCTGAGGCCACCTCTTACTGTCACCACGAACGGTTCCCGTGAGCGGTAAGTCTGTATCGAGCCTTCATTGAGGCTGTATGAGATGTCAGGCTCGAAATATAGACCTACCATCGGAACTATATTGAACTGGAGACCCATCGCTCCATTAAGACCGAACAGTACTTCCTTTTCATGAAGTCTTTCTCCTCCTACAGTGGCATAGATGCACTTGTCAGCCTGTATGCCGGCTCCGAGATAGAAGTTGAAATGCTTCCTGTTTACGATTATCCAGTCAAGTCTGACAGGTATGCCGAGATAGTGGACATACTGTCTGTCATTCTGATAGGTATAGTCAGAGAAGATTCTGGTTCTGTCTGATGCGTACCTTGTGTAGTTGAGTCCCGTATTTATCGACAGTCTGTCAGTGAGGTGCAATCTTGCGCTTACTCCGAACGACTTAGGGATCTCATGACGGTATTTTTCCGTATATGAGGATTTGCTTCTCATCAACGCGCGTGCAGGTTCAGGAGTCTCGACCTCAGTAGAATCCTTCTGACCAGGGCCTGTCATATCTCCTTGTGGTGGTTCAAGATTCACATCATACATCTTGATTATAGGACTGGCCGAAGCAGATCCGGACAGGCCGACAGAAACCTTGATTCTCTTGCGTTTCGGCTCATCATCAGGAAAGTCGTCTAATCCCCAATAATCCGTCTGATTATCCTTGGTCACTTCCTTTTTATCATTTGTATTTCCGGCATCAGCAAGCAGTCTCTCCGTAATCGAGACGGTATCCTTTACTACTTCAAAGATTTCCTCTTCTTCAGGAACCTGTTCTTCAGCATTGTCCTGAGCAATCAGGATATCGTCTGAAGACTTCACGACATTTACAGATGCTGGAATCTGTCTTTTCTTCTTTGGGGTGACAGTATCAGAAGTGTCTGATGAAGCATCTATGGAAACTGTATCTGTAGGTACAACTTCTTCTATAGGAGGATGCTGTTCAGCGACAAGATCATCATTGGAAGGCACGTCAGCCGGACGGATAAGCAGAAGTACGAGAGCGATGGCAGCAGCAACCGACGTGATGCCTCCGGCCCACGCAAACAAGGCAGCCCTCTTCTTTTTCCTCGAGGCTGCATATTTCCGCTGAAGGACGCTCCAGTCATCAGCAGGAAGGGGCTCCTCGATACTCTCGAGTTCCTCACCAATGATATCTGTCCAGTCTTCCATCATAATCCGTTTTTCATTATATAATCCTTGACATTTTCCGCTAACTGAGCTCGCGCCTTGAACAGCAGCGAGGATGATGTCTTCTCCTTTATATTCAGCATTTCTGCAATGTCCTTATGCGAATATCCTTCCACGCAGAAGAGATTGAATATGACTCTTTTCGTTTCCGGCAACTCCCCTACCATCCGCATCAGCTCCGCTTTCGGAATCTTCGCAACCTCCTCGTTCTGCGGTTCGGGGATCTTCTCCTGAGTCTGGTCGATGCTTACCGTCTCTAATTTCCTCGACTTTCTCAAATGATCTATCACTAGATTGACCGTGACCCTCGCACACCAGGACTTCAAAGAGCCTGTCGGTTTATATTTTCCCACCGTGTCAAAGATCTTGATCATCGCATCATGCATCAAGTCACGGGCGAATTCCCTGTCGCCCACATATCTGATACAGAGCGCATAGAGGTATGCCGCATACCTTGTATACAGCTCGTTCCTGGCCTTTTCGTCCCCTCGGGCGCACAGTCTTGCCAGTTCATTATCCTCTATGTGAATAGTATCTGCCAATTGGTTTCTCTGAATTAATAACGCAGTATTGTATAAAATACTTCCGCGAAGATACTGATTTATTATAATGTGAAAAATTTTCCTCTCCTGACGGAAGTAATTTCAGTGACGGTGCGTTATAATTCCAGAACAATCCAAACACAGCATTATGAAAACGAACTTAACAATTTCCCTTATCTTACTGACAATGTGCGTCTTCTTCCATGAGGTGAGTGCACAGTCAAAGGATTCTACCGTTGAAAAAGGATATTACGGGCATCTGGATGTCTCAGGAGGATACATCCACAAATGGATGCCCGGATCGACTCAGTCACCATACGACTTTATGCTCGGAGCATCCTATGTGAACGGTTACCGATTCTCTCCTCATTTGGCGATGGGTATCGGCGCTGGTCTGAATTATTATTTCGACCATGAGCAGATCACCGCTCCGATATACCTGCATCTCAATGCCGATATCCTCAAGCGCGCCGTCACTCCATATATTGCACTGAATATCGGATACAATATACAGCTTAACGGCGGCAAATACAATTATCCGTTCAAAGATGCCTTGACTCCGGAACAAATGCAGGAAGAGATCATAAAGACAGATGGCAAATTTGGTTCAGGCAGCTATCATTACAGGGGCTTCTTTGCTGAGCCATCAGTGGGTGTCCGCTTCAACTGCGGATCAAAAAGGGCGAACGTGGGCATATCATATGCCTTTGACGGCGAGATTGACCGTACGACAGACGCATACCGAATGCGTTATTTCCCTCAGGTGCGTATAAAGTTTGGTGTTGAATTCTAAGAGGTATAATGAATATGAAACGGATCTCAATCATTACGGCAGCGATTGCCTGCCTTGCCGCTTGTGAAAAGCCTGTAGACACATCTTTGATCGTCGGTACTTGGAATGAATGCTATGATGATCCCGACTTCATCATGGACGGAACTGTGGAATATACATTCAAGGCAGACGGAACATATCAGGTATATGCGTATGATGCATTGTCTGGCAGTGAGGTTACAAAGACACATGAATATACCCTTGACGGGAATGTGATTACTCTGAATACAGCTGCTACAGACAGCGCTGACAGTCCAAGTTACACCATCACTGAACTTGATGACAAGGAGATGTCCTGGCAGAAGGTCGGCACGACTTATACACCTGGCTCAAACGGCAGTGATTATAAACACTTTAAACGGAAGTAGAATGAAACGAATCTTAACAATTCTGGCAACGATTATCTGTCTCTGTTCATGCGAAAAGGATAACGCACAGAAACATGATTGGTTACCAAGAACCTGGTATGGCGAATACGAAACTAAAGTGCAGAACAATGACACTGGTGAATATACTACTGTCACTGCCGGTATAGTCCTCGAATTTTCTGATGACAAGTCAAGATGTACAGTAAGGAGAGCGTATTCCGGTCTTCTGAGCATGAACTCAAAGACATATTATTCATCCGTGTATGACGACACCAAAGCTTTCAGCCTCAGGGAACATTCAGGCGATGTAGAGATTGTATATGTTTCCGAGATAGTTTCAGACAAACGTATTCTGAAATGGCGCGAAGGAGACGAAGAAAGGGTCATCACGATAGAAGCAATGAAGATTGAGTAGAAATATCACAACATAACATCACATGAAACGATTATCACACATTATAATACTTATTACTGCTGTATCAGCTTTCATATCTTGTGAACACGTGCTTTGCGTAGACGGTGCTTGGGATCCGATGGAGCTTGATAAGACCCACGTCAACTTTCCGTCTGAAGGTGGGCAGAACACAGTCTCTGTCCTGAATTATACCTTATGGTGGATTGTCGGAGGATATACGAGTGTGAATGAAATAGGTGATCAACAGAATTATTCTGACTTCATTCATGCCACATCTTCTGAAGGTGAAAATGGTGCACAAGACACTCTTGATGGCGGCTGGTATCATCTTACAGTTCCTGACAAGTGCAAGAGCAACGCAGTCATTGTTACTGTGGAGCCCAACGATGGCGAAGCACGTCATACAATCATACAGATGCAGTCCGGTAACGCCTTCACGACATTCAGCATTTCTCAGGAGTAAAAATTTGATATTATCATTTTAATAATTCAACTAATAATGAAACGAATCTTAACTATTATGGCAGCGGTTATCTGCCTTTGTTCATGCGCAAAAATCATTGACTGGGTTCCGGTCACATTTCAGGTAAGAGTACAGGATGCCCAGGGTAAAGACCTTCTTGACCCTGCCAACGACAATTCGTGGCTGATAGGGACAAAAATTCATTTCAGAGGTATCACCGTTGATCTGGATGAAACAGGTATTAGTCCAGTTACCAGAGCTCTCCCCTCAGAATATAGAGGATTCAGACTTGAAAAAGGGTCGGACTACTATTATCTGGCGTTTGGAGAATTTGAAGGAGGCGCTGATTACGATGAAGAAGATATGATGATACAGTGGCCCGATGGGAAAGTAAATGTCATCACCTATAGCCGTAAGTTGAACAGGGTAAAGGCAGACGCGAAGCAGGTATTCAAGCTGGACGGTGTGGAATGTTCCAATCCGATAATTATTGTCAGATAAATTAGCACATATGAAACGAATCATCACTTTTATTTTAGCTATATCGTTAGGCTCTTCCCTGCTCTTATCAGCACAGGATAAGGACAAGCACAATTATGATGTAGGTATCGGGATTAACGCTTATGGTGTTCTTGGAGCTGTAGGGGGGCCAAGCAGAAACATCAGTCCTGGATTTCTCTTTGAATACAGATACGATTACACCGACAGGATTGACTTCGGTGCGCAGGCACTTTTCAAGCATGGCAAGGGACATTCTGCATTTACCGGCGAGGATTTCCCGACATGGGGACTCACTTATAATCAGATCGGTCTGAAGGCAGTTGCAGACTACAACGGACGCCCCGGAAAACTAGTCAGACCATACATCGGAGCCGGATTCGGCGGAGGAGCACTCTTCACACAAAGGACAAACGGCACCAATGATACAGACATATTCGGCACAATCGGTCCAAGATTAGGATTGCAGATATGGCGATTCCGCGTAGGATTGGAAATTGATTTCGCCTTCGACGGCCGGTACGGCTTCCTCAGCACAGAAACCGCTACAGCTCTAAATCTGAGCTTTTCATTCTAATTGAGCTCATTGGTATAGGATTTGTCTTTACCAATCCTGAATAGTTTTTTCATAGGTTAAGTTTTAGGTTATAGGTGTCCTGCGATGAGAATTGCAGGGCATCTTTCTTTATATGCGTCAAAATCTTTCGCTATTTCTGAAAGGAATCGGTAAATTTGGTGTCTAAAGGGTAGAACAAAAGAAAAACACTGATGGACAACATTGAATTTGAACCTGAGTGCAAGTCGAGAGGAATGGAAACCGGTTTACATTCCCGAGGCGAAGCCTCAGTTGC
>JAFSBV010000013.1 GCA_017437125.1 Bacteroidales bacterium | reverse complement strand
TTACGGTTAATGT
Organism: Bacteroidales bacterium; assembly: GCA_017437125.1. Taxonomy (GTDB): domain Bacteria; phylum Bacteroidota; class Bacteroidia; order Bacteroidales; family UBA932; genus Cryptobacteroides. The sequence continues at coordinate 30,344 of JAFSBV010000013.1, read as the reverse complement.
ATGCAATGGTATATCCATTCTCAAGCATATGCATATACTTCAATCGTTCTGCATAGCCATGTTTCTTTCTCTTTTTATACATAACAAAACCCCGAAAGTTTTTTGTCTAACTTTCGGGGTTCATGTCAGATTAATCTTCAGCTTTTATTATGATATCCTTCTGAGCTTCCTCCCAGAGGTCTTTTGCATATTCCTGCATATCTACGACCTCATCCTTTTCATCAACGATCTCCTGTCCGAGCATGGTTTCAATGACATCTTCCATGGTCACGATACCGCGGAGAGAACCATATTCATCAAGGATGGCTGATATATGCTCCTTCTTCTCGAGAAGCTTCTCCCAGATGTCGGCCACACTGTCATCTTCTCCAAATGTCAGGATAGGACGTATGATGTCATTGAGAGGACTGTCAAACTTGTCTTCCGCCATCTTTTCAAGGACTTCCTGACGCAATACATATCCCACAACATATTCATCAGTTTCCTCGTCATATATGAGGATTCTGGAATGGGTGTTTTCACTGTCGTAGAACTCCTTGATAGTCATACTTCCCGGTACCATTTCAACCACAACGCTTGGAGTCATGATTTCATGAGCAGTCACTTCATCCAGCTTGAGGAGATTCTGGATCATCTTCTTTTCATCCTTCTCGATGACTTCCTCTTCTGTAGCCACGCTGACCATTGCTGAGATATCTTCCCTGCTGACACTTATCTGGTTTGAGCGTGAAGATATCAGCCTCTGAAGACGTTCCAGTATCCAGACAAGAGGGAAAGCGATGAATATCATTCCATTGATGATGACAGATGCCGGCAAGGCAAGTGACCTCCAGTAGCTTGTACCGATAGTCTTAGGAATGATTTCCGAGAAAATGAGGATTGCCAATGTGAAGATTGTCGAGAATATGCCGACCAATGCATCACCATATACTTCATATACAAGTGAGCCGACTATGGATGCTCCGACCGTATTAGCTATAGTATTGAGACAGAGAATGGCGGAAATAGGACGGTCTGAGTTCTGTTTGAGCATTTTCAGTCTATGTGCACCTTTTACTCCCTGTTCTTCGAGACCTGTGATGTATGACAAAGGGGTAGAAAGCAGAGTCGCCTCAAGCGTGGAGCACAAGGCCGACAACGCTATTGAGACGAACATGATTATATATATTAACTGTTCTTCCATATTCTATTTACGAAGTTCTGCGATTACTGTTTCACATGCCTTTACATAATCGCCAAGCTGAACCTTTATATCCGTATCCAAAGGCAGATACATATCTATACGTGATCCGAATTTGATCACACCGCATTGATCACCTTTATTCTGTTTTTCGCCAGGAACAGCATATGTGACTATTCTTCTTGCGAAGGTTCCTGCAAGCTGCTTGAAGAACACATCTCCATAGCTGCTTCTTATCGCTACCGATGAATGTTCGTTGAGCTCGGATGCCTTCGGAAGGTATGCAAGAAGGTACTGTCCGGGATGATACTTGTAATAGGTGACTTCTCCGCTGACAGGCCAGAAGTTCACATGTACATTGAAAAAGTCCATATAAACGGATACCTGCAGGCACTCCCCTTTAACGTATTCAGGTTCATATACCTTGTCGATGACAACAACCTTTCCGTCAGCAACGGATGTCACGACATTGTCACCAGGAACAGTATTTCTCTTAGGAACGCGGAAGAAGAAAAGCGAGAATCCCATCAAAGCGACAGGAATGGTACTTAGTGGATAAGACAATACCGGATATGGAATAAAACGCATCATGACATATGTCAATGGTGCACATATAAGCCAAATCAGCAATATCGTTCTATAACAGTCCTTCTGTATGATCATAACGGGTGCAAAAGTAGTCAAAAAAAGGCAATAAGACAAAAATACATGAGTCTTATAACACATTCATAACTACCAGATAAATGATTCCGATAGGAATTGCTATCAAGGCACTGTCGAATCTGTCAAGAAGACCTCCATGACCAGGAATTATGCTTCCGGAATCCTTTACATCATAATGACGTTTCCACTGTGACTCTATCAGGTCTCCATATACACCTGTAACAGAGAGAAGAAGTGCGATCGATATGCAGTGTATCAGATCGAAGCAGAAGATTCCGAGATAATGGAGAATGACAGCTACGGCGACTGCCATGAAGATGCCTCCCCAGAATCCGATCCATGACTTCTTTGGTGAAATCGACGGGAAGAGCTTCTTTCCGTATTTCTGGCCCAATGTTATACCGAACATATATGCTCCTACATCAGTTCCCCAGATGATGGCAAAGAAACAGAGAAGAAGGACTCCGTTGAATTCTCCGGTACTGTTGAATACGGCGAAGTTGAGAAGAGACCATGGAACCGCAATATAAATCAGAACTGCGTACAGATTGGAAAACTTGTCAAAACGAGTCTTGTCCTTGACATACAATGAATTGATCATGAGTACGAATACCGGGACAAATGCAAGGATCACAAGCCTTCCAGGAAAGTTGAAGCCTTTGAAAAGGAATATCAATGTAAAAAGAGTGGCTCCCGCAAGAATCGAAAGGATCTGCGAGAACCAGTAATTCTTTCCACATGTCATCCTCAGGAATTCACGCATCATGATGATGAGTGAAAGAAGCATGACTGTTCCGAATATGTATTTGTTGGTAAGGAGCGCAGCGAGCATTATCGCCACGAAACCAATACCGGATATAGTTCTTTTTATAAAATTGTTCATAGGGTTATTCAGCTGCAGTCTCTTCAGGATCCTTCGGAATCTCTTCACCTGGCTTTGCACCGGCTCTTGGTCCGAATATCCTTTCAAGATCATCTGCAAAGATAACTTCTTTCTCCAATAAAAGCGAAGCTAATTCAGTAAAACCGTCATAATTCTCTCTGAGAATGCTCTCAGTCCTGTCGTGAATCATTTCCACAAGTTCCTTGACCTCCTTGTCAATGAGTTCTGCGGTCTTCTCACTATATGGTTTTGTGAGATCATAGCCACGGGATCCGGTAGAGTCATAGAACGACAATGTGCCGATCTTCTCACTCATTCCATAATACGTAACCATGCCATATGCCATCTTCGTGAGTCTTTCGAGATCATTGAGGGCTCCTGTAGAAGGCTGGCCGCTGATTATCTCCTCAGCAACGCGTCCTCCAAGAAGAGAACACATCTCGTCAATCATCTGCTCCTTGGTCACGAGCTGACGCTCCTCAGGAAGATACCATGCTGCACCAAGAGCCTGTCCGCGAGGTACGATAGTAACCTTGAACAACGGATTGGCATTAGGAAGAAGCCAGCTTACTGTCGCGTGTCCTGCTTCATGATGGGCTATCGACTTCTTTTCCTCCGGAGTGATGATCTTCGACTTTCTTTCGAGTCCGCCGACGATTCTGTCAACAGCATCAAGGAAATCCTGTTTCTCGATCGCATTCTTGTTCTTACGGGCAGCAGTCAGGGCAGCCTCGTTACATACATTAGCGATATCTGCACCTGAGAATCCAGGAGTATGCTTGGCAAGGAATTCAAGATCGAAGTCCTCAGAAAGCTTCAGTCCTCTAAGGTGAACATTGAATATTTCCTCCCTCTCCTTAAGATCAGGAAGATCAACATGAATCTGTCTGTCAAAACGACCGGCACGCATGAGAGCCTTGTCAAGAATATCTGCACGGTTAGTGGCTGCAAGGATTATGACTCCTGAATTAGAGCCGAATCCGTCCATTTCTGTAAGAAGCTGGTTCAGAGTGTTTTCCCTTTCATCATTTGAAGAGAAGCCTGCATTCTTGCTTCTTGCACGACCCACTGCGTCAATCTCGTCAATGAAAACGATGCAAGGGGCTTTTTCCTTTGCCTGACGGAAGAGATCACGTACTCGTGAAGCACCGACTCCGACAAACATTTCCACGAAATCAGAACCGGAAATAGAGAAGAACGGCACATTCGCCTCTCCTGCAACCGCTTTCGCAAGCAGGGTCTTACCAGTACCCGGAGGGCCAACAAGGAGAGCTCCCTTCGGAATCTTTCCACCAAGTGCTGTATATTTCTGAGGATTCTTGAGGAAATCCACAATCTCCATGACCTCGTCTTTTGCACCATACAGTCCGGCTACATCCTTGAATGTCACCTTGATACTGTCCTTCTCTGCAAGTTTACCAGTTGACTTGCCTACATTGAAGATTCCGCCAGGACCACCTGCGCCTCCTCCCATGTTCTTGCTCATTCCTCTGAACATGAAGAACCACATGAACAGAAGAAGCAATGGGAATATAAGCCATTCAAGCATTCCCCATAAGCTTTCATGATTCTCAATGACTACCTTTACCTGTTCGTCTGCAGGCATCTGCTCATTAAGTTCCCCGAACATTTCCTCTGCATTGAAGCTTCCGGAAACGAGGAATATGAAATGTGGTGATTTCTTTGGAATGATACCTCCGAACTTGTCTGAATATTTTTCGATCCTGTCCGGCTTGATGGTCACACGACCTTCATATTCATTCCTTATGAATGTGATTTCCTTTATATCTCCGTCAAGCCACTGCTGTTTGACTTCAGCCCATTCCTCCTTCTGAGGGTTTGCACCGGCTCCCTGGTTGAAGAACATGTATCCGATTCCGATCAGAAGAATAATGTACAGCCAGGAAATGCCGAATCTTATCTTGACGGGTTTGTTCCCGCGTGGGGTCTTAGAGTTTTCTGCCATATCAATGTGTTAAGTTAGTCCTCATAGACAGTCTTTTCCGCATCTGCCCAAAGCTCCTCAAGTCTGTAGAACACCCTGTATGGAGTCTGGAAGACATGCACTACGATATCACCATAATCAAGAATGACCCAGAAAGCATTCTCCTTTCCCTGAGAGCGAGCTACCTTCCTCTTGCATTTTTCAATCATTCTTTCTTCGATATTGTCTGCAATAGCTACCACCGCTGGAGTTGAATCTGCGCTACAAACTATGAAATGATCGGAAATTGCCGTTCCTATAGATCTGAGGTCAAGTGATACCACATCCTGTCCTTTCTTTTCCAGCATCGCATCAGCAATGACCTTGAGTTCCTTGTTTTCCATGTATTGAAATAATTATTATTTTTGTGAAAATTCCGTGCAAAGATAATCAAAATCCGCACCATGACAAAGAAGCATGACATTATATGGCTTGAGTCTGTCGATTCTACCAATGAAGAGGCCAGAAGACGTATTTCTGACATTGACAATTTGTCAGTCCTGTCAGCATTGGAGCAGACAGCAGGTCGCGGACAGAGGGGAAACACATGGACAAGCAATGCCGGGGAAAATCTCTTGTTCAGCATCGTCCTGAAACGTTCTCCTGATGATTCAGGGCTTGGGGTGCTTGACGCGCGTGATCAATTTGCACTTAACGAAATCGCTGCACTTTCCGTCATCGATTTCCTCCGCGTCCATGGAATCCAGGCTCGGATCAAATGGACGAATGACATCTATGTCGGCTCGAGAAAGATATGCGGCATACTTATAGAGAATTCCTTACGTGGGAAGCAGATTTCTTCAAGCGTAATAGGTATCGGTCTGAATATCAATCAAAGAAACTTTGATGTTAACCTGCCTAATCCGACCTCGATGGTGCTTTGCAGCCCGACATCAGGCTCTCATTCCGTTTCTCCCGAATGTAAGTCTATCATCTCACAATATCATTATTATACCTCCCAGTGTCATTCTGAACGAAGCGAAGAATCTTTCGACATAAGGACATGCCTCGAAGAATTCATGGATATCTTCACATCGTACCACGACCGGTATCTGGCTGTTAAAAGCGAACTCTCCCCTCTCCGCCAACTGTACTTGAGCAATCTTTGGAGGCTCGACCTCCCGGCAGAATTCATAGATTATACTTCCCTGCCGTCCGGACATCTTGACGCCCCTATGAACATCTGTACTGACTTTGACGGAACGTCTGCCGCAGAAGTCAGACCTCGCAGATTCCACGGAATCATTCGTGGCCTGTCAGACATCGGCAATCTTCTGGTGGAAGATCTTTCTACAGGCCAGATACGTGATTTCGGCTTCAAAGAGATAGGATATGTCCTATGACTCATTCTCCTGTTGCTGATTATTACCTGATTACCTGACCTGATTAATTATTAATTGATTGACATTTAACATTTAAATAGTTGTTTTAGTGAATATTCTTATGCAACAATTCACTATAACATCTATTTTATGTTCCATATACAGATATAAAGATAGTTCTGGTGAACAGAAACACTTTAGCATTCACTAGAACATCAACCATTATTCAAATCAGTAATTCATTGCAAGGCATCTTCTGGCTTGGGCATCACCGACATGATATAATTCCTTTACAATCTGATAAAGTTCCTGTTTCTGTGAGTAAGGCAGGCAATAAACCGACTGAGCCTTATACTGGTTTACAATTATACGGTCAATTTCTTCACATAATTTCAGATCGGATATTCTATTGTAATCGTTGCGTCCTTTCTCATTGATCAACATTTGCTTCGGAGATGTCAGTGACACTCCTTGTTCAATCAATTCCATAGTAATCGGCTGCAGCTGGATATTGTCACTTTTCTGCTCTTCAATCCATTTGTCATCAGAAGGCCTGTTCATATAATACAAGAAACTCTTAGGACTAGCATAAAGCAATTCGACTTGCTGGACTGCAGTTACATTCTTTCTTAAGATCAGACCGGATCCGTCCATTTCGAAATTGTCCGGCAACAAGACATTTCTACCAACATGGTTATGCTGATATCTTTTGTCAAGCAGCTCAGAATCAGGGAATTTACCAAGTTGCGACTGAAATATGAGATTAGCAGAGCTATAGTGATACGCAAATGGAGTCGGTGAAACTCCATGGTGCAAAGGATTACGAAGTGTATATGAAATTGCAGCCAGCAAATGGTATAGCCCATCTATTTCAACACAAAAGTACTCCCTCTCTCCTAAGGGACCTTTTCTATGATACTTTGTATTCATATGTCTGGTATATGCCAGACGATTAATCCGCATCATTCTTTCTGGAGCTCCTGTTTGTGTTATATAATGTCTATGATTTGACATATGAGCATCAGCTAATGAACAAGAATCTGTCTTGTATAGTGCTAATGCATAACAATTGAATCCCCAGATGTAATCATCGTGACTACGGAACAGAACTTCTTCCTTAGAAGAATGACAAAGATGGAAAACCTTTTTCATAGCATATTTTCTTTCATTCTCTACTTCAACTACACATCCTGCCGTCTTAAAAACGAGGTGGCAGAAATCCATTCAACACATTCTCCCCAAATGCTTGATTCACAAATATAAGATAGTTTTTCAACACATCATATTAATTCTTTTTTCTAGTGAACTTTTCAACTATAAAGATCACCAGAACCATTAGAAATAGCATAATGCTTTACCTTAATAATGGTTCCAGTGATGATCTGCAAAGAGATATTCACTAGAATGCGTCCTCGGGTTCATCCACTGATGTATAGGATTTACATCTCTGTTTATTACGCAAAGTGCTGATGCACAATAAGACAAGTGTTCATTGCTGGTAATCTATCCCATCAACGAAGAGATAATTACATAATATTCAATCACTTGAGTGAAACGCCAAATGAAATGATCATGTCAATGACCTCCAGATAGCTGGCAGTACCGGAAGAAACCTTGTTTCCTTTCAGAAATGCATTGTATGCAGCCGACTGAATGCGACCGAGTGTCTTGCTGTATTTATCATTCCAGTATTCTCTCTGAGAGTTGTACTGGGCGATAATCTCTGGATTGACAGAAGAAACAAACGAGCGATATTCCTCTTCGGAGAGAACACGTGAAGCATTGACCAGAACATATGGTAGGATCGAATAGTATCCGCTATACCTGACTTGCGGAATATCGGAACCGGTGCAGATAACATATCCCCAGAAATTAGCCTCATCCTCACTGCTGACTCCCAGAAGATGCGAATACTCATGAGCATATACGAACGGAAGCTGATCAGGAAGGAGGTCAGCATTCATCTGGGTTTCGCAGAAAAACGGGCCGACAAAGCCCAGAACACCGACAGAGGAATACAAATCATTAAACAACAGAAGTTTAGGGTGTTGCCATCTGCGTGGAGAAGCAAGACCGTATGATTTGGAAACAGCACTAAAGCCAGACTTCACGTCAGTCTCCAGCTTTGATTGATCAATCACAAGTGAATCATCGGGTAGAACCTCGAAAACACAATTCAAATCATTTGAATAATCCGACAGAAACTCCCGGAAAACAGCATCATCATATTCTTGCCGTTCAACGTCACAACGGGAATATATGCTTTCTCTATAATAATTACAGCCCCAGCCTATATAGAACCATACATAAACCCATAATACCAGCTCCAATGAACGGAAACAGATATTCTTTAAGCTTTCTCGCCTTACATGACCTGAGACAATTATTAAGATCAGAAGAACAACAGCAACAACTACCACCAGTTCTTCCAAAGAAAAAGGAATCCATGACACAAGCCATGAAAGAGCAGACGAGGTAAGCGGGTACAATACAGTAGAGTACCACTCACCTATCTGCTCAGATAGCCTTGCAGCCAGTACAAAGGCAAGGAGGAAAAGGAGAATTATGTGTCTAAGCTTTATCCTCATCAGCCTGTACCTTGACCTTTAAGTGGATTATATTATTCACAGCCACTGATGCAAATGCGAAAACTGCAGCGACATACATCCATGGTGAAAGGCCGTTGATTATCCTGACAACAACGCAAACTGCCGAAGCAATACCCAAGAAGATAGAGAAATATATGTTGAATTTCAAAGCGCCTTTTGACGGAAGTATATGCGGAAACTTATCCATCCTGATGTTTGAAATCAGAGCAGCTGGAATCAGGACCACGAAAAGAATCAGAACAGCAATCATCATCCAGTCATAACCTCCCTTCATGACAGGAAAGAAATACAACAACATGAACAGCAGCGACACAATCGCAAAAAACGTTCTCAGTACATTCAAGGTCTTCATAGTCATAATATCATTCGTTAATAATCCGTTCAGCGGCTTCCTGATCTTTTCTCCTGACAATGACACGTACAGGAACATTTCCAAGGAATTCAGGAGAACTTTCACCGTATGTAGAGGCTTCGATACCATTTGATTCAAGAAGACTCTTTATGATACGTGCAGATTCCACGTCCTTGCACTCTGCTACAGTCACATATGAATTCACTTCAGCATCACGTTTACGGTCTTCTTCATATTGCTCGATATCGTCCGGAGCATGATTCAGATACGTAGTCCTATAACCGAATGCTGCACATAAGCCCAATATAATGGCAATGATATTGACAGATCTGTCTTCCTGATAATTGGACCATACATATCTTGCCGAGAGATAAGTGATAATGATCAATATGCCACATATCAACCGGTCTGCAGGCGTCAGCCAATCATCGTGACCTTTCAAAAAAGTATGGATCAGCGGCTTGTTATTCCACAACATTATCATGGATACGACAAAAGCCAGAGCAAACAATAGGATAAGACTCATGAAATCGTTTTCATGTCTGTTCAACATCAGACAGAAAAGAGTCAAAAAAACAGCAAGCCCCAAAGAGTAGGCAACAGCTTTTACCTTATAATTCTTCATATTCATCAATTTATCCGTTCCACAATATTCTTATATAAAACATCTATCGGTACATCAAGATCGCTCATGTTTATCTTGACAGCCTTGGTTCCATCCTTGAATTCAAGCAAGACTATCTCATGATTAGGAAAGACATATTGCATTTCTGCTTTAGAGATATCATTGAAATAAGATTTCCTATACTCCTTCTGCAATGCAAGCTTTGTTTCAAGCCTGTCCTCAAATATCCGGACAACTGGCTTTCCTTTTCTCTTGTTACAGATTACTATGAAGCCTGAAAAGACATTCAGAATAATCAGAAACAAGAGGAATACAGACAAATGTCCTGTAAAAACAAAATAAATGGTATTGAAGGCGATTATTGCTGCCAGGATCAGACATGATCTCAGACTTAACCTGACATATCCTTCAATAATGGGCAGTTCGTTCATAATACGGCAATTGATTATTTGAGGAGAATGACTGTAATTGTTGCGCCGGCTGTGGCGCCAAGGATTGCAAGTATCATAATCGTTCGTCTTTAGGGGTTTCGTTAATGCAAAGATAGCGCGAAACAGTTTAACGCAGACGATTTGACGCGAAACAAAATTCAGTCATAACTCATTGGTAATCAAGGACCGTTAAACTCGAACGTTTGACGTGTTCATTCAAGAGTTTGACGCTGGAGGATTTTCCAGCAGATTCTTGAGGTGATTCGCCAGATTCCTGTCATGTTCGCCAAGGCCGAGCTTCTGACGGATGACACTGCCATATGTATAATGTCTTTTCAGATTTATATACTCACCTATTTCCTTTCCGTTCAATCCGACAAGATAGAGGCAGCAGTAGTTTACTTCCCAGTCAGAAAGACCGCATGAACGCAGATATGCCATGAATCTCGGATGACCGGCTTCAAATGACTTGCGGGTAGATTCGAGGAAAGCTTCTCTGTTTGATACCAGCATCTCTATCTGGGCATTGGCTTCCTTGTTGGCTGCAGAAGAATCCGTAATATATGAAGCGATCACCTTATTCAGAAGTGCCAGCCTCTGCTTTATGACCCCTTTCAGTTCCTGATCCGGCGCCATGGATTCGGCCATCTTGCTCAAGGCATCCCTTTCAATGATCGCATCAGCATACAGTTTCTCTACCCTTTCCTTTTCTATCTGGAGAAGAACCTTTTCCTGAGTGCTTGAAACAAGCTTCTTCTGAGTTTCTCTCAAAGAATAGAAAACCGATATGATGATGAACACGAATGCAGAATACATGAAGAACATTGCGGATTTGTCCTCTTCCGACATACGATATTCACCGGCACTGATGAAAGCCTCAATGGCCTTCTCCTGATCACCGGCTTCAAGTGACTCTACTCCAAGCTGATAGAACTGATCGTACAGATCAACATCATCTTTGCTGCAGGAAGATACCAGCAGCATAATCAGATAAATAAAGGGAAGAAAGTTTTTCATCAAGTTCGTTTTATACTCGGTTTCAGCCTCTCATGGCTGCGATGACTGCAGCAGGATCATCAGATTTGAATACCGCACTACCCGCTACAAATATTTCAGCGCCAGCCTCGGCAAGTGCGGCAGCATTTGATGCCGACACTCCGCCATCGACCTCGATCTTTATATCAAGACCTTGCCTGATGATCTCGGCCTTCAAACTACGGATCCTATCATATGTTGCCTCAATGAACTTCTGACCGCCGAAACCGGCAAAGACAGACATGAGAAGCACATAATCAGCATCTTTCAGATACGGGAACAAGTCTTCTACGGGAATATCCGGGTTAATTACAAGACCTGCCTTCACGCCTAATGAACGGATGTGTTTCAGAAGAGCTTCCGGGTCTTTGGCGGCATTGAGATGAAAGGAAATCATTTCGGCTCCAAGAGCGGCAAACCTGTCAACGTATTTCTCCGGCTCAATAATCATCAGATGAACATCCATAGGCTTTTCAGCCTTGCTGGCAATCGCCTCTATTACAGGGAATCCGAATGATATATTAGGCACAAATGCTCCATCCATGACGTCAAGATGGAATATGTCGGCATATCTGTTTACAGTCTCGATATCCTTCTCAAGATGGAGGAAATCGGCTGCAAGCATTGAAGGTGCTATCTGTATCATATCAGTTGATTATCAATCAATATAACAAAGCTGTTAACTATTTATAGTTTTGAATAACATCTACAAGAAGTGCTACGAACTTGTCAAGTGAAGCAAGTTCGAGTCTTTCGCCCGGAGCATGGACACCGCGGAGAGTAGGACCGAAGGAAACCATGTCAAGTCCAGGGAATTTTTCAGTGAAAAGTCCGCATTCAAGACCGGCATGTATGGCCTTCACCTTAGGCTCGACACCGAAAAGCTTCTTATATGATGCAACGCAAGCGTCTCTGATCGGAGATTCAGCTGCAGGTGCCCATCCCGGATATTCTCCTTCATGCTTCACGATAGCTCCTGCAAGTACGAAACATGCCTCCATCTTTGCAGCAGCTGAACGACGAGCAGCTGTAACACAGCTTCTCTGACTTGAACCGATACGGATGACACCTGGCTCGGTCATCTTGACTGATGCGAGGTTTGTAGATGTCTCAACGAAATTCTCTATCTCCTGACTCATCGCAAGGACACCATGTGGAGAAGCACAAAGCGCAGTCACGAGATTCCATGCAGTCATCTCATCGATAGCCTCTGCTGCATCCCCCTCGTAATCAGCATATCCGAGATTCAGATCTTTTTCAATCGCTCCATATTCCTCAGCGACATCCTCTGCATAGGCCTCAAGACGCTCATTTATGATATCCAACGTATCAGGTTCTGCTGCAATAACTGCCTTTGCTTCACGCGCGATGGCGTTTCTCTTGTTTCCTCCATTGATCGATACAAGCTGCCAGTCGAGGTCAAGGATGCTGTAAAGGAAACGACCGAGAAGCTGTACTGCATTTGCACGACCCTTGTTGATGTCATCACCGCTATGTCCTCCCATAGCATCCTTCACGAACACTTCCTGAAGTTCGAAATCTTCCTGGACAGGCTCGTTCTTATAATGGAATTCAGCTGTCGTATCAAGACCGCCGGCACAACCGACGAAAATCTCACCCTCATCCTCAGAATCGAGATTGAGAAGCACCTTGCCGGTAATGAATCCTGGCTGAAGGGCCATTGCTCCGTCAAGACCGGTCTCTTCAGCTGTAGTGAAGAGGCATTCGATCTTTCCACATGGCATATCACTTACCAATACCGCCATCTGAGCAGCAACTCCGATTCCGCAGTCCGCACCTAAAGTGGTGTCCGGAGCAATCATCCATCCGTCCTCGATTATGTATCTGATCGGATCCTTTGCAAAGTCATGATCGATGCCCTCGTTTTTCTCGCATACCATATCGGAATGGCTCTGGAGGACGATTGTAGGCACATTCTCATAACCAGGTGCAGCCTCTTTTGTTATCAGGACATTTCCAGCTTCGTCAGTCTTGCACTCAAGATTGTTCTTTGCAGCGAAATCCTGCAGATAAGCTATTATATGCTCTTCATGTCCGGATTCTCTTGGAATCGCGGTAATCTCCTTAAAGAAGGAAAGTACAGTTTCAGAATTCATGTGGTCAGTATTTGTTTCTACAAAGATAACATATAAAATGAGAAAATCCACTCACAATGGAGTGGACTTTCTTATCTTCTTACCGGTACGAGAAGTTTCTCGATATCAGTGACATATTGCTTGAATGTCTTGTCTGTACTCATGAGGTCATTGACAGTCGTGCATGCGTGGAGTACTGTAGCATGATCCTTTCCTCCGATTTCCGCACCGATTGTTGAAAGCGAACAATTGATCAGCGTGCGTGACATATACATCGCAATCTGTCTTGCCTGAACTATCTGGCGCTTTCTTGTCTTGGAAAGAAGTTCGTCTCTTGTGATGTTGAAATAGTCACAGACAATCTTCTGAACCTTGTCGATAGTCACATCATTCTGCTGCTCGCCTACGATCTTCTCTGTGATCTTTTCTGCAAGTTCGACTGTGATCTCCTTATGTGCAAGTGTCGCATTTGCGATCAATGAGATCAATGCGCCTTCAAGTTCACGGAAGTTAGACTTGATCCTTGTTGCAAGGAAGTGGAGTACCTCATCACTGAGTCTGACACCCTCACGGAACGCCCTGGCCTTGAGCATTTCATGCCTTGTAGCAAAATCAGGAGCCTGAAGTTCGACAGACAAACCCCATTTGAGACGCGAGAGAAGCCTTTCCTCGAAATTCTCAAGTTCCACAGGAGGACGGTCAGATGTGAATATCAGCTGCTTTCCTGACTGATGGAGGTGATTGAAGATGTTGAAGAATGCATTCTGAGTACTATGACCCATAAGATCCTGTATGTCATCCATTATAAGGACATCCATCTTCATATAGAATGCAAGGAAGTCGGTAAGCTTGTTCCTTACATTGACAGCATCCATATACTGGGTCTTGAATCTGTTCGCAGGAACATAAAGAACGACAAGTTCCGGATACTTCTTCTTGATCTCGATACCGATAGCCTGTGCAAGATGAGTCTTTCCCAATCCCGGACCTCCGAATAGGAAGAGCGGATTGAATGGAGTCTTGCCTGGTGACATCGAGATACTCTCTCCAGCTGTAAATCCCATCTTGTTACACTCGCCCACTACAAGGTTCTCGAAACAATAGACCGGATTGAGCTGAGGATTAACCTGCACTCTCTGGATTCCAGGGAATACGAAAGGACCCGGATTGCCGCCTCTCGTAAATGTCTCTACTGAAATGGTCTTGTTAACAGGAGTGTTTCCATGGGAAGCAGGATAAACGAGAGCCTGCTGCTTCTGAACCGGAGTCACAACATAGACAAGCTTGGCCGCTACTCCGAGCTCTTTCTTGAGAGCCGCCTTGAGAACATCCAGATAAGCACCTTCCACATATTCGCGGAAGAACTCGGAAGGAACCTCCACTGTCAGGGTTGACTCAACCAATGACACCGGCTTTATCGGTCCGAACCACAGCTTGAACTGTCTCGGATCGATATTCTGCTGAATGAAATTCAGACAGTTGTTCCATACTGATATGTGCTTGTCAATCGTCATTAATCTGGATAAATCTTAAGTTTCAGGTCATATCCCCAAACGGGAATACAAAGATGATGAAAAAAAAGTAATAAAAAATAAAAATATCTATTGTATTTTAATTTTATTTTACATTTAAGTTATTTGTTTCCTCTGGATTTATCAGATTTCTAAAAGATTAATTATCAATAATTTACAAGGATAGAGAAATCTTAATCGCCAATAAAACGAGACACTTATAAATTTGAATAATTACAAATAGGTATTTTTGTGATTATTCACATTCCTATATGCCTAGAACACAGAAATTCTTAAATATTTCTTGGGATTTTCCTGTATTTTATGGATCAAGATGTCCACATCGTTCAAGAGCGAATCGACAGAATCATAAACGGAATCATCAACAAAAAGTTTTCCTATTGTTCCTTCCGGATCATTCATGCTTTCAAGAAGTGAATTCAAAGAAGAAACCACCCCGGCAAGATCGGACTCGGACAAAGTTGTCACTATGGCATCAACTCCGTCAATTGTCGAGTCCGCCTTGACTGAAATGGAATTCAATCTTTCCGAAAGAACAGCCATATTGTCAATGACAGCTTCAAGTTCATCGGACTTTCCTTCAAAACTACCCGCAAGATGACCGAGGCTTGACATGGTTTTCTCGAGATGTGCAAGAGTACGGGTAATGCTTGCCTGATTCCCGTCAGAAAGAAGACGGTTGACTCCACCGATAGTTACCGAAAGGCTGTCAAGAGTAGAAGATACCTTTTCAATAAGAGGGCCGACTCCCCCGGCAAGTCCGTCCATCAGGCCAGCTTCAAATGCAGGCTCAAGAATGCCGCCATCTTCTGCCGATTCATCAGAATGTCCAAGATCGATCCTTACACCCCTGCCTCCCATGATGTCAACACTGTATATGGTCATACGGGAGTCTGTCGGAATCATAAAGTCCTTGTCGATCGAACAGGTCACCTTGAAATCGCCTGTCTCAGGCACATAGAGCACTTCCGAAACCTTTCCTGCCTTATATCCCTTTATATATACAGGTGCAGAAGGAAGCAAGCCTTCCACATTCTCATATCTTGAGGACAGCTCTATCTCATTATTGAAAATGTCCTCTCCCCTGAGATAATTGATCAGAAAATATGAAACAATCAATATCGTAACGGCAAATACGCCTATCTTCAATTCCTTACTCATAAACGAAACCTCATTTTACTCTGGTCACCTCATTTCCGTTGACCTTTACTACAAATGCTTCCGGGAACTTATTCCTGACGGAGGCAAGCTGGGCTGAAGCATCGGCACTTGAAGAGAATGTGCCATATACATATTTATATATATTGGAACCTTCCGACTTCACTGCACGCGGGTCAAGTCCTTTCAATGCCGGATCACCTGTTGAAAGCAGGCGTCCGAGTCCCATTATCTGTATGCCGAAATATTCTTCTGCCGGAGTTTCATCAGGTTTTCCGGAAGAACTGATTTCATCTTCTGCCGGCACATATGCTTCAGATGAATATGAAACCGAAGCATCATAGATGGTCTTATATTCCTTGAATGCATTGAAAAGACGGTCAGCGATCTCACTCTGCCATTTATCCGATACAAGCAGCTGACGCTCGTTCGGATTCGAGAGGAAGGCAGTTTCCACAAGAACAGCCGGACAGGTCATCTTCTTCAGAAGAAGGAAATCATTCTGATGGATTCCTTTTCCCCACTTATGGAACGGCTTCACGGCAAGATTATCCACCACAAGCTGGGCAAACATGACGCTATGCTCAAAGTTTGCATGAAAGAGAAGCGTGTTGAATATCTGGTCTTCTGTGGAAAAATCCTTGTATGAAGACTGATCATCCTCAAATTCGATGACTGAGTTCTCTAATCTTGTCAGTTCAAGATTTTCGTCAAACAAGTCTCTGTCAGGATTCTTTGTGTCCTTTCTGGAAAGGATATGGGCCGAGGTTCCTGATGATGAGGTTTTCTTGTTTGAATTGCAATGTATTGATATGAAGAGATCCGCATTGTTCTGATGAGCTATCTTTACTCTGTCAGTCAGCTTGGGGAAAGTGTCACCGCTTCGTGTGTAAACGACCTTTACCGATGGATATTCCTTCTTGATCTTTTCTCCGAGGAGCTTGGAAATATTCAGTACGATATGCTTCTCGTCGTGCTTTCTGTCCGGGCCAGGTGCTCCAGGATCCTTGCCGCCATGACCAGGGTCAATGACAACTGTACGAAGTCCGACATTGACGTCCTTGTTCTGGCCGGAAACTTGATACGGGACAAGAACCAAAACAGATACGGTTAAAAATATGCTGAAAAGTCTTTGTTTAATTGTCATATCGACATCTCAATTTTGTAATAATTGAAATTAGTTTTAAATTTGCATTTTGCAAAAATAGCAAAAAACTTACAAAAGTAGGATATATTTGATGTCATTATATAATAAAGGAGTTTTGAGGATGATGCTGGAAAAGTGCGGACTGGCAATGATTATATTGCTGGTTTTCAGTTCTTTTACATTATCATCACAGGATGACAGGCGCGCTCGCAGGGGGCGTAGGGAGATCCAGAGGCTTGAGGCTCCTTCAGATACATCAGACCGTCATTCCCTTCCGGATTCTCTTATGCCGGTCAATGATTCCATCAGACATATCAACGACTCGATAAGGTTAGCGAAAGACTCTATTGCAAGAGCTGATTCCATCTTCAGGAAGGACTCGCTCGAGATGCTCCAGAAGAGTTCCCTTGAAGCTCCGGCTTTCACTACTGCCCGTGACTCAATCGTCGAAGACTTCAGTGATGGAAAACAGATGATTTATTATTACGGTGACGTAACCGTGAAATACGGCAACATGGAGCTTACTGCCGATTACATGGAGTATGACCTCAAGACATCAACTTTGTATGCTCGAGGTACCAAGGACTCGACCGGCGTGATAAACGGAATGCCTGTAATGAAGCAGGGATCCGCATCATATACCATGGAGGAGGTACGTTATAACTTCGAATCGAACAAGGCAAGGATCTCAAATATGGTCACTCAGGAACAGGACGGTATCCTGCATGGAAAGAAGATCAAGATGATGCCGGACAGATCCATCAACATCGCCAACGGACGATATACTGTCTGCGATTGTGAGGAGCCGCATTATTATCTGCATCTGAGCCGTGCAAAAGTGATGACCAAGCCTAATCAGAAGACCGTATTCGGTCCTGCATGGCCTGTGATCGCTGATGTGCCCGTTCCTATCGCTCTTCCTTTCGGATTCATTCCTGACCGCCCGGACAGAGCTACAGGTATCCTTTTCCCGTCATTCGGAGAAGAGGCTTCCCGTGGTTTCTATCTTCGTGATGCTGGTCTTTATTTCGTGATCGGAGAGTATTTCGACATAGCCATGACTACTGATATCTATACCCTTGGTTCATGGGCTATCGATTTCAACTCACGATATAAAGTGAATTACAAGTTCAACGGTGGATTCACCTTGACATACTCGAATGACCAGACTGGTGAAAAGGGTAGCTCGGACTTCTTCCAGACCAAGAACTTCGGAGTGAAGTGGAACCATACCCAGGACTCGAAGGCGCGCCCTGGAACAAGCTTCTCTGCATCGGTGAACTTCTCCAGCCCTTCAAACAGCAAGTATAACTCTACATCCGTAACAGAGGCGCTTCAGAACCAGATTTCTTCTTCCATTTCCTATGCAAAGAACTGGAACGGAAAGATAAACCTTTCAATCAATGCCCTTCATAACCAGAACTCGAAGGACAGTTCATACTCGTTCACATTGCCTAACGTAACATTCTCTGTCAGCCGATTCTATCCTTTCAAGCAGAAGAACAGGGTCGGAAAGGAGAAATTCTATGAGAAGTTCTCGCTCGGTTACAGTACCAGCTTCCAGAACAAGATCAACTTCAAGGCATCTGAATTCAACAAGCCTGGCTTCTTCGACAAGTTCCAGAACGGTATGAACCACAACTTCCAGATCGGTCTTCCGAACTTCACTGCATTCAAGTACATCAACGTCACTCCAAGCGTCCAGTACGGAATGAACTGGTTCTTCAGAAAGACCACAAAGGAGTATAATCCCGATACCGGAAAGGTGGAGGATATAAAGGGAAAGGCTTTCGGCACATTCGGAGCCACTCACAACTACTCGGGAAGCATTTCCATGAGTACACGAATATATGGTCTCTTCCAGTTCGGAAAGCATAGGAAGCTTCAGGCAATACGCCATGTCGTATCTCCGTCCATATCTGCCTCATTCAGTCCTGAAAAGGGTACATATTTCAACGGATGGAGAACTTTGACATACACTGACAAGAACGGTCAGGTAAAGACCCAGGACTATAACATCTACTCCGGCCAGCTCAATTCTCCTCCGGGAAAAGGACAGACCGGTAGCCTCAGTCTTTCACTGGGTAACAACTTCGAAGCCAAGGTCAGGGATCTTACAGATACGACCGGTACAGGTACAAAGAAGATCAAGCTTATCGACCAGCTGAATTTCTCGACCGGATATAATTTCCTTGCAGAGCAGTTCAAGATGAACAATATTGGTGTGACCATGTCAACTTCCGTATTCGGAAAGCTCGGAATCAACGCCAATGCCAATTTCGACCCATATGCCATCCTTGTTGACGAGACCAACAAGGCCGGTAAGAGAATCGACAAGTTCGCGATCACTCAGGGACAGGGACTTGCCCGCATGAACAATGCGAGTGTGTCACTTTCATATTCGCTTTCAGGCGAAGGAACCATTGCAGGTAACGACGGTACAGGGAATTCAGGAAGCCCTGCAGACCATTATACAAGGATATATTATCACCCGATTACAGGAGAATATATCCCTGGAGGATGGCTGTATTACATGAATCCTAATGTCCCATGGTCGGTGAACTTCAACTATTCATATAATTTCAAAAAGGGTTACCTTTGGGCCAACGGAAAGGAGACCCCGAACAACTCTCATACACAGACATTGGGAGTAAGCGGTAATGTGAAGCTGACTCCGAGGTTGTCCATGAACCTCACGACCGGTTTCGACCTCATGGCTCTGAAGATGACCACGACCCAGTTCAGCGCCCAGTATGATCTCCATTGCTTCAATATCCGTGTTTCATGGGTGCCTAACGGTCAGTGGGAGTCCTGGACATTCCAGATTTCTGCTAATGCATCAGCTTTGGCAGACCTTTTGAAGTACAAGAAGAGCAGCAGTTACTGGGACAACAATTTCTAATAAAAGGAACCCAATTTTTGCAGGTTGAGTTTTTTTTATTACCTTTGTGAACCCCGAAGATCATGGGGATGCATGTTCATTCAATTATCATATTCCCTGATCACGGGAATTTCCCAATTGATTAAAATCATTTACACATAGATTTATGCACAAGATTTTTGACCTGAGAGAAATGGAGATTGACCAGCTTCGTTCACTCGCTGAAGAGCTTAAGGTGAAAGGCTTCAAGAAGATGGAGAAAGATGATCTGGTATATGCCATTCTTGATGAGGAGGCAAAGCTTAATGCCTTGAATGCTCCGGAAAAGCCTGCAAAGGCAAAAAGAGGACGTCCTCGTAAAGAGGATAAGGTCGTGATAGAGACTCCAAAGAAGAAGGAAGCAGAGCCTGTAGTACCGGCAGCTAAACCAGAAACTACCGCAGAAACAAATAGCACAGAGTCGCCTGAATCATCCAAGAACGCTCCTGGCAAGAAGAGGGGCAGGAAGCCTAAGAATGCAAAGGAGAATGCTCAGCCAGCACCACAGACAGAAGAAAAGGTTGCTGCTGAAGAAGTTAAGGAAGAGGTCAAGGCAACGGTTGAAGAGGTTGCACCTGTAGAGGAGAAAAAGGAAGAACAGGCTCCTCAGCAGAAGAAGGTAAAGCAGAAAAGGAACAGGATCCAGAAATCCCAGCAGAATGCAGAGCCGGTAAATCCGTCTGTTTCAGCAAAGGATGAGGAACAGGTTGCAGAGGTTGCAAAACCTCAGTCCAACAACCAGCAGAACGCAGCTCAGAACAACAATGTTCAGAAAACATCCCAGCCGAACAATCAGAATCACGGCAACAATAATCAGCAACAGCAGCGTCCCCAGGAACCTGTAATCGAATTCGAGGGAGTAGTGGAAGCTACCGGCGTTCTGGAAATCCTTCCTGAAGGATACGGATTCCTCCGTTCATCAGACTACAACTATCTCAACTCGCCTGATGACATTTATGTATCACAGTATCAGATCAAGCAGCACGCCCTGAAGACCGGTGACACTGTAACAGGTGAAATCAAGCCGCCAAAGGCTGGTGACAAATACTTCCCATTGGTTCGTATCAAGTACATCAACGGCCGTACACCTGAGTTCATCCGTGACAGGATTCCATTCGACTTTCTGACTCCTCTTTTCCCTGAAGAAAAGTTCAATCTTCTCGGAAACGGTCACAATGACATGTCATGCAGGATTGTCGATATGTTCACCCCTATCGGAAAGGGACAGCGCGGACTTATCGTAGCACAGCCTAAGACCGGTAAGACCATGCTCCTTAAGTCTATCGCAAATGCTATTGCAGACAACCATCCGGAGGTCTATATGATCGTCCTTCTCATTGATGAGCGTCCTGAAGAGGTTACCGATATGGCACGCAGCGTAAAGGCAGAAGTCGTGGCTTCGACATTCGACGAACCGGCTGAACGCCACGTGAAGGTTGCCAATATGGTACTTGAAAAAGCCAAGAGAATGGTTGAATGCGGACATGATGTGGTTATCCTTCTCGATTCTATCACACGTCTTGCAAGGGCGTACAATACAGTCCAGCCTGCATCAGGAAAGGTTCTTTCCGGTGGTGTCGATGCCAATGCACTGCACAAGCCAAAAAGATTCTTCGGAGCGGCCCGTAATATTGAAAACGGCGGATCTCTTACCATTCTTGCAACAGCCCTTACAGAGACTGGTTCGAAGATGGATGAGGTGATCTTCGAGGAATTCAAGGGAACAGGTAACATGGAGCTCCAGCTTGACAGAAGACTTGCTAACAAGCGTATATTCCCTGCTGTTGACGTCACTCTTTCAAGTACCCGTAGAGACGATCTCCTCTACTCCCCTGCCATTGCAAACAGGATATGGGTAATGCGCAAGTTCCTTGCAGATATGACATGTATCGAGGCTATGGAGCTTCTTCAGGACCGTATGCGTCGCTGGGGAACAAATGATGCCCTGCTTCAGAACATGGATAAAGACGAGATGTAATCAGTCATAATAAAAGAGAGTCCGGAGGAATTTCCCCCGGACTCTTTCTGTATATGGATCTATGTCTATTTCTTATCCTTGTGATGATGCTTCTCCATCTTGTCTTCGCACTTCTTCATATCGGCCTTCGCTTTATCGATCTGCTTGTCGAACTTTGCCTTCATCTGCTCCTTGGTCAACCCCTTGGTCTCTACCTTATGCTGTCCTTCCTTAAGCTTGTACTTGACCTGATTGTTGAATAGCTCAATGTTGTCGTACAGTTCTGCCTTTTCGATCGCATCACGATAATGACGAAGCGCACTCATCTGAGTCGGGAAAGTATATACTCTTTCTGCTCCGACACATACATCTCCATCGAAGGTATATGTCTTGACATCCACGACTCCGTCAAATATATGAGTATATACGACAGTGCTGTCAATGACATCGACCCTCTGGACATCCGGACTTCTGTAATGGATAGCCTTGTCCATGAACTCACGTTCCTGACGCATAGGTTCATCCATAGCCTTTCTTTCCTGCCTTACATTATCATTACAACTTGTCATTGCGGCAATGACTGCCACACTCGACGCTAATAACAATATCCTTTTCATAACACTAATAATTAAATTACACACTGCCGGCAACAAGTCAATTTCTGTGCCTTAGTCGGAAAATATTGCTAATTTTGCGCCCCATATCAGAATTGCATATGAAGGACAGAAGTACATTATACGGACATCTTGCATGTTTCAGCGCATACGCCATATTCGGCATAAACATAATAGTCTGCAAGGATCTGACCAGCGGACATCTTATCTCGCCTATAGCGATATTCACCCTCAGATCAATCGGAGCAGGGCTCATGTTCTGGATCCTGTCACTCTTCATGCCGAATGAAAAAGTCGAAAGAAAGGATTTTGTAAAAATCTTCGCCGCTGCCTTCCTCGGTTATTTCGTAACACAGCTGACCTTCCTTGTAGCGATCCCAGACGTAACTCCGATGCATTGCTCGATAATCAGCTCTATGTCACCAATATACACGATGTTCATCGCCGCATATGTACTTAAGGAACCCCTGACATGGAAGAAAGCCGGAGGTGTTCTGATGAGTCTCTGCGGAATCATGTTTCTCATCTTTACGAACTCCAACGATTCCGGAGTCTCGGAAAGCAAGCTATCAGGCATTTTCCTTATGTTCCTGAACAGTCTGAGCTTCTCATTATATTTAGGCATATTCAAGCCAGTGATAGCAAAATATTCTGTGGTTACATTCATGAAATGGATATTCCTGTTCTCCGCACTGATGTCTCTTCCTCTTTCATTCAAGGAGGTCGTAAGTCTTTCGTGGACACAGATTCCTACAGCCCAGATGTGGGAACTCGCATTTCTGATCGTATTTGCCACATTCGTGAGCTATTTCCTCATTCCTTTCGGCCAGAAACGAATACGTCCTACCCTTGTAAGCATGTACAGCTATATCCAGCCGATCATTGCTACAGTCATCAGCATAATCCTCAGAATGGATATCGTCACATGGCAGAAAATACTTGCAGCCCTGTTGGTATTTGCCGGTGTATTCGTAGTAAGCCGGAGTCGTAAAGCAACGTAACCTATTGACACATACAGGTTTAGCCAAACACCCTGCATGGCGATCCATGCAGGGTTTTTGGCTAAACTACTGAAAATCAGCGTATTGAGTTGCTCTATTCTAATACTGATCCCAGCTCTTGATCTGGATGTCATCAATGGACATCGCGCAGAATGCACGGATGAATGCTGTTGCAAGACGTGCGTTTGTTATGAGCGGGATATTGAAGTCGATGGCAGCTCTACGCACATAATATCCGTTCGTAAGCTCCTTATGCGAGAAGTTCTTAGGGATGTTGATCACAAGATCGAGTTCCTTGTTAGAGAGCATTTCCATCGCCTGCTTGTACTGGCCTGCAAGTTCAGGATCCTGTGCCTCTGTAGGCCAGATCACTCGCTCTGCAGGAACACCGTTCTCGGTCAGATATTTAGCAGAGCCCTCTGTACCGTAAAGCTTGTATCCTCTCTCATGGAGAAGCTTGCAGGCATTGAGAAGGTCAGCCTTCTGGAGTGCGTTTCCTGAAGATATGAGGATGTTCTTCTTCGGAATCTCATATCCTACAGAAAGCATGGAGTTAAGGAGAGCCTCGTTGAAATCATCACCGATACATCCCACCTCACCGGTAGAATGCATATCCACGCCAAGGACTGGGTCAGCCTGCTGGAGACGTGAGAATGAGAACTGTGAAGACTTGATACCTACATAGTCAAGATCGAATGCAGACTTGCGTGGAGCTGCTGGCTTGAGGCCGAGCATAGCCTTGGTAGCAAGCTCGATCATATTGATCTTAAGAACCTTCGAAACGAATGGGAAGCTTCGTGATGCACGGAGGTTACACTCGATTACCTTGATATAGTTGTCCTTTGCAAGGAACTG
The DNA here is from genome assembly GCA_017437125.1 of Bacteroidales bacterium. Taxonomy (GTDB): domain Bacteria; phylum Bacteroidota; class Bacteroidia; order Bacteroidales; family UBA932; genus Cryptobacteroides. The sequence continues at coordinate 5,980 of JAFSBV010000013.1, read as the reverse complement.
GATATTGAAAGGTCCTGTGATCTCAAGTGCTGAGGCGATCTTCTTGGCGATCTTCTTGATGCGACGTACAGTCTCTACATAAAGTTTCTGCGGCGGGAACTGGATTGTAGCATCACCGGAGTGGACACCGGCAAACTCCACATGCTCTGAAATTGCGTATGCGATCACCTCACCACCATCAGCTACAGCATCGAACTCTATCTCCTTGCAGCGTTGCATGAATTCAGACATCACAACAGGGTGTTTCTCAGACACTTCCGCAGCAAGACCGAGGAAATTACGAAGCTCTTCATGGTTGTAACATACGTTCATCGCAGCACCAGAAAGCACATATGAAGGACGGACGAGAACAGGGAATCCTACCTGATCGATAAACTGATCGACTTCATCGAAGTTCGTAAGTTCCTTCCACTTAGGCTGATCGATTCCAAGGGCATCAACGATTGATGAGAACTTATGACGGTCCTCTGCCTTGTCGATAGATGTAGCCTTTGTTCCGAGGATATTCACCTTGTTCTGATCGAGACGGAGAGCGAGGTTGTTAGGGATCTGACCACCTACTGAAACCACTGTTCCGTGCGGATTCTCAAGATCATGTATATCCATCACGCGCTCGAATGTGAGTTCGTCGAAATAAAGACGGTCACACATATCGTAGTCTGTTGACACAGTTTCCGGGTTGTAATTGATCATTACTCCCCTGTATCCCTGATTGCGGATTGTCTGAAGAGCATTTACAGAACACCAGTCGAACTCTACAGAGCTACCGATACGGTATGCACCCGAGCCGAGAACAATTACAGAATTCTTATCGTGCTGATACTTAACGTCATTAAAGTTACCACCGTAAGTAAGATAGAGGTAATTCGTAGCAGCCGGATAGTCAGCTGCAAGAGTATCTATCTGCTTGACGCATGGTACGATGCCTTTTGACTTACGGAATGCACGAACAATGTCTTCAGCCATCTCAGTGTCCATTCCCTTATACAGTGCATTGGCAACCTGGACATCAGAGAATCCCTGAACCTTGGCCTTCTTGAGAAGTTCGAGAGGCATCTGCTCGCAATTGTCGTACTTCTTCATCTCCTTATGGGTATTGACAATACCCTGGAGCTTGTTAAGGAACCATTTGTCAATCTTTGTCAAAGCATGGATCTGGTCAACTGTATATCCGGCCTGCATAGCCTTTGATATGACGAATATACGGTTGTCAGTAGGCTCGTTGAGCGCCTGATCAATGTCGACAACCTTTATATCCTTGTTACCGACAAATCCGTTTGCGCCCTGGCCGATCATACGGAGACCCTTCTGGATGATCTCCTCGAAGTTACGTCCGAGAGACATCACTTCACCTACAGACTTCATGCTTGAACCGATCTTGCGGGATACTCCTGTGAACTTGGAAAGGTCCCAGCGAGGAATCTTGGCCACAACATAGTCAAGAGCAGGTTCGAAGAATGCAGGTGTCTGCTTAGTCACTGAATTCTTGATGTCGAAAAGTCCATATCCGAGACCGATCTTGGCTGCGACGAAAGCAATAGGGAAACCTGTTGCCTTAGAAGCAAGGGCTGACGAGCGGCTGAGACGGGCATTCATCTCGATGACATAGTACTCCATCGAGTCAGTATCGTATGCGTACTGAACGTTACACTCTCCGACGATACCGATATGACGTACCATCTTGACTGCCAGATCATGAAGGAACTGACACTCCTTAGCGCTAAGTGTCTGAGTAGGAGCGACTACGATAGACTCACCTGTATGGATTCCGAGCGGGTCGAAGTTCTCCATGTTACATATGGCGATGCAGTTGTCATAGCGGTCACGCATCACTTCATATTCGATCTCCTTCCAACCCTTGAGTGACTTCTCAACGAGTACCTGAGGTGAGAATGAGAATGAGCTCTCGCAAAGAGTCACGAGTTCCTCTTCGTTGTTACAGAAACCGGATCCGAGACCACCGAGAGCATATGCAGCACGTACGATCACAGGATAGCCGAGCTCCTTTGCGGCCTCTTTGGCGGCCTCCACGGTCTCGACTGCATGTGATTTGATGGTCTTTACGTTGATCTCAGCAAGTTTTGCGTTGAAGAATTCACGATCTTCTGTGTCCATGATTGCCTGAACCGGAGTACCGAGCACCTTCACGTTATATTTCTCGAGAATGCCTGCCTCATATAGGGCGACTCCGCAGTTCAGGGCTGTCTGACCACCGAATGCGAGGAGAATGCCCTGAGGAGCTTCCTTCTGAATTACCTTTTCTACAAAATATGCTGTAACCGGGAGGAAATATACCTTGTCAGCAACCTGCTCAGAGGTCTGGACAGTAGCGATGTTCGGATTGATAAGGATGGTCTCGATGCCTTCCTCTTTGAGTGCCTTGAGGGCCTGTGAACCAGAATAGTCAAACTCTCCGGCCTGACCGATCTTGAGTGCTCCCGAACCGAGCACGAGGACTTTCTTTATGCTGTTGTCAATCATAATTCTATTGTCATTGCGAGGAGCAAGCGACGTGGCAATCTCCTATAATTTACTGATAAATTCGTCAATCGGAGTGATATTCTCTGTCAGACCGACACATACCTCAGGATTGAACTGTGTACCTGCGAAAGGCTTGATCTTGTGGCGGATACCGTCAACAGCTCCGTCATTGAGGTTTGTGAAATACACATCCCAATCAGCAGGAACAGACTCCGGCTTGATTGTACGATAGACATTCTGAGCAGTGATGTATGTACGGTTGCTGCCTTCCCTGCGAACCGGCTGGTTAGAGCTTCTGTGAGGATGCTGAAGCCTTTCCATCTCGCAGCCTGCAGCCTTTGCGATAAGATGATATCCTACTCCCAGTCCGAAAACTGGCTTGTTTCCGGCAAGAACCTTCTTTATGATCTCCAATGTATCTCCATAATTGCAGAGACATCCAGGACCGTTTGAAACATATACACCGTCATATTCCATTTCAGTGAAATCATAGTTGTAAGGCACTCTGATCACCTCCGCTCCCCTTGCGATAAGTCCGCGGATTATGCTATGTCTTACACCGCAGTCAACGAGCACAATACGCTTGCCGGCTGTTGTAGCTGCCTTGCTTCCGTTCACATTCTCGACATCCTGAGCAGGCTGAGCCTTGTAAACGATGACTTCCTTACAGCTCACTTCCGCTGGAGTCGGCTCTTTGTATGCCTCAGGAGCTTTTGCACCTTCAGGAATGATGCAACCTTTCATCGGGCCCTTGTCGCGAAGGACCTTGGTAAGTTCACGAGTATCTATTCCGTAAATACCGGTAATTCCCTGTTCGTTCATCCACTGCTCAAGACTCTTCTCAGCTTCCCAGTTACTATAGTCCTCACTATAATCGAAAATGATCAGGCCATTAGGATGTATCCTTTCTGACTCGAGCTTTTCTGAAAGGCACTCTGCGATCAGATTTTCAGAAGGAACACCATAGTTTCCGATCAAAGGATAAGTCAAACAGAGAATCTGCTGGTTGTAGGTAGGGTCTGTCATCTGCTCAGGGTATCCTGCCATTGATGTGTTGAATACCACCTCACCTCCCACAGCTTTTGTGCAGCCGAATGAATAGCCATGGAATTCCAGACCATTATCCAGTCGAAGTGTTGCTTTAAGTTTCATCTTATATTCTGTTAAATTTATATTATCTTTCATTTTATCAGGTCGTTCCGACCTTATCTTATGCCCTACAGATCTGATAGGGGATAAAAAAACGACCATGATCTCATAGGAGAAAATGGCCGACAGTTATAGTAAAAAGGAAAAACAAGGCTGAGCATTAACTGGTAATGCGCTAACTCTCAGATATGTTCCGACGTATGATCGCTTACACATGGTGTTTTTCGTTTTTATTAAATCCTCATTTTAACTGTTAGGGTTCAGTTAATCTTTGCGAAGATAAGAAATTTTAGACGATTTACACAATAAAAAATTGTATTTTTGCAGTCGATGCCATCCTTAAAGAGTAATGCCCCTTTAGTGTTGTCATCGGAGTTATCATCCATAGCGAGCGAAGCGAGTCGTGAGGATCTAAATTCAAGAATATGTACATTAGAAACGAAGACACTATATATGCGCCGGCAACAATACCGGGAACCGGAGCGATTTCAGTAATCAGGGTAAGTGGCCCGGATGCATTATCAATAGCAGACGGGATAATCGCCTGCAAGAACGGAAACATAGCTGGCTCGAAAGGATATACCCTGAAATTTGGAACCGTCACTGACGAACATGGAGTCTTGGTTGACGAAGTTCTTGTGAGCATATTCAAGGCTCCTCACTCTTATACAGGCGAAAACTCGGTAGAAATCTCCTGTCATGCATCATCATATATTGTTTCAGAGCTCATGACAATGCTTCACAAAGCAGGAGCCAGGGCAGCAGAGCCAGGAGAATTCACCCAGAGGGCATTCCTTAACGGAAAGATGGATCTTGCTCAGGCTGAAGCTGTTGCAGATGTTATAGCGTCACAGAATGCAGCAGCCCACCGCATAGCATTCAAACAGATGAAAGGCGGTTTCTCATCAGAATTACGAGATATGAGATCCGAACTTCTCGAACTTGTTTCCCTGATGGAGCTCGAACTGGACTTCAGCGAGGAAGAAGTCGAATTTGCCGACAGGTCAAGGCTGGATTCACTGCTGGTTGAAATCATATCTCACATCGGTCGCCTGATAGATTCATTCCGTCTCGGAAATGCCATCAAGAACGGAGTACCGGTTGCCATTGCCGGAGCAACCAACACAGGCAAAAGCACATTGCTGAATGCCCTTTTAGGAGAAGAAAGAGCCATAGTTTCCGACATACATGGAACCACCCGCGACACTATCGAGGAGACATTGAACATTGACGGAGTACTCTTCAGATTCATTGATACGGCAGGGCTTCGTGAAACATCAGAAACTGTTGAGAAAATCGGAATAGAAAGGACATTCAAGAAAATATCGGAAGCCTCGATCGTGCTTGGCATGGTCGATCTGACCCGTGACTTCGAAAGCACAAGCGAGACCATCCGCGAGATCATCGGCAAAGTGGATTTCAGCTCACAGAAACTGATCATTCTCCTTAACAAGACGGACATTTCCGGTGATAACAATAATGTTAATATTGCGAACTTTATTGTTTCTGCACTTAATAATAAAGGACTTAAACAAAGTAGCGAATCAAGCGTGCCGATTATTCCGATTTCCGCAAAAACAGGCTCAGGAATTACCCGATTACGCTCTCTTCTTGCTAACACCCAGCGCGATCTCCTCGCCGACAGCGACACCACTCTCGTCACCAATCAGCGCCATGTCCAGGCCCTCACCGACGCCCGCACTTCCCTCCTCCGCGTCCGCGACGGCCTCGCCTCCGGCCTCCCCACCGACCTCGCCGCCCAAGACATCCGCGAAGCCATCTACCATATCGGCAGCATAGTCGGAGAAATCTCGACAGATGAGGTGCTGGGGAATATCTTTAAAAATTTCTGCATCGGGAAATAGAGTCAAGAATTGCTTATTCAATTCTCACAATCTCAGCCAACTGCACAAAATAGTCATTTGACCAGATGTCTAATTCTTTCGGATTGCGCACGAACGGCAGAACATCTGCCTTTACTTGCTTTATATCAGCAGTCGATAGACGTTCCATCAGCTTCTCTTTGAATAGTTCTAGAGTGATTTCCTCATTATTGAACTGCCTAAAGCGTTCTGCCAGATGAGTAAAATCAAGCGGAACATTATGTCGGACATACCATTCAAAGTCGTACCAATCGCGTCCCTTAACTCTATTTTTCCAGGTACGATATACTAATGCGTGCATCTTGCCGGCAAAGAGGTCAGGAAGTGTGAAGCAACGAGTCATGAATGAATGGGGTTGAAGCAACAGCTTCTGTTCTGTCTTGAAATTCAACGGTGGACAAGTATCCACTTCAATCTTTATTTTAATTGACTTCTCGGTCTGGAATGTCACGTCATACACATCTGTG
>JAFSBV010000055.1 GCA_017437125.1 Bacteroidales bacterium | reverse complement strand
GCTTCGGGCGGTACGTTGACGTCCTCAATGTTAAAGACGTTCTTCGCGTTATACCCTCTGTGCGGCTTACCGTCTGTTCCCGTATAGTTGGAAGGCTCCAAGATCATAATGCTCTCGGCTCCCTTCTTAACGTAGCAGCCTGCTTTCTTCCAACCCTCAAAATCCTTCAGCTTGGTTGCACCGGGGTTCTGTGCAAAGATAAGAAGATTGTTATTCAGCGAATATCTCTCAAAGCTGCTCTGTACCATAAGGTACTCATAGAGCTTTTCGGGACTCGACATAACCGCAAGGCAAGCGTCGTCGATCATCGCATAACACTTTGCCTTCTTCTCTGCCATCATCTGTCCATAGGTTTTCTTGTCGCCGCCACCCTCAAGGGCATCGTCGAACTGTGCTTCGGGGACGGTCTGTTCTGCTTTCTTGTCAGCAGTACCGTTCAATACGTTATCAAATTCACTCATTCTGTTTTACCTTACCTTTCTTTCGGTTTACTTGACTTGCTCCCCTTGTCCTTTGCGACCTCGGGGGGCTTGGGTCTGTCTTTGGCTCTTTCGCTTCTTTCACGCTTGATCTCCTCAAGCTTTTTTCTGACGGAGGGTTTACGGTCGGACTTGCCTTCTTTCGGAAGATCAGATTTTCCTTCGGGATTGGCAGTCTCGGAGGAGCGCTCGGACGGATTTTTTATGGGTTCCGTTACCTCCGTTTTCCCCGTAGTGTCCGTCCGAGCTACCGTAGGGTTTGTCATCGTATTCTCCTCCTTTTTGATCGGGGTCTCAAGTATCTCGTCGGCAAGCTTCTCCTCTGCGCTCTTTTCGGGTTTGTCGGTCTCGGGAACTTCGTCCTTTCCCTCTTTCTTTTCGACCTCCTCTTTCTCGCGGATGATCTCGGCTCTGAGGTCTGCCGTATCGACTCTTGCAAGATTGAATCGCTCGGTGATACGCGCGATCTTGCTTTCGTCCTCGGCTCTTACCATAACGTCAAAGACACCGCCCGTCTTGTCCTTTTCCTTCAGCACGGCATAGAGGATACCATACTGCTTTGCAACCTCTTTGAACTTCGGCAGGTCGCTATCCCTAAAGGTATAGACCTTCAAGGGTTTACCGCTTCGGAGCATACTTTCAAGTCTCGCGTGTCCTTTGGTTTTCTTTTGCTGACGAGCAATCGAATACAAAAGAACAGCGGCGTTTTTTGCACCGCTGCCCGAGAGCTTGATAAGCACCTCCGCACCGTTCAGCATCATCCTCATGACCTGATCGGCAGCTTCTCCGGATGTGTTCATCTCTTGTCCTCTCTTTCTCTTGTTTTTGTTTCTTTGGTTTTTGCATCTTTGGCTTCTTTCTTCTGAAGCTCCTTATCGGGAATGTCGATGGTATTCACCACCCTCTCGATCACACCGCTTCGCGCGGCAATATCCTCACATAGTCTCATCTGCTTTCGCAGTTCTGCCATCTGCAAGGATAGCTGTGAGATCTCGTCCTTGATGGGCTGCATTTCTGTGGTATCGTGCATACGGCGGAGCTTGTTGCGTAGCTTGGCTCTCTTGTATGCGAGTTCCTTAAACTTATTCGATAACCCCTCGGTAAACAAAGAAAGCTCCTCGGCAGTATTGATGTTATACTTACCAAGCAGTTTTGCTTCTTCGTTATACATTCGCGCACGTCTCACGTCATCCTTTATGACCGCGTATGCTTCACGGTTATTCGGTTTCTGTTTCGGGAGTTCACCAAGCAGATAGCAGTAATGGATATACAATGCAAGTAGTCCTTTCGGCTTCTCTTTCGGTTTGTAGGGAGCATAAGGAATGATGCGTTGATTTCTCGCATTATCCAAGATCCTCGCCTGCACGTCCTCATAGGTGTAACCCTCTCCGAGTTTATCCATACGAAAGAACTTTGTGCTGTGGTCGGGACGGATGCGGAGATATTTCCCTCTCCATTCAAGCGTATAGCCGAGAGATTGAAACAAGTTATAGAACTCTTGCATACGCAGACAATGCTTGATGGCAATATCCATATCTCTACGGATAATTCCGCGCACCGTAGGTCTCCCCTCTTGCTCTGCCTTGATCTCTCCGATATGCCGCGTCTTTCCTCTCTGCGGGTTCTTGATTACGGATAGACCGTACTCCAAACAGAGACGGTCGGATGCTTCACGCATCATTCGGTAAGTCTCGTTGCAATCATGGTAGCGTTTCAAGTTGAAGCCCGTCGCCCCAAGCGCAAAGTGGTTGTGGATATGCCCATGATCCAAATGGGTGGCAACGATAACGGGAAAGTTATCTCCCCATAATTCGTTGGCAAGCTTCACTCCAATCTCATGCGCGGTCTCTGCATCGACCTCGCCCGGTGCGAAGCTCTGATACCCGTGATAGGCGACAGTATCCGATTTACTCTGCGTTTGCTTGTTGAGGGATGCCATTATATCGGATGCGTCGTCTGTTGTGCAGTTCACCGCCGTAACGTATTTACGCTCCTCTGTTTTGAGGTCGTCAACACCATACGAGATAAGAGCCTTCAACGTCTCATCATCAAACTTCTCTATCGTCTTTTCAACGTCTGAAACGTAGGCGATCAACTGCCCCAAGTGGCTTTTAACATCCCATATCTTTGTGGTTGCCAAACTTCACACCACCTCTTGCCAT
>JAFSBV010000038.1 GCA_017437125.1 Bacteroidales bacterium | reverse complement strand
TCTGCCAGAGCTTTCGCACGGATAGCTTCTGCTTCAGCCTTACCGACAGCAGCGATACCCTCAGCTTCCTGCTCACGAGCGAAGCGCTGGGCTTCTGCCATCTTCATTTCAGCAGCGGCCTGCTGTTCTTGTTCGAAGCGCTTAGCCTCAGCATCTTTCTGGCGCTTGAACAGTTCAGCCTGGGCTTCCTGCTCCTGACGGTAACGCTCCGCGTCAGCCTTTGCCCGGATTTCTGCATCCAGAGTCTGCTTCTTAACCTCGACTTCACGAGCCTTCAGTTCGGCTTCACGCTCAGCCTTGGCGATATTGGCGTTTGCAGAGGTAACTTCGATGGTCTTTCTCTGCTCCTGCTCCTGAATAGAGTAAGCAGCGTCGGCTTCTGCCTTCTTTACGTCAGATTGCTGCTTCAGTTCGGCCTGGCGGATGGCCAGGGAGGTCTGCTTCTCGGCGATCTCCATGTCAGCCTGGACCTTAGCGTCGTTGGCTTCCTTGGCGGCCTGTGCCTGGGAGATGGCGATGTCACGGTCAGCCTGAGCCTTTGCAATAGCAGCGCCCTTCTTGATCTGGGAGATGTTATCAATACCCAGATCCTCAATGACATTGTTCTGGTCGGAGAAGGACTGGACATTGAAGGAGATCATCTCAAGACCCATCTTCATCAGGTCGGGAACCGCATTCTCCTGAACGCGCTCGCCAAAGGCCTTACGGTCAATGACCATCTCTTCCAGTTTCATCTGGCCGACGATCTCACGCATATTGCCTTCCAGAGTATCCTGCACACGGCGGATGATCATTTCCTCGCCTTCGTTCAGGAAGAACTTAGAGGCCAGCTTCATCATCTCTTCACTCTGACCGATCCGGATCTTCACGGTTGCGTCAACCTTGACGTTGATGTACTCTGCGTTGGGTACGTAGTCAGTTGTCTTAACGTCCACGGAGAACATCTTTAAACTCAGTTTATCCAGACGTTCCAGAAAAGGAATGCGGATGCCGGCTTTACCGATCAGAATGCGGGGTTTCCGAAAGCCGGAAATGATGTATGCCGTATCCGGAGGAGACTTTACATATCCGGCCACAAGCAGCAAAACGATTGCGGCAACTGCGATGCCAATACCAATTAACCATTCCATAGGGGTTCTCCTTTCTTTTTTGGGGTTTCCTTACGACTTACTATTAGCAGAATTAGAAGCGGTCTGCCGCATGGATTCAGCCGAGCCGTTTACAACGACAATACCGAACGCTTCTGCATATACTGGGTTTGCGTTCACCTTTTCCATCAGGCGGATGGTAAGGATCCGTTCTCTCACACTCACAAAGCATCACTTCCTTTCTGGATACGCGGAACTTTGTCGCTCCTGCTATATCCATATTGTATGAGAAGCAGTGCCCGGAATAAAGGATCAGATCCGCAAAATAGAGGGGTTGTTTTCTCCTATAAGAGAAAATTAACTGTTCTTGAACGCTTCGTACTGGGCTCTATCTATGGCTCCTGTATCCAGCATCCGCTCGCACCAAAGCTGCAGGGTCTCGACAGCGACAGATATCTTCTCTAATTCTTCCTGTATGTACACGAAATCTGCAAGCTCATCACCGGTGATCTGACCATCCACCGTGATCTCAATGAGCCGGTTCTTATTTGTCTGCATAGCATTTAGTGAAGCGATTGTTTCAAGGACGATCTGAGACAGATCTTTAACTTTTATCTCTGGTACATATTGCTGACCAATAGGACACTGGTTCGCACAATAGTAGTTGCACAGAGATGGCTGCTTATACTGGTCGGACATCAGCAGCACTTCATCCGGGTGTGGCATTGAACGCTCACTTTCAATCTTCTCAATTCGTTCCGGAGAGATTGTCTCCAACAGCTCGCTGGCAGCTTCCCGGGTCAACTTCAAGCCTTCCCGGGTAGTCTGATATATGTTCTTATTCTCTTTCGTAGATACTCTAGCCATGTACTTATCCTCTCTTCTTGGGAGCCTTACAGGTATATTTCCGTTCCGTAATGGCTGCTGTCAAAGTTGTCGTCCAGGAACACATTGAAGAACGGTGTCATTTTATTATAAATCTCGGTATCAGTGGGCTTAGGCAGGCCGAGCAGCATCTTTGTGAACTCGGGAGTAACAGATCCTGCAATCACTTTCCCGTGCACCCAATTGGTCTGCCTCAACTCACCGTACTGCAACGCGACCTGAATCCATTCGCTTTCTTCATTCCAGCAATGGATCTCAAATGTCTTTGCAGTCTTTAAACGTTCGGATACTAAGGCTTTCCACCTTGTGTCCGTGGTTTCTGAGCGATCCAGATATACTGCTTGCCGTTCCACGGTTTCAGCCGGAGCGGCCGGATTAACTGTCATCCCGCTGATCAGGTCTTTTAATGTATCTTCGTAAGTATTCATAGGAATCCTCATTTCCATGAAAGGGTGTATTCGCCAGATGCGTTCTGGAATCTAATGACCAGATAATATCTCTGGCCCTTCACCGCGTGTACGATCCCGGATGGGCAATCGTTATCCAGAACCAGATCCGGGATCTTGTTGCTTTCCAACACATAGGCCTGCACTGTGCCTTTTGTGATCTTGCCCTTGAAAGTAAACTCATAGGACTTACTCTCTTTGAAACGCAGCACTCTTCTGATCTGCCCAGTTGCAGAGCCAAAGGCCGCACTGGCTTTGTTTGTACCGGCGCCCATACTGCCGATGAAATGGATGGCGCTCATGGACTTAACTGGCAGATATCCTCTATCGTAGAGGACATAGAGCAGAACGCCTAAAGCAACTAAGATTATTCCAACATACCACTGCATAGCTATACCTCAATCAAAAAACGCCGCCGCCATACTTTTTTTGCACCCGGAACAGATGTACTACTCCGAAGAGCATGCCGACCACTAATACTCCGAGACCCAGCAGAACGATACTTTCCGCCTCACCAAAAAGGCCAATAATGCCACTACACACAAGGGTACCAGCAAGAATAAATAGGGCCTGACTGACTTTTTTACAGTATAGAGCTTTGTCTTTGACTCTTTCTTCACGGTAGCAGTTAATCAAATTTGCATTCCCTTTGGCAATCAGCACGCCAAAGACAATAAGCGCCGCTGCCACAACAAACATGATAACAGAATAAATAATCATCTGCTCTCCCCTATCCTTTTCACGTATTTCCGAACCATATCCCAATTAAGGGCTTGAATCCGTTCTCTGGCGTTATCGATACGAGTAATGTATTCTGCTTTCCCTTTAGCGATATATCCATACAGCTGATCGTAGGGTTCCATACCCGCTTTTCGAATGGCTGCACATATATCTTCCATTTCATCTAAAAATTCTCTCTCCACAGTTGATAACTCCAAATCTACTTAGGTATGTTCCGGAATCAATTCCATAATGTCAAACAAATCACAATCCAGGGCAACGCAGATTTTAAGTAAAATCTCAGTATTAACATGGTCATTATGCCCGAGTTTGGTAATCGAGGACTTGCTTATACCAGCTAAAGCAGGTAAATCTTTCTTCTTGAGATCCTTGTCAATTAAGAGTTTCCAGAGCTTCTTGTAACTGATAACCTTATCCATATCAAAAACCTCCATTTTAAGTATTCCTGCTTATATTTTAGCATCTTAAGATTGCAATTACAATCTTTTTGGTTCAATATTACGAAATTGTAAGAATATT
>JAFSBV010000054.1 GCA_017437125.1 Bacteroidales bacterium | reverse complement strand
CTTTTCATACGTAAATATTTTCGTTCAAAGTGCCATTTCTGACACTCAAGTTTAACTTTTACAAACAATTACGCAGCATTAAGACAAATCAAAAGAATGCACTCATAACCTTACAAGTGCGATGGCTGATCCAAAAGACAATAGCTAAGAATATAAAAATTTCATACACGTGATCGACTCACACTCTTGACCGCTTAGCCGTTGAGACCAGTTTCATATTCGGTCTTTCTCCATACGAGTAGGACCAGTAAAGATCGGCCTGTTTTCTTTCGGTATGTATTGAGTGGAAATCTACACTGCCTTCTTTAGTTCCACCTGATAGCCCAAAGCCTCCATCTCCTTCTTCAGGTAGGCCTTACGCTTCTCCTCCCTCTGCTTGCGCACATAGTCAGCACCAAGTTCCTTATAAGACACATTCGTCTTGAGCACAAAATAGACTGACTTCAGGATCGAATGTCCTATCGCCAACAATGCCCGCTTCTTGCCTCTGCGGGATGCCAGTCTGTGGTAACGCTCACTGTAGAATGTGTCTTTTGTACGGGTGGCCGCCCAGGCGGCTTCGGTCAGGACTGCTTTGACGTGCTTGTTTCCGGGGTTGGTGCGTGAGCTTTTTTTTTGCCCGCACTCTCGTTGTTGCCCGGACACATACCAGCCCAAGATGCAATGTGCTTCTCGGATGGAAACTGAGACATATCCAGCCCTATCTCTGCTATCAGATCCTCGACGGTCTTCGTGTTCAGACCAGGAACTTCACGAAGAAGTTCGACTACATTCTCATAAGGAGACAGCAACTGACGGATACGCTCGGTAATCTCATCTATGACTTCCTGAGTCTGCTCCATGCTCTTGCGGATCTTCTTCAGCATGAATGCATGATGATCTTCGATGAAGCCTTCGCAGGCCATATACAGGAGTTCCTTGCTTGCGGACAACCTGCGATGATAGACCTCGTCTATGTCTGCCATCGTGACCTTGCCATTATCGATCAGCTTATCTATAAGCTTTGTCGCCACAGCACCGCTCGTACTGCTCAGCACGCTGTCCAACTTCACATTGCAATCCTCAAGAATGCGGATGATGCGGTTCTTTTCTGAAGCAATCTGCTGAACCAGCTTGGTGCGGTAACGAGTAAGGTCTCGCAACTGACGCTGCTCGCGAGGAGGTATGTAACTCGGCTTCAACAGACCGGCAAGCAGCAACTTGCATATCCATGCACTGTCCGTCTTGTCTGTCTTGTGACCGGGAACATACTTGATGTGACGGGCATTGACAATCCATACTGTCAACTCAGGACACTCAAGAACCTTGTACACCGGCTTCCAATAAACACCGGTACTCTCCATCGCCACATGTGTGACTCCGTTCTCAATCAACCATTCTTTCAATTCTGTCAATGAACTGCTGAAGGTCTTGTAACTGCGGGTCTCAGTCTTCAGACCTTCGCCACCTATAGTGGCTACTGCTTCGTCCCTGTGGATATCTATACCACAGCCCCGTTGAACGACTTGGGTGAAACTAACTTCTGACATAGCGCGTAAATTATGGAACTACGCTCGAAGTTAGCACTTATTTTCATTCCCTCGGACGACTTATTTAAGTCATGGGTGTTTCATATAAAATTAATTTACACGGCGATGAAATCATTTTGAGCGACTTATAGAATTAAATTATTCTGAATAGATAAATTATATTCTTTCGAGGTCATTATCGTTTCAGTATACAAAAAGAACTCTCTATCAGTCCAACCATATTCTTCTATCATTGTTTTTGAAAATCGTTTCTTGAAAGATTCGAATCTATCAGTTCGATTATCCTCATAAAATTCTGGTGTGACAAAATTGAGGAGTCTTTTAAGCCAACATTTCTCACCATATGATAGATCACGCCCTGATAATTCCTGTTCAATTTTATATCTATATAATTTACATTTCATTTCAGGTGGCAGTTCAACAAACAATGAAACTTGTTCATTAACTGGAAAATTTACAAGTTGTGATCTAGTAAGGGTATCATTAACTTTAAAGTCCTCCTCTACTGATGTCCTACTTATTGCACAGGAAGTTAGGCAAAACAGTGATGCATAAATTAGCATCATAGCAAACATTGTCTTATTCATACTAATCACATCTACCGGTACAGTATTCTCCACCCAACAAGCCACATCCTTTTACTTCTGTGCAGTTTCCATCTGTACATATTCCTAATGCTGGACAACCAAAGAAACTTCTTTTACACTCGCAATTTCGTGCTCCTCCTCCCCCGATTATAGTGTCTTGCAAACCAGACCTAGTCTCCGCAAGTTTCTCAAAAAGATAAGCATCGATATACTCTTCCTTAGTTAGCCATGTATGAGTATAATAGAAGACCTTCTCATCATCCCATCCATATTCTTTCATCAATTTCTCAACACAATCCTGTGAATGGGTCATTAGGTCATCTGTTTGGGATGAGTCATCGAAATGATCGGGATTCATATATTCTACGATCTCCTTAAAGATTTCCAGCTCCCCATTTGATAAAAGATCATGCTCAATAATGATATTCAATTTTTCTCTCCAAAACTGAACCTTTCTTGCACCGGACACTCCATTATAAATAGCCCTCTGTTCTGATAATGAGAACTTCAGGAAGTCAGTTCTGGTTATGTTTTCATACATAGAAACATTTTGTTTCGCCCAATCATCAATAACGGGATCACAACTCAAGCGTTCGCCATCCTTACTGCACGATATGAGTGCAACTATTGAGATTACAAGCAGCATATACCTGCTAATTGGTAGTAAAATCTTCATAATAATTGTCTTTTGATTAAATTACATTACTTAATATCCTTATAGTTTCATCGCCGTATTCCGTATTGGTTACAAACTGTATATGATTTTCTGACTGCCCCTTATCTTTTCCTGCTTTATAGGTAATATTAACTCGTCCAACATCATTGGGAGGAATGATTCTAGGAAATTCTGCTTTAATACAGCTGCATGACTCTATCGCACTCAAAAGTATGAGTGGAGTTGCACTTGTATTATAAATTGGAACATGAATAACTGTTTCTTCTCCACGTTTGATGTTTCCTACATCAATTTCATTCTCAAAATATGGAACTGGATATGCGTTTTTAGTTATTTCTCTTCTCAAGCATAGATTTAAATAACCATACACATCATCTGGCACTTCATATGAAGCCAATTTCTCTGTATACATATCAAGTACTTCTATGTCACCTATTAAATTACCGAGTCTGTATCCTAGATAATCCGCATAGAAGTGTCGTTCTTCGTCATTAATTTCTTCAAGTTGATATAATCGCTTATCTGCATCATTTACGTCAACCCCATTAACAGCATATTCTAGTTTAATAAAAGCTGTCAAAACGTCCTTAAGATCAACTCCCTGAGCATTAAAATACGGCAGGCTAAAAATAGGCAGAGTCCCCTTAAAATAAGAGTCTATAAATGATTGTATTTTTCGAGGTTTTCTGATATCAATTTCAGAAGAAGCATATTGTATCTCACCATTTTGAACAATTAAAACAAACGGGAGTGTATCAATATGTAAAATATACTTTAAATATATGTTCTCTCGACTTAGAACATTACAAAATGAAAATTTGCATTTGTCGGCAAGTCGATTGATGAGTCGCGTGTGTCGGTATGTATTGAAATATGAAGCTATTGTGTAATCTCCAAGAATAACTACATTTGTCTTCCCTTCATCGTATACATTCTCAATGACATCACTAAAGTCGGATACATGATAAGTTTCCGTTGTACATGAAACAAGGAATATACTGAAAATAATAGATAATAATTTTATATTCATAAATTTAATATTTTAATGTGTTTGGGGTTCCTAACACAATAGTTTTTATCATTCCTAAATACAGATACATTGAATATCTCATTGTGCCCATAGCATACTTTGCCTTTGCCAGTTCTGTCATTGCTGTGTTCCAGGAGGTGAAGTCCGTCTTGCCGAGGTTGTACTTCTCGGTCATCATTCTTGCCGCCTCCTCAGCGTATGCGAGCTGCTCCCTGGCGGTCTCGTACTGTCTGCACGAGGTCTGGTACTCTATCAGCGCCTGTTCGTACTCCCTTGACAGCTGCTTGCGGACTGTCTGAAGCGCGTACTGGGCATCCATACTGGCGTTTCTCGCCCTCCTGACGCTGTTCCTTGTGGACATTCCCGAGAAGATGGGTATGTTCAGACTTAGTGAGAGGTACGAACTGCCGTTGTCAAGGTATTGCCTGAAGAACGGGTTCGCTTCATAGCGGTAGGTTCCGTCGGTGTTCTGCACGGCCTTCTGCCTCGCGCCCGAGTAGCTAGTACCATATCCCGCCGACAGCGACAGGGTCGGATAGTACGATGCCCTTGCGATCTGGAGGTTCCTCCTGGCCACTTCCACACCGGCTTCCGCCGAGCGGTACTCAGGTCTTGATTCTACTGCTATCGAGTCCGTGGACGGGAATAACTGCATTCCTCCATACTCATCTGTTTCAATCGGTTCTATCGCGAAGTCCTCCCAGTCCTGTATCTCCAACAGCTGGCATAACTCCATCTTTGACAGTCTGCATTGACCCTCTGCCGCTGCGACATCATTGAGTGCCGCATAGTGCTGAGACCTTATCTGAAGCAGGTCTGCCTCCGTCACCCTACCCAGATCCACCATTGTCTGTATCCTCTCCATCTGTGACTCAAGCATCGAGGCCATCTCCCTTGCAGATGCGAGGTTCTCCTGGTCGCAGAGTATCTGAAGGTAGGCTGCCGTGACGTTCTGCTCTATATCCTGTCTGACGCTCGCCAGATCCGCAAGCGATGCCTTCATCGATGCCTTTGCCTTTTTGAGTGCATAATGCCGTCTCATTCCCGAGAAGACCTGCATGCTTCCGGACACGGACGCGCTGCTGCTTCCCACCACGTTGTTCTCGATGAACTCGTATGTGGTCTGGTCGAGCACCCTTCCGGAGGAGATGCTGTATGAAGATCCTGCCGACAGCGAGGGAGCATAGTCCCACCGGCTCTCCGAGAGTCCAATTTCAGAGTTTGACACTCCCAGTTCCTGTCTCTTGATCTCTATGTTATGCTCAAGGGCGTAGCCGACGCACTCATCAAGTGTCCAGACCTTGGAAGGGGTCTGGGCGCAGAGCGTTCCTGCGGCAAGCATTGCCAGTATGACTGTCATCGTACGCATAACTATCTGTTTCTGAAGAGTGACACTATAGGATCTATGAACTGTTCGATGAGCCTTCTGTCCTTGGTGATGATCTGGGCCTCGCCGTCCATCTGCTGGATCAGCGGGAACTCCTTGTGGTATGTGCTTTCAAGCCCGCCCGGGAAGTCAACAGCCACGGTGTACGCCACGCTGCCGTCCTGAAGCCTTTCCGGCACGGATGCGACGTTCGCCACCACACCCTTCAGGATGCCGTACTCCATATACGGGAACCCGTTCAGACGCACATTGACTGTCTGGCCGAGGGCCACCTTGCCGAAGCCGACGGATGACACCTTCATTCTTCCGGTAACTTCGGACGGG
>JAFSBV010000053.1 GCA_017437125.1 Bacteroidales bacterium | reverse complement strand
TGATTACCTGACCGATATTGTTAGTAAGGGTAACGATAACGTTGTTGAAGGTTGATGAAATATGAGCCTCGCCATAAGCTTCAACCTTGACAACTCTCTTCTTAGTTGATGTTGTTTTCTTTGCCATAATTCATCTAATTATTTAGTCGCCTTCTTCTTGTTTGCAACAGTCTTCTTCTTACCCTTTCTTGTGCGGGCATTGTTCTTGGTGCTCTGACCGCGTACAGGGAGGCCGATACGATGACGGATTCCTCTGTAGCAACCGATATCCATAAGACGTTTGATGTTCATCTGGATTGCAGAACGGAGCTCACCCTCGATCTTGTACTCGTTAGCGATAACGCTACGGATACCAGCGATCTGCTCGTCGTTCCACTCTCCAACCTTTGTATCGTAATCAATACCGAGCTGAGAAAGGATCTTTCTCGATGTGCTGCGGCCGATACCGAAGATATAGGTAAGACCTATCTCTCCTCTTTTGTTGTTAGGTAAATCAACACCGGCTATTCTTGCCATAATTATCTTAACTTAATTTGTTATACAACTAAAAAATTATCCCTGGCGCATTTTGAACTTAGGATTCTTCTTGCAGATGATGTAGAGACGACCCTTGCGTCTTACGATCTTGCAGTCCTCGCTGCGCTTCTTGATGGATGCTTTTACTTTCATTTCTTTATCTGTTTATTTGTATCTGAAAGAAATTCTTCCTTTTGTTAAATCATAAGGTGACATCTCCACCTTAACTCTGTCTCCGGGCAAAATCTTGATGTAATTCATCCTCATCTTGCCAGAGATGTGGGCAATGATGACATGTCCGTTCTCAAGTTCAACTTTGAACATTGCATTCGGGAGTGTTTCTATGATAACTCCTTCCTGCTCGATTGCTGATTGTTTTGGCATCAAAAATCACTTTAAAATTTAACATCATTCTCTATAAAGTCGAAGGTGGAGAGTAATTCAGCCTGGCCCTTTCTGACAACAACCGTAAGTTCGAAGTGCGCTGATTTCCTGTGATCCGCCGTGTGTACTGCCCAACCATCTTTAGCTAAATACACATTCCTGACACCGGAATTTATCATCGGTTCGATACAGATCGTCATTCCATCGGTCAGTCTCGCACCCTGTCCCTTGCGTCCGTAATTCGGAACGCCCGGACCTTCGTGCATGTTCTTTCCGATTCCGTGTCCTTCAAGTTCGCGGACGACAGAGAACCCGAATGACTCCGCATACGTTTGCACCGCGTGTCCAATATCACCAGTCCTGTTTCCTGCCACTGCTGCCGCTATACCTCTGTAAAGAGACTCTTTGGTCACGTCAAGGAGCTTCCGGGTTTCAGCGTCCACCTCCCCTACTGGGAAGGTGTAGGCTGAATCACCGTTGTATCCTTTATATAACGTACCGCAGTCAACTGACACGATGTCTCCTTCCTTGAGGACATAGTCTGACGGAAATCCGTGGACTACGACATCGTTTACAGAGATGCAGAGCGAGTAGGGAAAGCCATCATAACCGAGGAAGCTTGGTATAGCTCCGTGATCACGGATAAAGGTCTCAGCTACCCTATTCAACTCGAGAGTTGTCACACCAGGGGCAACCATCTTACCGACCTCAGCCAATGTCTTCGAGACGAGTATTCCGTTCTCGCGCATCAGCGCTATTTCTTCTTCTGTCTTTGGCCTGACCATCTTCAAAGAACTTTATCGAGATTACATGCCGGAACGTCCTTTCAGACGACCGGTCTTCATCAGTCCGTCATAGTGACGCATAAGGAGGTGGCTTTCAATCTGCTGGAGAGTATCGAGAACAACACCCACAAGGATAAGGAGGGATGTACCTCCGTAGAAGCTTGCGAACTGGTTGTTCACTCCGCAAAGCATTGCAAATGCAGGGAGGATAGCGATGAGAGCGAGGAAGATAGAACCTGGGAGAGTCACTCTTGACATGATTGTATCAAGGTACTCGGCAGTCTTCTTACCTGGCTTCACTCCTGGGATGAAACCACCGTTCTTTCTCATATCGTCTGCCATCATTGTAGGATTTACAGTGACAGCTGTATAGAAATATGTGAAAAGTACTACGAGGATGAAGAATGTGAAGTTATACCAGAAGCCGGTATAGTTGCTCATTGTTGCCGCGAAACCTCTTGTCGCATCGAACTGCGAGAAGATGAGCGGGAACAGCATAAGTGCCTGAGCAAAGATGATTGGCATCACACCTGCAGCGTTGAGCTTCATAGGGATGTACTGACGTACGCCACCATACTGCTTGTTGCCGATCACTCTCTTTGCGTACTGTACAGGAACCTTTCTCACTGCCTGGAGAAGGGCGATACCTGCGATGAATACGAAGAAGAGGAGAACGAGCTCAACGATGAAGATGAGGAGACCGCCGCCTGCGTTTGCAGACCACTTCTCAAGGAATTCAGCTGTGAATGCAAATGGAAGTCGAGCGATGATACCCACCATGATGATGAGTGAGATACCGTTACCGATTCCGCGGTCTGTGATGCGCTCACCGAGCCACATTACGAACATTGTACCTCCGAGAAGGATCAATGTTGATACGAGATTGAACCAGAAGTTGCTCCAGCCGAGCTGATTCACAGCTACGAATGCAGAAGCAGGGATCTGCTGGTGAAGATTAGCCATGTAGGCTGGACCCTGGATGCAGATGATAGCAATGGTAAGGAACCTTGTGTACTGATTCATCTTGCGGCGTCCGCTTTCGCCCTCCATCTGGAGTTTCCTGAAGTAAGGGACGAAAACACCAAGAAGCTGGATAACGATTGATGCCGAAATGTAAGGCATCACTCCCAGCGCAAAGATAGAAGCGTTTCCGAAAGCTCCACCTGAGAACATGTTGAGGAGTCCTACGAGACCCTCTGATGAACTCTGCTGGAGATTTGCGAGCTGCGCAGAATCTATACCTGGAAGCACGATAAAGCTTCCGAGGCGATAGATCACGAGCAGTCCGAGGGTGTAAACGATCCTCGTACGGAGCTCTTCAATCTTAAAGATGTTCTTGATTGTCTGGATAAGTTTCTTCATCTTTATTAGATTGTTGTTGCAGTGCCGCCCACAGCCTCGATCTTAGCGATCGCTGACTTTGAGAATGCATTAGCAGATACTTCCAATTTTGCAGTGAGTTCTCCGTTTCCAAGGATCTTCACAAGCTGGTTCTTGTTGATGAATCCTGCCTCGCGAAGTGTCTCGATTGTGATCACTGTGAGGTTGTTAGCCTCAGCGAGAGTCTGAAGAGTCGAAACGTTGATACCCTTGTACTCAACTCTTGTAGGATTTGTGAAACCGAACTTAGGAAGTCTTCTCTGGATAGGCATCTGGCCTCCCTCGAAGCCGATCTTGCGAGAGTAACCTGAACGAGCCTGAGCACCCTTGTGACCACGTGTAGATGTTCCGCCGTGACCTGAGCCCTCACCACGTCCGATTCTCTTCTCTCTGCCTTTTGAGCCTGCAGCAGGTGTCAAATTATTTAATTTCATCTGTCTGTCCTCCTATTTAAATTTCCTCAACGATTACGAGGTGACGAACCTTCTCGATCATACCCTTGGTAACTGGAGTAAGCTCTACCTCAACTGTCTGATGGAGTCTGTGGATACCGAGTGAAACAAGATTTGCGATCTGTCTGTCAGTAGCTCCATTCTTGCTCTTGACCTGAGTTATCTTAACTTTTGCCATTTCTTCTGTCCTCCTTAACCTTTAAATACTCTGCTCATAGGAATACCACGGAGACCGGCAACTGTATAAGCGTCTCTCATCTCAACGAGGGCAGCAACTGTAGCCTTCACAAGGTTGTGAGGGTTTGATGAGCCCTTTGACTTTGCAAGCACGTTGTGAACGCCTACTGACTCGAATACAGCACGCATCGCACCACCGGCCTTAACTCCTGTACCAGGAGCAGCTGGCTTCATGAATACGCGTGCGCCACCGAACTTAGCCTCCTGCTCGTGCGGGATTGTCTTGTTGAGGATAGGAACCTTTACGAGGTTCTTCTTTGCATCCTCGATACCCTTTGAAATAGCAGTTGTAACCTCGTTAGCTTTTCCAAGA
>JAFSBV010000037.1 GCA_017437125.1 Bacteroidales bacterium | reverse complement strand
TCCATCGCATCGAGCGAACTCCATCCGTCAGCCACAAGCCTCGCAGCCGCAAGAGTCTCACGTGTGGATATCGTGCATGATATCTCCTGCTTGCCGTAGAGCGAACGGACCGTTCCGGCAACACTCGCGATGTTCTCTGCATCGGCAGGTTTGATTCCGCATCTCTTCGATAGTACCTGCACCTCGTTGTCAAGCGGCATATAATCCAGCTCCAACGGGAAGAATCTTCCCACTAACGCCCTGTCCATCGACATCGTTCCGGTATATTCCGCTCCGACATTGGCTGTTGCGATGAACACGCAGTCAGGATGTACCGCGATCGATCTCAACTCGTCACCTCCTGCCATCTCCACAGGGAGCATCCTTCTTGAGTCAAGACAAGGGAAGAGGATATTGTTGGTTGTCACCGGTGCTCTGGACAACTCATCAAGCAGGATCACGCCAGGCTTCTGTATGTCCTGGGTAAACTTCGCATAGTCGAATACCGACTCTCCTCCCTTCTGGAGCCTGTGCACTCCGAGCAGACCCGATACCGGATCGTACATCGAACCCATGTCGTACACGCTGCACTCCAGTCCGAGTTTCCTGCAAGCCAGCAGCACAAGCTCCGTCTTACCTGTTCCGGAAGGTCCTACCATCAGGGTGTTCACCTTTGACTTGATGTTCCTCACGAGCAGATACCAGTCCTTCTCGGCGATGTGGAACCCTTCTCCTTCTATCGTCGGAACCGCAAGTTTCCTGTCAGCCTTCATCTGGAGAAGCATCGAATTAGGCGCAGCTGCAGTTCCGTTCTCATTGAACAGGCTTGCGCTTTCGTCAAGAACCGGTTTTTCATTCTCCTTCACCTCAGACATATATTCCTCATATGCCTGGTTCATCGCCTTGGACGGTCTATGGCTCTCTGACAGGTAGTCGCCGTTGTTGAGACCGATCGGGAATATATGTCCTGCTGAATAGAACGTAGTCGATTTAAGCGAGCGTAGCTCCAGGCTTTCGCTGCCGAACACTGTTCCGAGAGGGTAATCCTCTCTCATTCTGGAGTCTGCCTGTACATTCAAGTGTACATCGATCAGTCTTCCTGATTGTTCCTTCTGTCCTGGAAGAGGTCTGAGCCTCTGTCTGCCGCCTACCTTTACTGTCCTGAAGAAATAGAATTTCTGTGCCATGTCTGATATGGATTTAAATTGTGAAACTTCATCTGTTCGGTCTCACCTGAGCATCCATGCGGAGTCTCCTCCGAAGAGGTCTTCCGCGTCCCTGCTGCAGGATCGCTGATTACGGTGCAGACAAGCAGGACGTGATGCAGACGACAGCGGGACACAATGAAAATTGATGCACATATGTGTGTCCCATTTTCAGCAGTGGACCGACGGAGAATGCAATCGAGCGTCCTAACTTGCGCCGTACATCAGATCCGCAGGCGGACGCAAAGACATAGTCTTTGAATTTATTTAGTAAAAGATTTCTAATGTAAAGTAAAATTTCTATAAAAATATTTTTATATATTTGCAGCACACTACTACTTTGCCTGGCTCAGAGGGTAAAGCAATGACGGCTATATTTCTTGCAGTAGCAGTCCTGTCTCTGGCAGCAGGCTCCTATATCCTGTATTCAGGACGCAGGTCTCCGGAAAGAGAGGTACCTGCAAATCACAAGGTGAACATACGCAAGGCGGCAGGCCCTGCACTTCAGGAGGTTTTGGAAAATCCCCCTGAGGGTCTGTCTGCCATAGAGGCTGAGGCTCTGGAACAGGAGGAAGAGGACCCCATAGACATATTCCTTGACCTGGACCTGCCTTTCGACTGCCGTCAGGAGGCTCAAGAGAAGCTTATCGGAGCCGGATTCAAGTTTTCCTCTTCCCTACTGAAAGAGGATTCCCATAAAGACAACCCGAACAAGAATGATAGTGATGTGGATGGCGACGACACGTCAGCAACAGACGAGGACCTTAGGCCCGACCTGGTGCTGACCGGCGAATAGGACACAAACCACATCAATATGAAAAACTTCAGCAAAACTTCAAAAATCACCCTCGCCGTCCTGCTGCTCATCGCAGTATGGGTACTTGCCTCCATTCCGGCAAGTGCACAGGTGAAGGACGTATCCACCATGCTCTCGTCGTGGTGGTCCACTCTTAAGACCATCGTCGATCCGGTGGTGAACATCGTATCCATCGTCCTGGGACTCATCGGCTTCGTGAAGCTCCTCCCGATCTTCGCCAAGTTCCTCAAGGGCGAGCCTACCTCAGCAGACGCCTTCCTCAATCACGGAGGAGGATTCGTCATCGCATTCGTGATAATGCAGCTCATCAGGCTGGTGATAATGTAGGACATGGACAGGCAGGACAAGGTCAAGGGCTACCGCACATGGCGTTCCCTTGACCAGCCGGCCGCCTTCTTCGGCATCAAGGGCCGGTTCATGACACTGTTCGCCATCATCGCCGGAGCTGCTGCTGTGATCGCACTGACTGCCGGAGGCTCATACGGAACCATGCTCGGCATGGTCGTATTCGGAGTCCTGGTCTTCTGCGACTACATGCTCATCCTCTCCCTGCAGGCGAAGATGTCCGACAAGGAGTTCTCAAGGCTCATCAGCAGGAGCGGTCTTACTCGCTACGTCAAGGTCACTCCTGATTCACTTCAGTCACACCTAAACAGGAAAATCACATGGAAATAAAGGCAAAGTCGGTAAGATTCGACAGATATATCCCCATCCTGACCATTCAGAACGGGGTCGTGGTGTCCAAGAGGGGCGAGCTCACCGTCGGATGGGAGGTTGCCCTGCCACCTCTATGCTCTGTCACGGAGGACGGATACGAGGACATGCTTGAGTCACTCAGCTCTGCAGTTCGTTCCCTCGGACAGGGATTCATAGTACACAGACAGGACATCTACCTCAAGGACAGTTATCACGCAGAAAAGACGGGAGGATTCCTTTCAGAATCCTATGAGAGGCATTTCGACGCAAGAGATCACCTCACCCACAGGCAATACCTGTTCCTGACGCTCGCTCTCAAGGATGCTCCATCCAGAGGCATATCATCATCAGGTGCTTTCGGGATCTCATTCCCGAAGGGGGAACTGCTTGCAAAGGATCTGGCAACCCTGCTGTCCAAGGCGACGGAGTTCGCGTCCGTGATATCAGGTAGAGGCGGCTACGGTCTCAGGCGGCTGGATGACAGGGAGCTTGCAGCACTTGTGCACAGGCACACCTGCCTGCACTCCCCTGACGGGGTCTTCGCCGACCTGGAGCCTTTCCCTGACAAGGTAAAATGCGGTCCACGCACACTCTGGGCTTATTCCATCAGCGAATCCCGGGCACTCCCCTCTCTTCTCAATCCATCGCAGAGGGCTGACTCGCTCAGCGGTGGTTCATCTGAGATAAGGCTGTCCACAGCAGCAGCCATCGGTCCCCTGCTGGATTGTGAACATATGGTGAACACATATGTCTTCACACTGAATCAGGGAGAGACCATGCGTGAGATGGG
>JAFSBV010000012.1 GCA_017437125.1 Bacteroidales bacterium | reverse complement strand
CCTCCAAATTTTTTTCGCACGCAAACAACGCAAAATCATACGAAAATACGGCCATGAGAACGCAACACGCTGACTCTCACGGCCGTATGAGGGCGTTACAATTTTGTTAAATGATCCCTACATGAACTCAGGATGACAAAAAGGGCATTCAGAAGGACAAAAGGGCGTCCATAAGGACTGAATGAACATAATCGCATTCAAGAGTTGAGATTCACATTCTTTATATTATATAAATGAGAGCAAATAGAAGACATTTTTATTATATTTGCATGTTGTACCTATATAATAATATAGATGCGAAGATAATTATTAACACCACTTAAACGGATAGTGACATGAAGAAGGTATTTCTGACATTGGCTGCACTTGCTATGTTTGCAGCGACTTCTGCAGGACAGGATTCCCCATTATGGCTCCGCAGAAACGACATTTCACCGGACGGCTCAAAGATAGTCTTCAATTATAAGGGCAATATCTATGTTGTTCCGACAGCTGGAGGCAAGGCTGAGCAGATAACATCTAACCCTGCCTATGATTCGGATCCGATGTGGACTCCTGACGGAAAGAATATCGTTTTCAGTTCATACAGGGAAAAGAGCAAAGATATATATATGGTGTCTTCTGAGGGTGGAGTTCCGAAGAGGATCACAAGCCATACCGGAAATGAGACCCCTAAGGCTGTCTTGGACAACGGAAAGATCCTCTTCACTGCAAACATCCAGCAGGATGTAAATTATGGAGACTTCCCTGGCAACGCCCAGCTCTATATGATAGGACAGGAAGGCGGAAGGCCGGAACTCGTGACCTCGCTTCCTGTTTCTGAAATAAGCGTGAACAAGGACGGCAAGATGCTTTACGAGGATTACAAGGGATATGAGGATCCGTTCAGAAAGCATCATACATCTTCTGTAACAAGAGATATCTGGCTATACGAGCCGGCTTCTTCTGAAAAATTCAATGTCAAAGCTGACGGAAAATTCACCAAGCTCAGCACATTCAACGGTGAAGACCGCGATCCGGTATTTGCTGCTGACGGTGACACATATTATTATCTCAGCGAGAAAGACGGTACCATAAATATATACAGGAGCTCGATTTCGTCTCCGTCAACTCAGAAGCAGCTTACATTCTACAAAGGAAATCCTGTAAGATACGTTTCGGTTTCCGATAACGGAACCATATCATACTCATACGACGGAGAACTCTATACCCTGAAGGAAGGAGGAGAGCCTGTGAAAGTGGCTGTAAGGATTGTGACCGATCAGATCGAGAAGCCTGTACAGCAGACCACAGTATCGTCAGGGGCCAGTGACATGGCTGTATCGCCTAACGGAAAGGAAATCGCCCTCGTGCTGAGAGGTGACGTATATGTGACATCTGTCGATCACAGGACTACCAAGAGAATCACCGACACACCTCAGCAGGAAAGAGGCGTATGGTTCTCGAAGGACGGAAGGACACTGTACTATGCTTCCGAAAGGAACGGTCACTGGGGAATCTGGGAGACATCACTCACAGATGACAAGGACAAGGGATTCACATATTCCGTAAAGATGGAAGAAAAGCTTGTGACAAAGGCAGGTGAGACATGCTTCCAGCCTCAGGTGTCTCCAGACGGTAAATATATCGCTTACCTGAAAGACAGGACAGCGGTTGCAGTCATGGACATCAAGAGCGGTAAAGAAAGGATTCTCCTCGACAGGAACGTGAATTATTCATATTCTGACGGAGACCAGAGCTATGCATGGAGCCCTGACAGCAGATATATCCTCTGCAACTATCAGGCAAACGGAGGATGGAACAACGAAGACGTTGCCGTAATTGATGTTGAGAGCGGTGAAATCACCGATCTTACCGAAAGCGGATACAGCGACGGAGGATTCAGATGGGCACTCGGCGGAAAGGCCATGACATGGACATCCGACAAGGCCGGCTACAGAAGCCATGGAAGCTGGGGCGCAGAGAGAGACATATATATAATGTTCTTCGACGGTCAGAGATACATGGAGTTCCTTCGCGACAAGGAAGACCGTGAGATCGCCGACATGATGAAGACAGAAAAAGAGGAAAAGAAGGAGAAGAAGGACAGCGTGAAGGCAGAGAAAAAAGCTGAAAAGCTTGTTCTTGATCTCGAGAACAGAAAGGACAGGATAGTCAAGCTCACCCGCTACTCAGGCAGACTCGGCGACCATTACATGACCCAGGACGGCAAGAAGCTTTATTATATGACAAGGCTTGAGAAAGGCACGGACCTCTGTATGCTCGACATCGAGGACAACAGCATCAAGGTTGTGGCAAAGGGCGTATATGGCTCACTCTACCCTACTTCAGATGATAAATACATGTATCTCCTTTCAGGAAACGGCATATCGAAGATCTCTACAGCCAACGGTTCGAGAGAGAACATCTCTTTCAGCGGAGAATTCAACTACAAGCCTGCTGAAGAAAGGGAATATATCTTCGAACATGCATGGAAGCAGGTAAACGAGAAATTCTATGTTGCCGACATCCATGGAATAGACTGGGAAGGATATCGTGAAACATACAGGAAGTTCCTGCCTCACATAGACAACAACTTCGACTTCCAGGAAATGCTTTCAGAGCTTCTCGGAGAACTCAACGGTTCACATACAGGAGCACGTTACCAGTACAGATCTGGCCTCAACACAGGAACATTCGGTGTGATTTACGACAACACCTATGAAGGTGACGGTCTGAAGATTGCAGAAGTACTGAGGGGAGGAACATTATATATCGCCGATCCTGAGATCAAGGCCGGTGACATCATCACCGCCATCGACGGTGTCGAGATCAAGGCTGGAACAGACTGGTACGCCATGCTCAGGCAGAAAGGCGGCAAGAAACTGCTCGTCACAGTAAAGAAAGACGGCAAGAAGCCTGTCGATATGTACGTCGAGCCAGCTTTCACCGATCTCACCCAATTGTACGACAGATGGGTAAGGCAGAGAGAAGAAATGGTAAAGAAGCTCTCCGGAGGCAAGGTCGGATATGTTCATGTGGAAGGCATGGATTCTGAAAGTTTCAGAAAGGTTTATTCCGATCTTCTCGGAAAATACCGCACATGCGAAGCTGTCATCGTTGACACAAGACATAACGGCGGCGGATGGCTCCACGACGATCTGGCGACTCTCCTTGACGGAACGGGATACATCAGATTCGAGCCAAGAGGTCAGTATATCGGCACTGAGCCTTACAACAAATGGACTAAGCCATCATGTGTGCTCATCGGCGAGGACAATTACTCCGATGCCTGCGGCTTCCCATATGTTTACAAGACATTGGGAATCGGCAAGCTCATCGGCGCACCGGTACCGGGAACAATGACCGCAGTATGGTGGGAGAATCAGATTGACCCTACCATCGTATTCGGTATTCCTCAGGTAGGAGCCATTGCTGTCAAGGAAGGCAGATACCTCGAGAACATGCAGATCGAGCCGGACATCCTGGTTTACAATGATCCTGCATCTGTCCTCCGTGGTGAAGACAAGCAGCTTGAAGCAGCAGTTGCAGAAATGATGAAAACAATTGAAAACAAATAACATATGGACAGAAAGGTTGTAATCATACCTACATATAACGAGAAGGAGAACATCGAGAATATCATCCGGGCGGTATTTGCTCTTGAAGGCGAGTACCACATCCTGGTCATCGAAGACGGATCTCCTGACGGAACGGCATCAATCGTGAGAAGGCTTCAGGGAGAATTCCCTGAACGCCTCTTCATGATCGAAAGAAAGGGAAAGCTCGGTCTCGGCACAGCTTACATAACTGGCTTCAAATGGTCTGTAGAGCATGAATATGATTATATATTCGAGATGGATGCTGACTTCTCGCACAATCCTCTGGACGTTCCAAGGCTATATGAAGCATGCAGCAGGAATGGAGCTGACCTCGCGATCGGCTCACGCTACTGCAACGGTATCAGCGTAATAAACTGGCCGATAGGACGAGTCATCATGTCTTATTATGCTTCGGTTTATGTAAGGACCGTTCTGGGAATGAAGGTATTCGACACAACCGCCGGATTCAAATGTTATAGAAGAAGGGTTCTTGAAACCATTGATCTCGACAACGTGAAGATGAAGGGATATGGATTCCAGATCGAGATGAAGTATTCGACATACAAGCTCGGATTCAATATCCAGGAAGTGCCTATCATATTCGTTGACAGGAAGGAAGGAACTTCAAAGATGAGCAGCGGTATCTTCGGCGAGGCATTCTGGGGTGTAATGAAGCTGAAGATGAGGAAAATAAAACCAAGGAAAGCATAGATATGATCATTCTTCACAATCCGACCATCGTTACGGCAGAAAAGGAAGCCGAAGGAAGCATAATCATCAAGGACGGAAAGATAGCGGACGTATTATATTCCGAGAATGAGGATTACGGTTTCAGGATGAGCAAGGTTCTGAAAGAGAATCCTGAGGCTGAAATATGGGAGCTTGAAGGCAAGCATGTGATTGCCGGAGGTATTGATGCACATGTTCATTTCAGAGAGCCAGGCCTGACCCATAAGGCCGACATGCAGACCGAATCCCGCGCAGCCGTCGCAGGTGGCGTGACATCCGTATTCGATATGCCGAACACTATCCCTCCTGCCACAACAGCAGAGGCTATAAAGGGAAAAATCGAAGCAGCAAGAGGACGCTGTGCCACAAAGATCGGCTTCCATATCGGAGCCACGAACAGCAATACTGAAGCCATAAAAGAGCTGATATCAAACGGAAGCGAAGAAGCAGGAATAAGTCCGGCTGACATAGCCGGAGTCAAGGTATTCATGGGTTCATCAACAGGAAACATGCTTGTTGACGACCGGAGTTCGCTGGACGATTTCTTCTCTATCAAGGAGAAACCGGTACTCGTACATTGTGAAAACGAAGATACGATCAGGACAAATCTGAATATCGCTAAGGAAAAGTACGGAGATGACATTCCGTTCTCGGAACATGAGCACATACGCAGCCGAAGAGCCTGCATCCTGTCATCCATAAAGGCTCTTGAACTCGCTGTAAAGCATGGAACCAGGCTCGTTTTATGCCATATATCGACAAAAGAGGAAATCGAGATGGCGCGTGCCGCAAAGATCAGCAACCCGGAAATAGTTGCCGAGACATCATGCAATTATCTATGGTTCTGCAATGAAGACTACGACAGGCTCGGAAGCAGACTGAAGTGCAATCCGTCAGTAAAGACAGCTGAGGACAGAGCTGCATTGAGACAGGCATTGGCTGAAGGACTGATCGACACTATAGGCTCGGATCATGCACCGCACCTTCCTGAAGAAAAAGATAAATGCTATACTCAGGCCCCTTCTGGTCTGCCGTCCATCCAGCAGAGCCTCCCGGTTCTTCTTACCATAGCACATGAAGAGAATATCCCGCTCACAAGAATAGCATCGGTATTCTCCGAAAAAGCATCAGAAATTTACTCACTCAACAGAGGAAAGATAAAGGCCGGATATGATGCCGATCTGGTGATATTTGATTACAACGCAGAAACAATTGTAAACAATGCCGACCAGTACAGCAAATGCGGATGGACTCCATACGAAGGAGAAACACTGCGCGGAAAGATCGAATCCGTACTTGTTGACGGCCAGACTGTATTCCGAGACGGAAAAGCAACTGTATAAAAAGGATGAAACGGACTTGACAGGATTTTAAAGACTCACAATCACTAACCGAAAAGACATGTCACCAAAAGTTCAACCAAGCAAGCTTCTCACATACATTGCTTCAACATTTGCAATCACCCTCTGGGGAATGTCCTACATATGGACAGACAAGCTGATTGCATTGAATATTCCGATATTCTATTTCGTATTCGTAAGGATCCTCCTTGCCGGAGTGATATTGTTCCTTTTCAATACGGCTTATACAAGGATCAAAAGAATCCAAAGGCAGGATCTTCCCAAGTTTCTCCTTCTTGCATTCTTCGAACCGTTCATTTATTTCATCTGTGAGACTTACGGCCTGAAACTGACAGGCTCCCCTACCTTGAGTGCACTCGTGATCGCTACAATTCCGATATTCTCTATCGGAGCCGGAATCATATTCTTCAAGGAGAAGATCAATTTCGTGAACATCATCGGCATCATATTGTCTCTGATAGGAATAATAATGGTAGCCATGGCAAAGGGAGAACTTGGAGAAAACTTCATATGGGGAGTGGTGCTTCTGCTCATAGCCGTAGTGTCCGAGGTCGGTCATGCATCCATAACAAAAAGTCTCTCAGGCAATTACTCAAGCCAGATCATAGTGATGTACCAGTTCCTTATCGGAGCTGTATATCTCTTGCCTCTTTTCATATGGAAAGGAACGGAAGGATTCAGCATCGAGACACATTTCAGTCCGGAAGTCTGGTATCCTATCATATGTCTGGCTGTCCTCTGCTCAAGCCTCGCATTCTCGCTCTGGGTCAGTACCATCAAGAGTCTCGGTGTTGCAAAATCCAGCATCTTCTCTGCCCTCATACCTGTTGCGGCAGCGATAATAGCATGGATTCTCGGACACGAAATGCTTAACGAAAGGCAGTGGATAGGCATAGCCGTATCATCATTCGGAGTAATTCTTTCACAATATACCATAAAAAAAGCCCGCAAATAGCGGGCTATAAATGATCATCTGCCGATAAGCCTCAGGCCGATACGGCCTCTGTCAAGATCGACTGATATCACGGCAACCTTGATCTGCTGACGAAGTTTCAATATCCTCGAAGGATCGGCCTGGCCCTTGACTCCCATCTGGGAAGCATGAATCAGGCCGTTCTGTTTGATGCCTATATCTACAAATGCTCCGAAAGCTGTGATATTCGTCACTATTCCCGGCAATTCCATTCCTGTCTTGAGGTCATCTATAGACATTATGTCATGGGCGAACTCGAATTCCTGAGCTGACTCACGAGGGTCACGTCCAGGCTTGCGGAGCTCATTGATTATGTCATTGACGGTAGGCAGTCCGAAATCGCCACCGACATAAGCATCCGGATCAATTCTTGAACACAGCTCCACATTTCCCACAAGTTCCTTCGTTGAAACAGAAAGATCACGGGCCATGCGGTCAACTATATGATATGCCTCCGGATGAACAGCAGAATTATCAAGAGGGTTTTCGGCTCCGTGTATGCGAAGGAAGCCTGCACACTGCTCATACGCCTTTTCTCCAAGCCTCTTCACATTCAGAAGTTCCTTACGGGATCTGTATGCCCCATGAGCAGAACGATATTCCACTATGTTTTCAGCCAATGCCGGGCCTATGCCTGAAACATAGCTGAGAAGATAGCTGCTGGCAGTATTAAGGTTCACACCGACATTGTTAACGCAGCTTTCCACGGTATTGTCAAGCTTCACCTTAAGAAGGCCCTGATCGACATCATGCTGATACTGCCCTACTCCGAGAGACTTAGGATCGATCTTCACAAGTTCAGCAAGAGGATCCATAAGACGACGGCCGATAGAAACAGCTCCACGGACAGTCACATCATATTCAGGGAATTCAGCCCTGGCCACATCTGACGCAGAATATATTGATGCACCGTCTTCACTGACAGAGAACACACGTACTCCTTTCGGCAGAGGAACACGTTTGATGAAATCTTCGGTTTCACGTCCGGCAGTTCCATTTCCGATCGCGATCACCTCGATTCCGTATTTCTGAACCATCGATGTCACCGCCTGAATGGACTTGACCTTTTCATTTGCAGGCGGATGCGGGAATATGGCCTCATTATGCAGGAGATTGCCCTGCTCGTCAAGACATACAACCTTGCATCCGGTTCTGAATCCCGGGTCAATCGCAAGGACACGTTTCTGTCCTACAGGAGGAGCGAGAAGAAGCTGGCGGAGATTCTCTCCGAAGATCCTTATCGATTCAATATCAGCCTTTTCCTTGGCCTCCTTGATCACCTCATTCGAAATAGAAGGCTCGAGAAGCCGCTTGAAAGCATCATCAAAGGCCATATGCATATGCTCTGCAAGAGGCTGAGCCGGATATCTCCTTTCCTGACAGAAATCATAATATAACTTCTTTCCGCATTTCTCCGGATCGGCATCTATCCTGACATTTATGAATCCCTCATCCTCAGCACGAAGGATTGCGAGAAGACGATGTGGGGCAATACGTTCAAGTGATTCCGAATAATCGAAATACGACCTGTACTTCATTGCTTCCGCACCGACGGCCTTCTTAGTCGCCTTTGTGACGATACGTCTTGTCTTGAATATCTGACGAAGGGTTTCACGTACAGAAGCAGTCTCACTGAGACGTTCAGCTATTATGTCACGAGCTCCGGCAAGAGCATCATCCACAGATGCAACCTTGTCTCCTACATATTTACGGGCCTCTGCAACCGGATCGTTCAACGCCACATTGTACATCTTGTCCGCAAGAGGCTCCAGTCCGGCTTCCTTTGCAATCGTGGCACGGGTACGGCGCTTAGGCTTGAAAGGCATATAAAGATCTTCAAGCTCACGGGATTCCACACAGTTCCCGATCTTCGAACGCAGATCAGCTGTCAAGCATCCGGCCTGTTCGATAGTATCGAGAATCGTAGCTTTCCGCTTCTCCATTTCTGCATACAGATCAGTCCAGTGGCGTATCTCAGCCACTGCCACCTCATCCAGACCACCTGTCCTTTCCTTACGGTAACGGCTTATGAAAGGGATTGTAGCACCTTCCTCAAAGAGTTTCGCACAATTCTCGACCTGCCAGTCCCTGACACCGACTTTCCCGGCTATCGCCTTAACATATATATCCTTCATAATCTTATCGCTTCCGGCACCTGACGTCAGTCATGCGACACCTGTTTCAACTGATTTCTGTATGCTGCAAAAATATTGGATTTTGAAACGAAACCGACATATGTCCTGTCCTCCTCTACAACCGGAAGGTTCCAGGCATCCGTCTGCTCGAACTTGATCATGACGCTGTCCATCTTCTCATCTACATAGACATATGCAGGAGCAGACTTCATGTAATTATAGACATGCGCCGTATCCCACAGATCCTTCTTGAACATATCCCTGCGGATGTCCTCAAGGGAGACAAAGCCCTGGAAATGATTGCGGGAATCGACGACCGGGAAAATATTCCTCTTCGACTCGGCTACCACCTCGACAAGTTCACCGAGAGTGGCATCAATGCTTACGGTCGTAAAGTCCGATTCAACAAGTTCGCCGGTCTTGAGAAGGGTAAGGACAGCCTGGTCACTGTCATGAGTGAGAAGTTCACCCTTCTTTGCTATTCGCTTGGTATAGATGGAATAAGGCTCCACAGCCCTGGTAGCAGCATAGGAAATGGTTGAAGTCAGGATGAGAGGTATGAGAAGCTCATATCCGCCCGTCATGTCCGCAATAAGGAAGATTGCAGTCATAGGGGCCTGCATAACTCCAGCCATAAGTCCCGCCATACCGACAAGGACGAAATTCTGCTCCGGCACAAACGCAGGGCCTGCGATCAGATTGATGGTCCTTGAAAGCACGAATCCGGCGATCGCACCGATGAAAAGAGTCGGTCCGAATGTTCCTCCGACTCCTCCGCCCGCATTGGTAAACGACATGGAGAATACCTTAAGCAGAAGAACCATCAGGAAGAATACAGGAACAAGCCATGCACGTCTTAAGAAAAAGGCGAGAACAGTCTGTCCTTCCATATCGATGGTTCCTCCGTTGAGAAGTTCATGGAGATATTCATATCCCTCACCGAAAAGAGGAGGGAAAAGGAAAATCAGAAGACCGAGACAAGAAGCGGATATCGCCCATCTTACAAAAGGCTTCTTCATGCTCTTTATCTTATCCTCAAGCCACAATGTCATCCTCGTGAAATAGACAGAACAAGCTGCACAGAACAGTCCAAGGAGGATGTAATACGGAATATTGCCGAGTGCAAAAGGCGAGATCGTACACTCGAAAGGCGGCTTGTCACCAAGAAAGATGTATGATATCACCGTCGCCGAGATCGTCGAGAGCAGCAATGGCAATATGGATGACATCGAAATATTGAACAGAAGTATCTCCAGAGTGAAAAGCACACCGGCAAGCGGAGCCTTGAATATGCCGGCAACCGCACCTGCAGCTCCACATCCCAGAAGAATGGTCATGTTCTTGTATGAAAGCCCCATGTAACGGGCCACATTGGATCCTATGGCAGCACCGGTATATACGATAGGAGCCTCGGCTCCTACCGATCCTCCGAATCCGATGGTTACAGAAGATGCCAGCATAGACGACCACATGTTGTGAGGCTTGATCTTCGAATCATTCTTGGAAACCGCCACGAGAACCTTCGTGACACCATGTCCGATATTGTCACGGACAACATATCTTACAAAGAGCATGGCCAGAAGCATACCAATTCCAGGATATACGAGGAAGAGGAAATTATATGCTTCATGATCGAACCATGATGTTAGCGAATGATGAATGAATTCTATCGAAACCTTGAGAAGAACGGCCGCAAGGCCACAGCATATGCCGACAAAAAGGGAAAGGATGATCATGACATCTCTTTCCGCCAGTTTGCTAAGCAGATGCCTTAATGGCTCTGATATCTTTTTCATGGCTGTTCCGTGTCTCATATTCCTACATTACAGAATTTTACAAAGATACTAAATTTAGGAGTTCCGGCAAAAAAAGCCGACCGGAAAAGATCCGGCCGGCATCTATATGAATCTTTGAAATCATTCTCCGTCTGCTGAGTCGTCATCACCGTTTGAATACTGTGAGATATTGTCATCCGGAAGGCTGTCGCCATCATTTCCATCAGAATCATCACCGTCATCGCCATCAAGCCAGCGCTCGAGATCTTCTGCATCATCAGTCTTGACCTTGATCTTCACAAGATAGATGGCATCCGGAATCTCAACTGTAACCGCATAGAAGTTGGTTCCGTCCGGCTTGTCATACTTCACGAGATCTGGGAAATAATCGCTGTATCCCTTCGGATATTTCTCTGCAAATGCGGCTGCCAGCTCCTCCGACATATTCTCATAGCTGCATACCGCTCTCCTCTTTGGTGTTGTTGACATATTTATAATAACTTTATCTGGTTGCACATGAATTACAGTGCAATTGTAGGACATTTTTTTCAATTGAACAATATTGCAAGGACTTTTTTATCAAAAAGCTTTTACTTCCCCCTGCGGAAAAAGAATGATTTCTGCTCTTTCTTGCGCTCGATATCCCGTTCAACGAAAACCTTCTCGAGATTCTTAGGGTCAAGACCTGTGTAGAACATCACGGAAGATGTCGTCATCGGCGTCGGAGTAAAGTCCTGAACCTGATCCATATACAATCCCTTGAGGGCAGGATTGCGTGCAAGACGCTGCATTTCCCTCATGCCGCAGCCCGGATGTCCGGATATGAAATACGGTACAAGTTCACATTTTCTGCCGCTTCCACGGACAATATTGTCGAATTCAATCCTGAGACGCTCGAAAAGTCTGAAAGACGGCTTCGCCATAAGCTTCAGCACAGAATCCTCGGTATGTTCCGGAGCCACCTTGAGACGGCCGGATGTATGTTCGAGTATCAGTTCCTTGAGATATGGATATGATGAATCATCCACGAATCCCTTCTCATCAAGGAAAAGGTCATATCTGATGCCGCTTCCAATATATGCATGTCTTACTCCCTTTACCTTTGCGATCTGTCCGTAGAGTTTCAGGAGACGTTCATGTGACCTGTCCATATTCCTGCATGGCCCCGGAAAAAGACAGGATTTGCGACGGCACTTCGAGCAAAGTTCCTGATCCTTTCCTCTCATTCCATACATGTTCGCGGTCGGTGCTCCTACATCCGAAATATTCCCGGCAAAGCCAGGCAGATCGTTCAGAGCCTTGATTTCCCTGATTATCGATTCCTCGCTTCGCGACTGGATGAACTTGCCCTGATGAGCCGCGATGGTACAGAAATTACAGCCTCCGAAACATCCTCGATGGGTATTTATCGAGAACTTGATCATTTCATATGCTGGTATATGCTTGCCTTTGTAGCGCGGATGAGGAAGCTTCGTGAAAGGAAGATTCCAGAAAGAATCCATTTCCTCCTGAGTTGCAGGAGGCCATGTAGGGTTTATCTGCACATATCCGTTGCCTACAGGCTCTACAAGCACCGGAGGCTGAAGCATATTGGCATATGTCTCGACGACATGAAAATTCTCGGCGAAAGCGATCTTATCCTTGCGGCAGCGCTCATATGAATTGAGTATCACGGCATCCTTCAACCTGCATCGTCCGTCCATATAGAAGCCAAGCTGGGGTATCTTCCTGATATCGCTCACATTCCTTCCGGCCTCGACAGCCCTGGTAAATTCGATCATCGTCCTCTCCCCCATTCCATAGCAGAGCCAGTCCGCACCGCTGTCAACCAGTATGGAAGGCTTGAGCGCATCCTGCCAGTAGTCATAATGAGTCACACGTCTGAGCGAAGCCTCGATTCCGCCAATGATCACAGGTATGTCAGGATATATCTGCTTCAGGATCTTCGTATAGACCGTAACGGCATAATCAGGTCTCTGCCCGGCCTTGCCTTCAGGTGTATATGCATCGTCGGAACGCAGACGCTTGGCAGCCGTATAATGGTTTACCATGGAATCCATGGCGCCGCTGTTCACTCCGAAATACAGTCTGGGAGCTCCCAGTTTGCGGAAATCGCGGAGATCGTCACGCCAGTTCGGCTGCGGAACCACAGCCACCCTGTAGCCATGCTTCTGAAGCCAGCGGGCAATCACAGCTGTTCCGAAAGACGGGTGATCAATGAATGCATCTCCTGTAAAAAGGATGACGTCAATATAATCCCATCCCAAAGCCTTGACCTCCTTGATCGAGGTCGGTATCATATATGAATTGTTATCTGCCATAATCATGGCAAAAATAGTCATATTTTTCTATCTTTGCCATAACAACATAAACTGAAATCATATGAGCAAGAAGAATCTCATAACCGCATGCGTGCTTTTCACATTCCTGACGATATTCTGGGGATGGACAGGCTGGACGACATACAGCAGAATCGGAGAATTCACGGGACGTTCCATCCTGGCTTTAGTCTGTGCTGTATTATGCGCGGTTGTTCCTGTGGTATATATAAGGGAATACAGGAAAGGCGGAAAGAAATAGTTCAGCTTCAGTTGCAACATAATTGATTCAGAATGCATCTATATGTAAAACTGATTGAACTATGAAGAGAATTGCATCAATTGCTGTCCTGCTGACATTGACAATCGGCCTGTATGCACAGGAAAGGGATTCCAGGCTGAAGAATACCATAGACATCGGAATCGGCCCTACACTTTCCGCAGCCAATATTGATGAATTTGACGGAAAGAAGGCATTTGCTACCGGTACGTCACTTTCATACCGCTATACCCGGCACTTCGGAGAACATTGGGGAGTTTTCGCTCAGGCTGACGTGGCAAGAAACAAGGTCTTTGAAAAACCATTCTTCAAAAGGCTGGAATCCATCGAAGGAGGTAGATATACATACAGCGCATTCAACACAGGTAAGGCAGCGCCGTTCAGTTCATATCTCGGGGCATTTGTCGGGGCACAATATATAATCGACAAAGGTGGCTTCAGCCTGCGCCCTCGTGCCGGCATAGGTATTGCAGAATACAACAGCCGCAGATACCGCTACTACAAATGGGACGTTTACAGCAGCGGGATCACTCCTGAAGCGGTAATGTCCTTTCCTCAAGACAATGATGAAGAGACGGAGACCATAGGCATGGGAATTATTGTTCCGGCAGTGAAGGCTGGAATACAGGCAAAATGGTATGTCACAGACATATTGCATCTTGGTGTGGATGTGGAACTTACGGGCTTTGCCGCATCAACGGAAAGGTTTACAGAGACATGGAGAACAACCATGCGGGAACCCGGATCAAGTTCTGTGATAATCGGTATCCTGACTCTCGGGACTGCTGAGAACTACTTGAAACAGGAGAAGATATCGACGTCGGTCATAAAGCATGTTCTGCCACCGGTCGGATCGATAAGATTCTCTATCGGATGGAATCTATGATAAAAAAGGAAATATACTTTGCCGGAGGATGCTTCTGGGGGACAGAACATTTCTTCAAACAGATAAGAGGAGTGACATTCACAGAAACAGGGTATGCCAACGGCAACACCCCGGATCCGACATACAAGGAGGTCTATACCGACAGGACCGGATATGCTGAGACCGTGCATGTGGAATATGACGACAGCATCAGTCTGACATTCCTTGTCCGGATGTTCTTCAAGGCGATTGATCCAGTCAGCCTGAACAGGCAGGGAGAAGATGCAGGAACAAGATACCGCACAGGCATATACTATACTGATCCTGAAGATCTTCCTGCAATCAAGGCCGTTTATGACGAGGTGGCAAGGGAATATGATGTTCCTCTCGCAGTCGAGTTACAGCCGCTCAGGAATTTCTATCCTGCAGAGGATTATCATCAGGACTATCTCGAAAACAATCCGGATGGCTACTGCCATCTGCCGTTTGAACTGTTCGAATTCGCAAGAAAGGCATAAAGACTCTTCAGAACATATTCTTTTACTTCATACTTTCAGTATGTCTCGCTTCCTGCGTCCACACCAGTGATGTGGATGCCGCTCTTGACAGGGCCCAGAGACAGATCGAGACACATCCGGACAGTGCGTTCGTAGCTCTCGATTCCCTGGACAGAAGCCATCTTACCACAAGAGAACAGAAGGCCAGACATGCCCTGCTGTATTCCATCGCTCTGGAGAACTGCGGAATAGCCATGACAAGCGACAGCATAATAAACATTGCAGTCAGCTATTACACTGAAGCGGGAGATACTGAGAATGCAGAAAAGGCTTTGTTCTGGAAGGAACGTATCATTGAAGGAATGAAAAGGCACGTGAGATAGCCGAAAGGCTGTCCGATTCACTTCTCAGCTCGGCAGAGTTCTATATCATGCAGGATATCTGGGGCGATTCAGCTTTCAAACATGGAGACAAGGATCTCGCTGACAGCATCGGACAGAGATTCAACAGCCACTTTCTTTAAGCAGAAATAATACAAGCGTCTTGAACTGATTTATAGTATTTGCGGGAAATCGGGAGCTGACAGTCCCCTATCCATACGTATTCCTTATCGACGGATGTAATTGAAGAACGATTGACAATATATGAGCGATGGATTCTTATGAAATCATCTCCAAGAATGCTTTCCCATTGAGATATTCCCGTCTTGTTGCGATATGTCCTGCCGTCAGTAGCCACTACAGACACTTCCCTGTCGTTTGATTCGACATATATGATCTCCGATGGGAGAATGGATACCTTGTGCCTGTCTGAAATAAATGTTATGGTTCTGTCGTCAGGAAGAATGGCGGAAAGGTACTTTGACAGATACCAGTCACCGAGGCAAAGCATAGTGATCACGACAGCTACAAACATAGGATTTACCAGCACTCCTGCAATGGAAGGGTACGGGTGGTCTGATATCCAGATATGCACAGATACTATGAGCAGGAACTCCAGAACGGCCACTCCCATGAACAGAAAGACCGAGCTGAAAATCCGCTTGCTACCCTCTTCTTTTATAGCTTTCGGCAAGAGAAACTTCACTATGAACGTGCCTGGAAGGAACAAGCTTCCCATAAGCAGTCCGAGTGCAAACGGATAACCGAGACTGAGCAGGATCATGGCGATGATCATGACCGCCAGGATCCAGTAAGAGAATGTTATGAGAATTGTCTTGTTCATATGGTACAAATGTAATGGAAATTGTTGAAATATCCCTCCTGATGCGCTCAGAATGTGTTCAGAGGTGGATTCAACATAGCCAGAGGTGGATTCGACATGGCATTTCTACGAGGTTCTGCATAGTTTTGCAGCAACATTAAAACGGATTTCGCCATGAAAAGATTCATCATTATTTCCATGCTTCTATCATTGACTATTTCGATGGGAGCGCAGACTGACAGCCTTATCACAGAGATGCTGAATGCCGCAGTAATCAGCGACGGCAACATGACCTACAAGATCGACAGGACCACCCATTTCTTCACAAAGGAGCAGATGGTTCAGGCACGCGAAGCAAGAGATCTTGTTTCCGGTATCCCGGGATTGTTCATAGACCAGCAGAGCAATTCAATCAAGACCGTAGGGGCCAAGAATGTCCTTGTCCTTATCAACGGAGTCAAGGCCAGCGATTATGAATTGCAATTGATTTCTCCTGAGAAGGTAAAGAAGGTTGATTATTATGATGTGCCGCCTGTAAGGTATATGGAAGATGCTGACGTGATGATAAATGTACATACGTCACGTCTCGATACTGGCTGGTCGGGCAACTTCTACGGCAGAGGTGGCCAGATATATACAAATGCACGCGGTTCCGTTAGTTATGTGAGCGGCAACAACAAGTTCACGATAGACATAGGGACGCATTTTAACCATAAAAGAAAGGTATGGGATACCGAAGAAGGCATATATTCATGCATCCTTGACGGGCAGAACTATCAATACAACTATATCCAGAAAAGTCAGGACTGGGGCAGCCAGTACAGCGGAGGTCTGTCATGGCTGAATGCGAAAGACAATGACTATACCTTGCAGATTTCATTGAGTATGGATGATAATCTGAGCAGAATGGAGAGGACAAGAGATATCAATTTGAAATGGGGCGATGTCTTGCAGAAACGAAGCGGACTGACGCAGGACATGGTAAAGACACTGATGCCTGTGGCGGAGGTATATTTCTCGAAGATAATCTCTCCATCAAGCACGTTGACATTCGATGTGCTCGGAACGACATACAGGAACTCACAGAATGCGGTTTCTTCAGAGACAGTCTTGCGTGATTCTGAAGATGGATATAAGGATATCATGGATCTCGACACCAGGAAGAGTTCTGTAATCGGAGAATTAAACTACCTCTGGACCAAAGGAACCCATAAACTTGATTTCGGATACAAAGGGGCATATAACTGGCTTCAGAATAATCTGGTGAATTCCGACGGAGGAGGAACTTCCGATGTAAATACATCCACCCACAGGATATATGGAGAATATTCATCAAGGATAAATTCATTCTCATACAGGTTCAGCCTCGGAGCGACCGGCAACATCAAATCGGGAGACAACGGCTTTTCAGACATAGCCTTCACCCCTACCCTTCTCCTCGGTTACGGATTCAGGCAGAAGCACTATATGAGGCTGAAACTTGATTCAGAGACTATGATGCCGGGAATACAGCAGATGTCCGACAACAGGATCATGATAATGGAAGGATTCTATAAGACCGGCAATGTGAATGTAAGGAACAGCACACGATACGGCTCACAGTTCATGTATGCATTCAACATTCCGGGGAAGCTCGCCATGACTGCCGACCTGCATTTCAACTACACCAAAGGCCAGTTGTACAATGCCTTCGTTGATGGCGGAGACCATTGGATGCTCCAGACAATGAACGGACAATATGGTTCGGCACTTGGAACAAACGTCACATTATCATATGTTCCGTGGAAATTCCTTGAGATATCGCTTGACGGAACGGCTGACTATCAGACATTCAAGGCGGACGACGAGTCTGATGCGGTTCATCACTGGTTCTTCCCTGTATATGGAAACATAGCTGCATACTGGAAGGGTTTCACATTGTCATACAGGCATACCCTTGTCGGCCAGTCATTAAGCGGAATTTATCTTGAGGGATATGAGAAGATTTCATACATCAATCTTTCTTGGAGGAAGAACAGACTTACTATCGGTCTTCAGTGTCTGTTCCCATTTGTAGAGGACAAGTTCGTTTCAGAAACGACAGCAGCCTCTCCGGTTCATCACAAGACATCGACAAATCTGCGTACGAAGAATCATGAATTCGGAATCTCATTGTCATGGAACTTTGTCAAGGGCAAGGGCAAATACTCCAACAAGAGTATAAATAACAGTGACTCCGATACGGGAGTATTTGAATTTTAGTAACTTTAACAAAATTTACGGTTATGACTCCATTGAATTCAATCATTTACCTTTTTGT
The DNA here is from genome assembly GCA_017437125.1 of Bacteroidales bacterium. Classification (GTDB taxonomy): domain Bacteria; phylum Bacteroidota; class Bacteroidia; order Bacteroidales; family UBA932; genus Cryptobacteroides. Next base: position 63,001 of record JAFSBV010000012.1, on the reverse strand, counting down.
AGAAGGTGGTTATCTCGGAATGTCAATTATAACAATTCTGCTGACCCTCATATTCTTTGCCGCATGGAAGGCTCCTGCATGGGTCGAGAACATCGGCAAGATTGCGTTCGCTGTCGGACTGATCTGGGCTTTTACCGGATTGAGGCAGGCACTGGATTACCTGTCTTCAAATCCGGAGACGGCAATGGGAATAATGTACCGAGGATTGAAGGTGACCTTTATCCCTGCGATTTACGGCGCCATCGTTTATGTCGTATCACAGATAATCGTCATTTTTCAGAAACCGAGGCTATAGAATCAATGATTTCCGGAACGCAATTCTTCGCTTGAACACCTCGGTCAATTAATAGTCTAATCTTGACCAAGCTGTCTCAAGATCAAGGCAATCTGATTGGTTTTCTGTACAGCCCGGTCAATTCTGTGGCACTTTTTTACCAAGCTGTTTATTCACTGCTCAAAGATAAAAACTCATAAGGATTACATAGGAGTATCGTCATGTGAGTCAGTATGGCAATTTGCGACCCATCAGAAATAGGTCACTCATTGTGTGCGGGGTCAAGTTTCCGGCAGAAAAACAACTGATTTTATGATGGACGGCCTCTGTTTATAAGGGTTATTCGCCTTTTTCGTGGCCGTCCGGCAGGTTTTCAAGCGAATTAGTGATGGACGTTATAGAAAAGGGAGAGTGTAGGAGTTCATGTCATGATAGAGCATCTTCTTCAGGTGATTCTGTCTCGACATCCGGAAATTCGGGATCATCACAGAACACTTTGCCGGTGCGGGCAATCTCGCAGCTTACTGTCATTGGGACTGCTGCATCCGATGGCAGACAGTATGGTCAGCAGAAGTATTACGATTCTTTTCATTTCTTTAATTATATGACTATGTCTGCCGACTTCTGCTGATCCTTCCGGCATACCTGAATCTGAACAGGAGAACCGTTACCTTTGATATATACAGGACTGCCCTTCTCAACGATCATTGCCTTGATACCCTTGCATTCAAGTCTGTTGCAGATGTCTTCTGCAGTCTGCATATCTTCGCATTCTGCGGCTACGACAAGCGCATTCTCATCCTCCTGCATCTTCTTCTCCTTATGCGTTTTTACAAGCTCATCAAAAAGTGCCACAGCAAGAGCAAATGAGAGCCAGTGCAGCAACCCAAGAGAGAATTCCTTGTCCGAGAATTTCTGAATCAGCCATTCGATCAGCAGCATTCCGCAGAACATGTAGGTAGTTGTGGTCAGTATTCTACGGCAGATCCTGATGATGCCATCGCTTCTGTCAACACCCTTATTCCGGCTGCTGACAATATCTCCAACGACAAATATCACCGTGAGAACTATGCAGGTTGCAACCGCAGCTATGATACTGATGCCATCTTCGCCACCAAACAGATTGAATATCAGGTCGAGGATAAAAGCAATCAGAAAATATATCAGCATCAGCACAATGCTCATCAGAGCGTATGCAAGAATCTTCTTAAGTACGTTTTTAGCTTTCGGAGTCATAAGCCATCTTCGCTTTATAGAGAATGATTGCGTTGAATAAGTTGTAAAGGGTGGCAAATGTGAATGCAAGGTTCATCCATAGTTTACCCAATCCGACTATGAGACCTGTTGCACATAAGCCAAGCACAATGACAAACAGGATGACGCACATGATGACATAGCCTTTCTTATATTCGGTCAATGTCTGAGGATGTTCCTCTCTCTTGATATTGCCGATCAAACTTGCCGGGCCAATGACCATGAAGAGGACAAGGACAGCAATCATTGTCCAATCATAACCGGCCCCGCCATCAGTCTCAGGCAGACAATAAATCATAAAGCAGGCGAGTCCTGCAATCATGGATAGCAGACGGAAAAGTTTCAGCATCTTCATAAATTACTCCTCCTTTTGTTTTTTCAACTTATAACTCGCATATATGACTCCCCAGAGTCCGAAAGCAATCATCATTGCCATTCGCAATACCGAAATGTTGTTCCCTTTTTCGCCAGGAAAGAGCATTACAAGCACAAGAAGGAGTGCAGAGATTGCAAAGATTACCCAAAGCAGAGTTTTCTGTGTTTTAGCTTTCATAATGTAATGTTTTATAATCCATTCCCAGACTGATTATTCTATTTAAAACATCGCAACGACATTTTGCAAAAAGTTGCATAAGTTATGAGCCACTATTGCAAGCAGGATACTTCTGGTTTTAAGAGTCATATATCCCAAGCCGTAACCGATCATTCCTGTCCATATGAAAGATGAGACACTGAATGATACAGACCCTCCATCGACGTTCAGAGCATGCACAAGACCAAACAGGATGGATGTTATCAGATTGGCCGGATTTTTCCATGTCGGTCCATCGTTACGAAGACAACTGCACATAAGTCCGAGAAGCACTCCTCTGAACATTATCTCTTCATCGAGGCCTGGCATGGTTATCTGAAACAGCAAGGTTTCAAGATTGAATTCCTTTGTATTCAATGCTCCCAAGAGAGTCGGTATGCCGATTACCAGGACTGCAGCCCAGATTGCAGACTTCAAACCCTCTTTGTTCTGTCTAAAAGTAAAGAAGTTGTTCTCGCTGAACTGATATCGGAATATAAAATATGCTGCTATACCCCATATGATTCCGTATATCTTGCCATCCCAGTTCCATTTGCCGCCTATTATGTTCAGGAAATCAACATGAAACTGTACTGTCAAAGCAAGATTGCATATGAAGTAACATAGGATAACACTGAAGATACGGAAGTTGTTTTCCCGTGTCCTCTCCTTCATGAACAACAGCAGCAGGGGAAGAATTACTGCTATATTCAACAACGGATTTATAATTAACAGATCTGCCATGCTCTACTTATTTAGAGTTTTCAGCGTCATAGGCCTTCTTTGCTTTGTATAGAATGACATTGTTAGTTGTTGAATAAATTACACCAGCTATAATAGCCAGATAAAGCCAGTTGAAATATCCTCCCACTCCCCAGCAAAATCCAACTATCGACAAAGCTGTCATGAGTACGATAGAGACGAAGTTGGCTATTATCATTCCCTTCTCGGTCTTGGCAAGATATGCCGGATTGTTTTCGTTTTTAATACGTGTATAAAAGCTTAAAGGACCGAAGATGAAAATTAAGCCAAATGTCGTTGCCAGGATTCCGTCAAATCCTTTATCCAAGGTTCTATAAACAAAAAACACAATCAAAAACGCCATCATCGGCACAAATGAAGCTGTGCGGCAATATTTCAATGCTTTCATAGTCAGTCCTCCTTCTTCTCTTTCAGCAGCCTATGGTGGTTATATGCAAGCAGATATATGAGGCTGACGCACATCAGAAGTCCAACGATCAGATCAAGGAGACCTACCCGTGCGTTGATGAACTGAACAATTCTATAAATTGCATAAGAGCCCCAAAGCAGATATCCGAGGCAGATCCAGATGATTTTAGTTCTTGTTTTCATAGTTTTATGTGTTCGTTTATATATAGACGCTCGTGAGCATCATTCACTACAGTCCGAAGGTTCTGAGAAACCTTGTGTACGTATGTAATGGACAGCATTGTCCTACCCGAAAGCAAATGTAATAAAAAGTTGTGAAATTATGATATCGGAATATTCTTTTCTCCTGTGAGGAAGCCGTTGGAGCATCGTAAAGATCGAGTTCAGCATATCTTCAAGGAAGATAGAGTTTCACGATATTTTCGCGACACCGGTATCTCGTTGCCATCTGTCAGTTTGACTGCATCATTAGCAACAGACGAGATGAAAGACTTTCTGACCACAAATGACCGGTGCACTCTGATGAAATCCTCCCCGAGGAGGTTTTCCCACTGGGTGATACCGGTCTTGTTACGATATTTCCGTCCATCTGTCGCACATACCCACACCTCGGTATCACGGGATTCAACAAATAATATTTCCGACAGATCCAAGGTCACCTTCCTATAGTCAGAAGTGAATGTCACCGGATGGGATTCATTCCGGAAACGAGACTTCAGATAACGTGACAGGACATAATCCCCTCCTGTCAGCACTATCATCACCAGAGAAAGGAAAGCGGGATTCACTAAAAGAGTCGGGAAACCGGAATAATATGAAGCCATCAGACCATTCATCAGGACATGACACCATATCACAAGGATCATATCTGTCAGGATGACTGCAAGAACCACGGCGATCAGGTTAAGGATACCTTTCCTCTTATTCGCAAAAGATACATGAGGCAGGAGCCATCTTAGCACAAGACATCCCGGCACGAAAGACATGCTTACGAACAAGGCATCTGAAAAGCAATAGTCCAGGCTTGTAAGCATCAGGGCTATCATCAGAACAGAAGCAGACCAGTAAGCGAGAGTAAGCAGTATCTTTTTCATATCATATCGGTTGAACACCGTCAAATTTACTAAAAAAAACCGCATATGGAACAGCAGAAACACGAATCAGTGGCTTTTAACCACGAGTTAAATGGATTTGAATTCGCATTATTCGTCTTCACTGAATACCTTTGCACCATGGAATTCCACAACAGCCAAGTTTAACACAATTAAAAACCGAATCAAATGGAAACTACTGAAATCCTTGACACGAACTACAATCTTGTGGACTATTTCTTCATGGGCGGCTCAGGCCCGATGACCGTACTTACAATCTTTCTTATAGGAGTACTCATTGCTTCATGGAAAGCCCCGAACTGGGTAAGAGGCATCGGCTTCTCAGCCCTTCTGGCATCCATCTTATGGGTGATGGTAACCCTTGTACAGATGAGCAGCACCTTGATGGTAGCTCCTGACTTATCGGCATCCATTATCTGGGGAGGAATATTATGCTCACTTCTCCCTATCGTCTATGGCCTCTTCATATATCTGATATCTGTGCTTATCAGCACATTCCAGAAGCCAAGAATCTGATGCGCCGGAAAGGGCATGATATGATAGGGGCAAAGACACGAATGATAGGATACCGCTCGGGGACTCCCTGTCATATCATTATGAATCAACAACTTGCATCAACTTGGAGATAGAATGTTTCAGAGGAAAGACAACAACTGTTCAGGACAGCTTCTGTAACTTTATCCAATAAAAACCCAACGATTATGGATATTAAAGATTTAAACATTTTCAGATTCCGTATCTTCAACATCAAGCTGTTCGACAACATCCGTACCGGATTATTCAAGGAAATCTCAATTCAGGAAATCACTGAATTCATATCTGATTTCCATGACTTCTGCAGTCGTAAGAACGATGCACTGCCAGAAGCAACACAGAACATGGCCTCATTCACGGAAAACAGTAATTTCAAGATTCTTGAACGACTGTGCGAACAGTACTATGTGTATGAAGACACCGACAAGTTCCAGAAGAAGATCGTTCAGGAAGTCCGGGAAATCATCGACGAATTGAGGAGCGATCCGAAAGCACAGAAGGAACTGGAGGACTGGCTGAACGCTACTCAGGACAATGTTGCAGCAAAGCTCCGTGACGCTCACCCCGAGCTCAAGGAGAAGGAAATCAGATTGTTCTGCTACATCCAGGCTGGATTTACACCTACAATGATGTCTGTCCTTCTGAAAAAGGACAAGAGCGTTATCTATAACAGAGTTTCAAGACTCAAGGCAAAAATCAGGTAAGATAATCATCAGTTTTGATGAATATTCGTGATGATTGAATAAAAGTTTTGTATATTGCACGAGAAACTTACAGATCGACACGAAATATGCATATACTGAATCCCTTTGATGTTGATAGGGTCAAGGCAATCATAGTCTTGATTCTATCAACATTTATCTTGTTCTCCTGTGACGACAGCCATACAAGCGAGACCGGCAGGCTTCTGGATGAAATCGAGAGTTATATGGACGATAGGCCGGACAGTGCCTTGGTTGCATTGGAATGCGTTGAAAAGGCAGGATTGGACAGCAGGGAGCTGAAAGCCAGACATGCTTTGCTGAAATGGTTTCTGATGTTGAAGACCACTGGAGAGATTCCGGAATACGAGATTCTGGAGACGGCATATGATCATTATACGATAAAAAAGCCTTCATGCGAAAGATTCCTGTCTCATCTATACAAGGGAATCTATCTCATAAAACATAGTGATTATGAGAATGCTATGGAGGAATTCACCAAGGCTGAAGATGATTATGAATATGCTCAAGCAAAGCATCAGGCGCTGCTGCACTCCTATAAAGGATATATCCATAAAAGATACTATGATTATCCTTCAGCAATATCAGAGGTTCTCCTTTCCGCCGAAAAGTTCCGTGAAGCAAACAGCATGAGGCAGTTCTTTAATACAATTGCAGATATAGCGGACTGCCACATAATGAACAACGACATAGAAGCAGCTTCGGAATATCTGGATATCGCTGAAAAGAATATGGAATATGGCAATGCCAGAGATATCCACGACTACTATCTGATCAAAGCCAAGGTAATATCCAGGAAATACGGACATCAGGCCTGTGCAGATATGCTTGACGACTATCTCAATGACGTGAAAGATGAAAGTAATGTGATAAGCTGGAGGATCATTGCATATATGTACAATAATGCCGGGAGATATGGCAAGGCATTGGAGTGCATTGAGAAGGAAGCTTTGTATAACGACATTTCCAATGATCAGAACTATTACTTCGTCCTGGCAGAGATCAAGAGTTCCCTCAAGGATTATAAGGGTGCTGCCGAGGCATATAAAAAGGCGATAGATATCGATGGTTCAACAGAGACGGGTAAAAGAATCACTGACGTAAAGTACATAGAAGAACGCCACCGCAACGAAGTGAATCAGCTTAAAGCAAAGAGTCAGAAAAACTCGATAATACTGATCAGCCTCGTTGCCTTGCTGGCTTCCATAATCATCATTCTGCAGATCAGGAAGCGTCTTCAGCAGAGAACTGAAGAGAAGAAACAGCTCGAAATCGAGAAGCAGAGATACGAGTCGATGTATTCGGAGGTTGTAACCGAGCGCGACGAATTGACAAGGATGATCGAGGACAACACGGTGAATGAAGATACAAAGAACATCATCGAAAAAAGACTTGGGCTTCTCAACAAGGTCATAGTTTCATATATAACCGACACTTCAGCCGACAACAGAAAGGCAAACGAAGAACTCGAGGCTCTGGTTTCTGACAGGGATACATTCATCACACAGACAAGAATGACTCTCGAATCATCTCATCCGGCTTTCTTCAGATACCTTTATGACAAGGGACTCTCAGATTGGGAAATCAACTATTGCTGCCTATATCTGATAGGTCTGAAAGGAAAGGATATCGGAGAATACATCAACTTGAAGAGGCACTATACATACGGAAGCGTCATAAGGCAGAAGCTCGGTCTGACTGAGAATGACACCAATCTCAGCCTCTATCTCAGGAAACTGATGGATAATCTTCAGGCCTGATGCCTTCAATGGCTATCGTTGAACCATTTCATTGAATCCACTTTCAAATATTCACGAAAATGAACATATCAGAACTCATAAGATCCGCAGCTATCGCTTTCATCATTGCCAGCTGCGCCCCAAGACCGGAGGTGTCAGAAACGAAGAATGAAGTCGTCATCATAGTTGACGGACTTGCTTATTCAGAGCGATTTTACCACGAATATGGCAAGGAGGAGGGAGCGTATTCGATGATGACGGGCCAGATTCCGTTCAGATATCTGTCAATCGACCCTTCTGAAGATATCACTGACATACGGGAAAGCGACGATACGACTACGGTTACTTTGAATGCGGATTGGATGTTTGTAAAATACAATTTCAATCCTCATGCATCAAGCGACTTTATTGCACATAAAGGCGATACCGTGCTGATAAGGAGGGATACGTCAAAGATATATTCCCGCGCACAACCTCAGATCAGCATATTGAACCGGGAGGCAAAACCACTTGACACTGAATACCGTAAGGCATATCTGGAGAGATTCGGTTCATACGAAGGACTGACAATCGAAGAGGTGGAAAACCACCTTACTTTGTTATGGGACATCTATGACTTCGACTTCAGGCGAGGATTCAAGGCATGGAATGAGTATGGAATGCGGCATAATGACGCCATCGTGGAAACTCTTGAGAAAGAAAAGGTCTGGATCGATTCGTTAAATACCGCAGGTATGTTCTCCGAGCCGGCATACAGATATTTCAAGGAAAGGATCATATGGTCGCTCAAGAAGCGTAAGGAATTCGGATATAAAGGATCTCTTGGAGAGGCGGTTGCAGATTCCATTTTCAGAGCTGACTATGACAAGGACAGATTCGATTCTGATGTGTATGGCTTCTACAGAGGATTCATGAACTCCGTTGCATATTCAAGCTACTTCCCTAAATATGTGCAGGTTTCACAAGGTAGCACATGCGACTGGGAATACACATATGCGAAGCTTCAGAACGACACACTCATAAAGGGAACTCCATTCTTTGAAACATTCCTGATACGAACCCTTGACGGCATGGTTCAGGACTTTCCGAAGCACAAGAGCAAGAAGTATGTGGATACGACCGTTGCAAACGTGGATTCCACATTTGCATATACGTTGAAAGAGAGGTACCATGACGCGTTCGCGGAAGAAATGATGGTCGAAAACGAAGTGCTTCTGATGAGTCCGGATGGGAAGAAGACAAGTCTCAGCAATGTTCTGAACAGCATGAAAGACAAGGTCGTGTATGTTGATTTCTGGGCTTCATGGTGCCGTCCATGCTGTGCCGAAATGGAACCGGCAGCAGAGCTTCGAGAAAGGATGGAAGGCAATAATATCGAATTCATCTATCTGTCAACTGACGAAGACCACAGTAAGATGTGTGAGTCTCTTGACAAACTGAAGCTTACAGATTGCAAGGTCTATCGTATCCTTAACCCGAAGGCTGCAAAATTCATGTATGAATACAGTATCCAGCTTATCCCTCGCTACATGATAATCGACAAGAACGGAAAGATTGTCAATGACAATGCTCCGAGACCGTCGAGTGAGGAAACAGAACTTATCTTAAACAGTCTGATATGAAACGTATAATCATCACTTTGACTGCTTTGATAATCGCTGCAGCAAGTGCTTTTGCTCAAGAGAATTCACCTTCAAGCAAGTCTTATATCTACTGCACAGTAGCATTCGACAGTTTTAAAGTGGAGAAAGAAAAACAGGTCCATTCATACACTCAGAAATATACGGAACGTATGTTTAAAATGAAAATCGACTGCCGCCAGTATGACAGCGACCTGAATGGCTTTTTCGGTATCATCAATGACGAGAATGGCAAACCAAGAGAGTTCGTATCTCAAATTGCAGGTATCAACTGGCTTGGTCTGATGGGTTGGGAAATCGTAACTTATCCGATACAGTACAAACCTGAATACATAGTAGAAACAACATATTGGCTCCGTATGGATGTCTCGGGATTGTCACATGATGATATAAACAAGAAATTATCTGCATTATTTCTGTAGTTTTTTGACGGTTTCGTTGTTTAACGTTCAGAAACATTTCAGAAAACCTTATCATGGACAACAAAGAAAGAGAATTTGCGCAAATCGTTCTGGAGAACAAAAGACGGATCTATACGGTCTGCTACATGTTTTCCAAGGATGCGGACGAGGTGAACGATCTGTTCCAGGAGATACTTATCAACCTTTGGAAAGGGCTGAAATCCTTCAAAGGTGACAAGTTCCTCGGCACATGGGTATGGAGAGTAAGCCTCAACACCTGCATCAACTATTCCAAGAAAGAAAAAAGAAGTTTCGAGAAGGTTCCGCTCGACGTCAGCATCAACCTGTTCGAAGACATGGATGATGACTCGATGCAGATCCGTCAGCTCTACGACCGCATCAACAGACTCGGTTATATCGACCGGAGCATCATACTGATGTGGCTTGAGAATCTGAGCTATGACGAGATCGGATCCATCCTTGGAATAACGGCAAACAATGTCTCTGTCAAGCTTGTCCGCATCAGGGAAAAACTGAAGTCAATGTAGAACCGTCAAACAGCGAAAGAAATGGAAAGAGATAATTTTGAGATTTCACAGGAACTGGAGCAGATGCGTGAACAGTTCAAGGTTCTCACTGAAAAGGTCGAGAAACAGAAGATCGTCAATGAAAAGCTCATAACAGCATCAATAGAGAGTAAGATAGACAAATACCGATCCGGCAAGAACAGTTGGGTCAGCATCTTGATATTGCTCTATGCAACATATTTCAACATTGATTTCTGCATGACAAATGACTACCCTCTCTGGTTAGTATCAGTCTTCGGTGGCTTCTGCATCCTGAGTGTGACCTTGTATATCCTCAACTTGTTCAAGCAGAAGAAAGATCTTGATTTCAAAGGAGACATAAGCGGATTTTCCAGAAAAGTCAAGTCTGTGAAAAGATTCCACATCATCACTTCTGTCATAACCAGAATCACAGGATACTCAATGCTCGTGACCTTCCTGTTCTATTTCATGGGAAACCAGCAAGGAGCAACAAGAGAAGACAGTTTCTGGAGCATCCTGATATTCGTACTCATTTTCTGCGGAATCGCGATCAGAAAGGAAATCAAGAACATCCGCATTCTCAACGACATACTCAAAGAAATAGAGGAATAGCTGAATTCAGCACGGTTTTTGCAAAAGCCGTGCTGTCTTTATAACCTGAAACATGTCAAGACTATCAAACATATTTTTCTTCATCATTTTTTCAATCTCCATGGCCTCATGCGTCCATGACAGCGGAGCGGAAAGGTTGCTTGACGAGGCTGAAATACAGATGGAAACACATCCGGACAGCGCCTTCGTGGCTTTGGATTCTCTTGACAGAAGACACCTCAACACTCAGGAACTACGAGCCAGACACGCCCTGCTATATTCCATCGCATTGGAAAAATGCGGCATCGCGATGACCAACGACAGCATCATCAGCATCGCCATCGACTACTACAGCAAGGCTAACGATGCGGAAAATTCAGAAAACGCAGCATTATGGAGAGAAAGGATTCTGGCTCATGCACAGCAGATATCCCCTACCGACACGCTCCGGAAACAGAACGCACGTATGATCCAGGAGCGCTATAAGGACAAGATGGAACTGGTCGAGAAAAGAAAATCCATCTGGCTGATAATCATCGTCTCACTGGCTGCAATAGTCATATGCCTCGGAATCATCCGCAGATATGCCTGCAGGCTGAAACAGAAGCCGGACGATGAGGCAATGAAGCTTATACGCCATAGACTTGAAGTTCTTGACAAGGTCCTGGCTTCACACATAGCAGCTGATGACAAGACATACCGTATTTCCGAACAAGAGATAGAGAACCTCATTTCCGACAGGGAATCATTCCTTATATCTACGAAAGTAATCTTCAAGGAACGTCATCCGGCATTCATCTACGTACTAGAGAAGCATGGGCTGACAGACTGGGAGATCGGCTATTGCTGCCTGTACACACTCGGTCTCAAAGGCAAGGATGTCGGCGACTTCATCCAGAAGAAGAGGCATTACATCATAAGCAGCGAAATCAGAAAGAAGCTCGGACTGGGAGAACACGACACAAACATCGGGATATGGCTTCGCGAGCTGCTTTCTCGGACGCAGAAACAGGCGATGTAAGACTTTCAGCCGACGCGAATTCGTCACATTTCCACAACGCGCTAACACACAGCATATTACACAAGGGTGTTTTTTATCTCACACAACACATGTAAAACTTTTCCCCGGTAATTTTGTATCAAAATGATACAAAAATGACAGAGAAGATCTTTAAAAAAATCAACCGGATCATCGCCCTTGCCGTATTGGCAATCGCTTCCACAACTTACCTTCTTACCATCGAACCGACTGTCTCATTCTGGGACTGCGGAGAGTTCATCGCATCCTCATACAAGCTCGAAGTCGGCCATCCTCCCGGAAATCCGGTCTATCAGCTTTTCGCACGATTCTTCACCATCTTTACAGATAAGGAAAACGCCGCAGCTGCCATCAATGCACTGAGTGCAATATGTTCGGCACTGACAATATTCTTCCTATATCTCACGATAATATTCTTTGCACGAAGGATCACCAGCAGAGGCGAAAATATCAGTACCACAAATGCTATTTCGATATTCGGAGCCGGCGTTGTCGGAGCATTGTCATATTGTTTCAGCGACACATTCTGGTTCTCGGCTGTGGAAGCAGAAGTATATGCAATGTCTTCGTTATTCACTGCCGTGGTATTTTGGGCGATAACCCGCTGGTACGATGAAGCCGAAGAGCCTCATTCCGGCAGATGGATCGTGCTGATATGCTTCCTCATGGGTCTTTCAATCGGAGTGCATCTGCTCAATCTGCTCAGCATCCCCGCAATCGTATTCATGTATTTCTACAGAATCCGTGAAGACAGGAAATACAGCTTTATGGAACTGTGCGGCATATTCATATTGTCCTGCCTGATTCTGGCAGCCGTGCTTTTCGGCATCATTCCCCTCCTTCCGAAAGCCGCCGCATATGCCGACCTTCTTTTTGTAAACGTCTTCGGTCTGCCGTTCAACAGCGGTGCTGTCACGTTCATGGCGCTCCTTTTCGCCGGCTTGTTCTATGGATTGTTCCAGACCTTGAAGCGAGGTAAAGTGCTTGTCAATACCGTGCTTCTATGCCTCACAACCATAATAACCGGCTTTTCTCTTTATGCGACCGTCGTCATCCGTTCAAATGCCAACACCCCTATGAACGAGAACAAGCCCGACAATCCTTTCACCCTCATCAGCTATCTGAACAGAGAGCAGTACCCGAAAGGGCCGATCATATACGGCGAGTATTTCGGGGCCGATTACGACGTTTCAGAAAAGGAGTATTGGGCCCGGATCGGGGACAGATATGTCAAAGGCAAGAGCATAGACATCGAGTATTCTCCCGAATCAAAGATGTTCTTCCCCCGCATGTGGGACTATCGGGACGATTCATACATAGACATATACAAGCAGTACATCGGAGAAGACGGAAGGAAGGTACCGGGCTCCATACACCTGAAGCCTACATTCCTGCAGAACCTGGTGTTCTTCTTCGACTACCAGCTGAACTGGATGTACTGGCGGTATTTCCTGTGGAACTTTGCAGGAAGGCAGAATGACATCCACAGTCCGATTCCCGGAGACATATTCAAGGGAAACTGGGAATGCGGGATAGGACTCATCGACCGGATAAGGCTCGGGGACCAGTCTGATGCACCGGCTTATCTGAAAGAGAACAAAGGCAGAAACCATTATTACATGCTGCCGCTTCTTCTCGGGCTGATCGGCCTGTTCTTCCAGTATTCACGTGACAGGAGAGGATGCTGGCTGAACTTCCTCATGTTCTTCATGACCGGGATAGCAATAGTGCTCTACCTCAACCAGTCCCCTCTTCAGGTCCGCGAAAGGGACTATGCATATGCAGGCTCGTTCTATTTCTTCAGCGCATGGATCGGTCTGGGAGTCAGTGCATTGATCAGCAGGTTCGTCCATTCGAAGAAGGTTGCCCCATGCCTTGTCATCGTTGTGTCGTGCCTCGGAGTTCCCGCCCTCATGGCCTCTGAAAACTGGGACGACCACGACCGCAGCGACCGCTCTACCGCCAGGGAGCTGGGAATGAACTATCTCCGTGGTGTCGGTGAGAACGGGATCCTGGTGACACACGGAGACAATGACACCTTCCCTATATGGTACGCCCAGGAGGTCGAAGGATTCCGCACCGACGTACGCGTCGTCAACACATCTCTTCTCGGTGCCGACTGGCATATAGACCAGATGAAGCAGGCCGCATACGAGTCTGCGCCGCTGGATCTGTCCATCGGAAAGAGACAGTACCTGCAGGGAGAGAATGAATATGTACTTATATATGACACCCGCGATACGGTCCTGCCGTTGTCGGATGTGATGAAGGTATTCCGCCATCCGGATGCAAAGATCCCGCTGACCAACGGTCAATATGCCGATTACATCGCTTCACGTCGTTTCTCGATTCCCGTCAACAAGGAGAATGTCATCAGGTACGGCATCCTTGATGAACGTTTTGCAGACATGATTCCGTCAGAGATCGTCCTCGAGATTCCTGAAGGAAAGCAAGGCATCACGAAACCGGAGCTGTTCTTCCTCGACCTGCTTTCAAATTATGAATGGGACAGGCCGCTGAACTTCCTCAGCGCCGGAGGCGACATAAAGATAGGCATAAAGGACTATCTGATGTATGACGGATTCACCTACAGGTTCATTCCTATAAAGAACAAGACCAACCTCCAGGAAAACGGCTTCACTGATGTGCAGGAGCTCTACAGCAAGATGACTTCATTATATACATGGGACACTCTGAAGAAGGAAGGATGGTATGTGGATTATCAGAATCTGTACACATTTGCTGCAGTCTTGTCCCAAAGAAAGATATTCTCATTCGTTGCTCAGGAACTGATTGAAGCCGGTGAAAACGAGAAGGCTGTAGAGATGCTCGACATGTGTCAGGAAATGATTCCGGAGAGCAGTTTCCCTCTTGATCTGGTTCTTTACGGCTTCAATAACGAGTACGACATTATCAGGATGATCGAGGCCTATCATATGGCCGGGGCTCCTGAAAAGGCTTTAGAGCTAGCTGCAAGACTGGCAGATGACCTTCTCGAATCGACAGCTTTCTTCCTCAACCATTATGAAGACGGAAAACGTCACTTCGAGTCATGCTACAACATACTGGCATACCTTTCCGCCCTGGAAGATGAATACGGAGATTCAGCCCTGGCAAGCTCTATCCGCGACAGGTTCAATAAAATGTTATAGACTAAGACACCTTAGCCGCTTGGACAACTAAAAACGTCCAAGGTGTAGTAGAAATATCATCAAAACAATGATTTGAGTAACACCTTGGATATATTATCGACAAAAAGCGGCCGAGGTGTATGTGAAATGATGGAATTCCGCTTCTCCGTCTCCGACTGAGCATAAAGCAGGACGCAAGGCAAGGAATCCTCCATATCTGTTGTGGTGGAATTCCGAGACATCTATATCCCTGCACAGAAGATTCCATCCGCTCCCATCAGCGCTAACACTGATGTCTAGCAGACCTTTTCTGAAATCCAGACGGATGAAGATATTTCTGCCTATATCATTTGTGATTTCTTCCGTCATTTCCGGATTCTTATAAACTGTAAGGGTCTTGCTGTCACAGAGAAGTCCGGCATAAGCATGCTCATTATAAAACAGGACAAGTCCTGCTTTGAGATCTTTGTCTTTGATTGTAACCTCAGTTTCAACAGAGTATTCACTGTCTGTCGCCGTAATCAGCATCAGACGTCCGTCATGAGGAACTGTTCCACGTGCCGGCATAACCAGCCGGCCTTTCCTCATGAAGACCGATTTTGTGACATCCTCTTTCCAGCCGGTCCACTGCCAGCTGACATTATCGCTTTCAAAACTGTCAGACAAAGATGCGTTCCGCTCATGTATGGTCTTTATCTCCAGGTCTTTGACCGGACGATACCAGCCGCCTTCCGTCCATTCCACAGGTTCCATGACAGTCTGCCTTCCTAAAAAATAAGCGCCATTCTCATATGCATGATATACTATCCACCACTGCCCGTCAGGACCTTCTACCAACGAGCCATGGCCCTTAGACCACCATTGCTCTACATCGGAATAGGTATGTACTATAGGATTATATGGAGAATTTTCCCAAGGCCCGTATATATCCTTCGCCCTTGCACAGACGGCCATATGGCTTGTTGCAGGACCTGCCGTGCCTCCTTCTGCAGAAGTCATGTAATAGTAGCCGTCACGATATGTGATCTTAGGAGATTCCAGACACATGCATTCGGTTTCCCACTCATGAGGATATACCCAGCCGTCATAAATCTTCTTTGTCTCGCCATTTCGTTTCATGCCGTCATCTGTCAATGGGGTAACATATCCGGCACTGGTAAAAAGATATCGTTTCCCATCCGGTGTCACCGCAAGGCCCGGATCGATTCCGCTTATTCCTGTATCAGCAGGCTTTGTCCATGGGCCTCTGATATCCTTGGCCGTCATTACCCAATTCGTATCGTCGGCCGGGAAATATATGTAATATGTGTCTCCCACTTTCTGAAGATCCGGGGCCCATGCAGAGCCACTCCATTCCTCTCCTGCCCTGCATATCGGTTCCCAGTTGAACAGATTACGGGAATGCCATATCAGAAAGCCAGGCTGATAATAAAACGGAGAATGAGTCATGTAATAATCATCACCGTCCTTAAGGATGGTAGGATCGGCATAATCTCCCGGCAATATCAATGTCTGGGCAGCCATAGGTGTGACGACAGCAATAAAAAAGAGGTTCAGAAGGAGCTTTTTCATGTTTGATATCATTAGGTCTGTGAATATAACTACTTTTCACGAAACAAACAATGACATAACGCCCTCGCCACTTCTATCCGCGACAGGTTCAATAAGCTATTACAATAAATTTTTATCAAATTTCTTTATAAAATTATCGTTTTTCGATAAAAGTACCTATATTTGCATATCGAAAAACGATAAAAACTTACTGATTTATGAAACAGAACTCAACAAAATCCCTGAAATGGCTGACAGGAGCAGTCATTGTTATCGGCCTAATGGCACTGGCACTCATCACCGTCCAATCATTCGGATTCTTCTCCGGCACACCGCAGAAAGCCGTATGGATTGAAGGATTCAAGGGCATGCAGATTTCGTTAATAATCCTGAGGCTCGTCGGAGCAATCAGCAGTTTCGCTCTTCTCCTGGCTTTTCTATTCAACTCCATCAAAGCACAGAATAACGGAGTATTGTTCCCACGGAAGAATGTCGGGATATTGTTCGGCCTGGCCGTCACTACATTCATCACATTGTTCTGTATGGAAAACATGCACCTGATGGCAGGAACCAGACATATAAGCTTTGGCTTTGATGAACTCTTCGTCCCGATAATCATTTGCATCGTGGCAATCATTTACAGAAATGCCGTGCAGGTCAGCGAAGAAAACAGTCTCACAATCTAATTTCAAGACAATGAAAACAACTAAAATTAAATGGATGAAAGCCACCGGAATCGTGGTGATCATAGTATGCTGCTTCTGGATTGGCCTTGGATCGATTATAGATGGACTCAATGCTACCGTAATCAATGGAGGATATATGAAGTGGAACCCCGAGCGCATGACATGGCAGATTTATATTATCGCAGGATATGTTCTTACTTCAGTGGCATTTGCCACAGTCATATCGACACTGATCTACAAGGTATTATCCGGATTAAAGAAACAGGCGCTGTTCACAACCGGTAATGCCAAACTGATTTTCTTGTCAGGATTCGTGTATATGTTCATGGTGAATTTCAGAGAAAACTTTGACTTTGCTGTCAATGGAGCTATGGAGAAGACCTTCCCGCTTCCAGACATGGCAGTACCTGCCCTTGTGTTTACGATATTCGGTTATCTTTATACAATGGCGATAGATATCAAGAAGGAAAACGACTTAACAATCTAAAACCAAGTTATCATGAAAACAAAATTCAACATATTATGTGTCATCCTAGGAATCGCAATTGTCTTCGGATGGGTTATAGATTACAGTACTGCCAGAAAGGCCTTTTCTGTTTCCTTCAATCAGGGACGCGAATCTGCCAGAGAATTCGACACTGACAGTAACGGCCGTATGATTTCTAACAAGAATATTCAAGAGTGGTACTATGCTGACATCGTTGCAAAGGACTACCACGTTCAGACGGACAGCATCTACAACCATAAGACAGGGAAATATGATCAGATGGTTCTGGAAGAGGTAATCATCAGGACTGAGCCGAAGACCGATAAAGAGCAAAGAATCTATAATATCCTAGGTCCACTCACAGCGATAGCTTATCTGATCTGTATGGGATATTTTTGGTTCATGCTGATATTCTGCATTATCTCAGTAAACAAAAAGGAATTATTCTCTGAAGGACTTGAGTGCAGATTCACCAGAATGGGTATATGTCTCATAATAGCCTATGCATCACAATGGATCCTTGAAATATTCGGATATTTCTGGACAAAGAACCATATTTCTTTGGAACATTATGACATCGTGATAGACGGCCCGAACTGTTACTTCCTCTGCTTCGGAATCGGCATGATCATAGTAGCCGAGCTTTTCAAGATGGCACGAGCATATAAGGAAGAAAACGAAATGACTATCTAAGAAGGAGGAAATATGCCAATAATAGTAAACGTTGACGTAATGCTGGCAAAGAGGAAGATGTCCTCAGGAGAGCTGGCGGAGAAGGTCGGAATCACTCAGGCCAACCTGTCCATCCTCAAGACAGGCAAGGCTAAGGCCGTCCGCTTCTCTACCCTTTCCGCCCTCTGCAAGGCTTTGGATTGCCAGCCGGGAGATATTCTGGAATATCAGCCTGGAGAAGAAGAAAACGACGAACAATAGACACAATCAATATATCATATGAAACGGACAATATTATTTTTCCTGAGCCTCATCTCCCTGTCTGCCGAGGCTCAGGATGCGACAGCAGACTATATATCATTCGCCAAGGCGTACGGTATCATGAGATATTATTCACCGAATCATCATACCGAGAAGTGGGATGACATCGACTGGTTCAAGATTGGTTACTACTATGCGGACAAGATCGGAGAAAACACCGCAGAGGATGTAATCAAAGAGATGACGGCAGTCTTTGCCCCGGATGCATTCATCACATCCAAGCCTGGAAACAGGAATTCCCGAGTCAGTCCCGACGATTTATCCTCATATCAATATCGGCTTCATACCGGAGGCGGATCAATCAGCGTCCAGGACTATTCGCCATATTACAAAGAAATCATAAAATGTTCTGCAGACATGCCGGAATATGCTCCGGAGGCCGGAAGATGGTATAGCTACAGACTGTCTGACAATCTGTATCTGAACATGCAGTCTGCTGCAAAGACCGGCAGCTTCTCAAAGGATGATACAGAAAAGGCGTTGAAGGAAGCAGAAGAATTATGGGATGCCCTTTATGATGAGGAAGGAGAGTATATGACTGAAGTCATAAGCATATTCAACGACCGAACCTACAGGGTAACCGATCTTATGATACGCTGGAACATGATACAGCACTTCTATCCTTACCATCGTGAAGACGGACTTGACTGGGAAAGCCAGTTGCCGGTCATGATCGGGAAAGCGGTCTCTGAAGAATTTGACAAGAAAGACAGAAATACCGTATTTGCATATTGGGATATGCTCAGAGAAGTATATTCCCCTGTCAAGGATGCGCATCTTGATATTGACGGTGCATTGTCATTCCCCGGATTACCGGAAAGATATCTGACCAAATGCTATCTTCCCATTGCCCTGACCTGCATTGAGGACTGTATAATCATCGACGGAAGCGAAATGGGCATTGAGAAAGGCAGCAGACTTAAAACAATCTCAGGCATTGACATTGAAGAGCTGATCAAGGAAAAATCCAAGGTAATCAGTCAGACCAACAAGGCAGCTGAACGGCTTATGTCGTTATATGAGGCCATATCTGCCTTCGACAGAGATTCAGTGATGACAGTCGGATACATCACTCCGGAAGGAGTTGAAAAGACCGTGTCATCCAAGCCCTCTTATTACAGACCGATGAGTACGAGGACGGCAAAACCGGTTTTTGAAGTTAAAGACAGATGCATGATTGTAAACCTTTGCGAACGTGAGGCTTTTGATGACGGATTCTACGATTCTTTCATGAAGATGTATGCCGACACCGCACCAGAGGCAATCATATTCGACATCCGAGGATACCCGACTTATCATTTTGAACGCATTCTTCCGCATTTGACAGACAAGGAATTGTCATATGCATTTTTCAAGGTCTTAAAGACTGCTCTTCCTGATCAGAAGAATGCCGGATACTCGGAAGACGAAAGCGCAATCATACCGAAAGCTCCTTATATCGATATTCCATGCTATTTTCTGACAGACTACAGAGCGATGAGCTGGGCTGAGACTGTATTGATGCTTGTAAAGGGATATGATCTGGGCAAAATCATAGGCACTCCGACATGCGGTACGAACGGTGATGTAACACAGTTCATGTTTCCGGCTTTCAACGTAATGACGACAGGCCTTCACGCATCATATATTGACGGCAGCCAGCATCACGGAATCGGAGTCCAGCCTGACATATGGGTAGAAATATCAGCAGAAGATCATATAAATGAAAAAGATGCGGTTATGGCATGGGCTTTGAATATGATCGGCCAGACCACGAACTCAATACTTAACAAATAAATACACGAACCTATCTGATGTCCCCCAACATCAATATACTATGGTTGGCAGGCTGCATGATGCTCATCATGTCGCCTGTCAATCTATATTCCCAGGAACAAAGCCGCGAACAGATTCTGATCACTGACATTGACAAGCTTGGAGAAAGGGCTGTACGCGATATGGTGATAAGCGAGGATGAGAGAAAAGGAATCATCGGCTTCATCAGGGATTCCCTTCCTGAAAGCACAGAACTGAAGATAAAGGCATTGGAGCAGATCCGCGACGAACTGGACCATCAGTACGAAGAGATGGTCAAGAATTCCTTGAAACAGCTTGAAGAGTCTGAATATATCGGCGAGAGGATGCTACCCGACATCTTATATGAGCCTGAGGATTATATAAGTCCTCAGGAGAGAAACCAGGCCAGCAGAAGAACAGCTATAGCCAATTCAAAGGCAGACATGGAGGAACTCATGAAATACGTTAAGCCGCTGAAGATGAGAACCTGGCTTATGACTACTCTGAGGATGTTTTTCGGAAGAGGTGTAAGTCAGAGGCCGTCAAGATGGGATCAGATCACTGTTCCTCAAATGGGAGGCGTATATGATATAATCCTTCCGGGAAGGCCCCCTGACAATCATAGGGACGATCTTCCAAAAATGCAATACGATCCTCAGGACTATTATTAAAACCACAATATATGAAACGGACCATACTATTATTTCTGAGCCTCTTATCCCTTGTTGCAAAGGCTCAGGAGCCTCATATCATAGGAGGCTATCTGCTTGATGGCAAAGACAGCTTCGAAGAGCTGGACGCAGCCATATTGACAGAATCGGATTCTAAGGAAAAGACGTTGGACGGAAAGGGCATGAGGCTTCCCGGAGGATACATATTCATGACCCCGGAGAACGTCGGAGAGGAAATCGGAAGCATAGTCAATACAAGACATCCTTTCCTTGTCAGGACAATCAGCTTCACAGTTGAAGAAAACAGGATGGAAGGGTGCAGGGCAAGCATCAGGATTTACAGGCTGCACGACGAAGACAATCCGGTAAACATAGTAACACTGCCGATATATCAGGACATACCGAAAGCCGCAGGCAAAACCACATTCAGCATCGCGCCGGAAGAAAGCATAGTTCTCGACCCAGGGAAGTACTACATCAGCTTCAGCCTGACTGAAATCGGACAGGAAATCAAAGACAGATGGGCAGATTCAGACTCATGGGATAAGAAAGAACATTTCACCAAATACAAGCAGGACAGAATTTTCTTCCCGGCATATTTCAAAGACAGCTACAATCGAGACAATCCTGAAAGGCCTCTGGCCAAATGGGGCATGAACATCGGATTAAGCATCAAAGGAAAGAGGATCTGACATAAATGATTGGATTTCACGTCAATAATTCTTATTTTGCAGCAAACTTGCAAATCGACACATATCATGGTAAAAAAATGGCAAAACAATCTGATGAGATCAGTGCTGGCAATCTCGGTTCTGATCTGCCTGTGGAGCTGCGAAAAGGAGCACAATGACTTCTGGACAGCGGCATCCTACTCGACTATCGAGACAATCACAGGAGACTATTCTCTCGTATCGGCAGACTGGAGTTCCCCGATAGATCTGTCAGGAGAAGGTCTCGTAACAGACGACATTCTTTTCCAGTTGCAGCTGTACGGCTGGACCGGCATCCTCTCAAGCAAGAATCCTGACGAAGCGGATTATACAAGCATTCTTTACCGTTCGGAAGTCCTTACCCCGAAGATACCTGAAGAGCACACCCAGATCAATCTTTATGTACCTTATCCGGAAGTCGGCAAGGACAAGTCAACAGTACAGATCCAGAAAGCAGACCGCTGCAACATCGAGATCATGCCATACCAGTTCCATTATCAGGTAGATCATTCCGGAGCTGTGATCCTGCATGGTGTCAATGACCGTCAGATGAGCGGCAGCGGAGGTGCTCTCAAGAACGTTTCCATCCGTTTTGAAGGCAGCAGGATATATTTCGAAGCCGACACATCATTGTATGATTGGGCGACGACCTCATGGCAGGACGGCCACATGAGCCTGACATACCAGCATAATTAAATGAAAAACCAAGGCTTTGAAGCCTTGGTTTTTCGATTATAACGATTCGCCGAAGTCCTCTCTGAACTTCTTTGCAAGTTCTTCCTGCCAGTAGCCGATCTCACCGAGCCTTCCGAAGAAGAATCGCAGCACCTTAGGTTCCTCAACCCACTTCAGACCTCCGATCAGCTCCCTGTTGTCATAAAGCCACTTTATACGGTCCGCACAATATTTCACCTGTGAGAGCGTGAATACACGTCGTGGCATCGCAAGTCGCATAAGTTCCAGTTCAGCAAAACGCTCCGTACCGTCAGCCTCACGCTGCTCGCTGAGCGTTCCTCTTTCCATTCCTCTGACTCCGGAAGCAATATAGATTGCTGTCGCAACCGCTGCTGCAGGATACTGGTCATGAGGTATATGAGGTACGAATTCCGAACAGTTGATATGTGCTCCGAGACCGCCTGCAGGCTTGATCATAGGTACTCCGTACTTGTCCAGTTCATTAACGAGATAATTGATGAACTCAGGTCCCTGGCTTATATATTCCATATCCAGAGATTCTACAAGTCCGACTGCCATCGCCTCCATTGCACGCACTTCCATTCCTCCGTATGTAAGGAATCCTTCATAAAGAGGGATATATTCCATCATCTCATTCGTATATTTCGGATTATGGGATGTTATGATACCTCCGCGTGAGAATCCGAGCTTTCTTCCCGAGAAATAGATGATGTCCATCTTGTCTGCAAGAAGATGGTATATCTGCTTGGTGGTCATGAACTTGCACTGAGCCTCGCGGGTCTTCATGAAATAAACGTTATCCTGAAGAAGTGAAGCATCAAGCACGCTCTTCACTCCGTAGTCATGACATATGTCAGCCACGGCAAGCATGTTCTCAAGAGATACAGGCTGACCTCCGATAAGGTTCGTTCCTGCCTCCACACGTACGAAAGCCACATTTTCAGGTCCGTATTTCTCGATTGTAGCCTTCAATGCGTCAAGATCCATATCTCCCTTGAAAGGCTCATCGGACTGAGGAACGAGACCCTTCTTCTGAATAAGCTCCACAACCTCTCCGCCAAGCCTGGTGATATGAGCCTTGGTAGTCGTGAAATGGAAATTCATCAAGGCCACCATTCCAGGTCTCACATATGCCTCGGCAAGAATATTCTCGGCAGCACGTCCCTGATGGGCAGGAAGCACATTCTCGGTTCCGAACACCTCAAAAATCGCAGCCTTGACCCTGTTGAACGTCTCGGAACCCGCATATGAATCGTCTGCTATACCCATGGAAGCCACCTGCTGGTCAGACATGGCATTGACACCAGAATCGGTGAGCATATCCATATATACGTCCTTATTCTGAAGAAGGAAGGTATTGTTGCCTGCCTCCTGGATCTTCTTAAGTCGCTCTTCCACAGGAAGAAGAGTAAGTTTCTGAACCACACGCACCTTGTGCATCTCAAGAGGAATCTGCTCCTCCTTATAAAACTTGACCTTAGACATAATGAACTGATTTATATTTTATTTCAACAGATATCACAAATATAGTGAAAACTATCGTATAAGTCATATATCATGTCTATAAAAAAAGCAGCAGCTGCCGGATTATGACTGGAAATATTAATCATCCCATCTTGCAATTACAAAATGTTTTCCTACCTTTGTATCGGAATCCGATATAACGGTAATCAATATATGAAAGACACAAACACTGCTTTAACAGAATCTATTTACTACATCCTTCTTGCGATGCAGGAACCTATACACGGGTACGGTATAATGCAGAAAACATCTGCGATGAGCAATGGCAGGCTCATACTTTCAGCCGGCACCTTGTATGGAGCAATCTCAAATCTGCTTGCTAAAGAATGGATTTCACCACGTGGAGAATCATCAGAGACTGATGGCAGAAGAAAACTGTATCAAATTACGGATAAAGGCCAGGCTGTTCTCATCGCAGAACTCGAACGTCTTGAGGAACTTGTAGAAAATGGCAGAAACAATATCAAAAAATAAAGAATATGGGAACAAGCAAAATTATGGTCAACTGGTTCCTCGATTTCGACAAGGAGGAGCAGTGGCTGAATGCAATGTGCAAGAAAGGTTGGGCATTCTGGCATACTAACGGAGTGTTTTATCGGTTCAAGCAATGCGAACCTGGAGAATACATATACCAGATTGACTTTGATGAGAAGAAATCAAAGGAAATTGTCGGCGATTACGTTGTATTTCGCTGTTCTTGTGGCGATCAGTTCGTGCATCAGTGGAAAAACAAGATATATTGGAAGAGAGAAACATCCTCAGGACCTTTCGAGGCAGAAGAGAATGTTGTTGCAAAACTTCGTCTGACCAACAAGGCCTTCAATTTTCATCAAGAAAGCTTCATCGGACTCACCATCATCGCTGCATTGGCCTTTCTTGTGTTGATTCCTATCGGGCGACATCTTCCCGAATGCTTTTTCTCTGATTGGCTTGTGCACTTCGGTGAAGGCCTTACATACGGAATACTGCTGGCACAAATATTTCTCCTGCTTCCTGTCTTGAGAAAACTTCGCAAGAAAACAAATGAATTGATCAGTCAACTATTCTAATATTTCACGAACGGAGCACTTATTTAAAAGAACTTATTTGACAACACCTTGGACAGAAAACACTTAAAAAGCGTCTAAGGTGTATTTAAAAGGCTATATTTAATACGTTTTCACACACACCTTGGTCTTTTTTATGCCTCCAAACGGCCAAGGTGTCTGGAAAGATGCATATAAAAGAAATCAGACCGGCCCAAAATATCGGGTCGGTCTGATTTTCTTGTTAAACTGACACTTACATCCTCTCTGGAAGATTGATTCCGAGTATCGACATCGCCTTTCTGAGGACTGTAGCGATGGTCTCTACGAGTACGAGACGGTACTGGAGAAGTGCCTGATTCTCTTCACGAAGGATAGGAGTATCGTGATAATACTGGTTGAATTCCTTTGCGAGCTCATATGCGTAATTTGCAATCAGAGCCGGAGAATGGGCTGCACCAGCCTCTGCCACCTTCGCAGGGAATGTGTTGAGGATCTTGATGATTCGGATTTCCTTAGGAGCAAGTTCCGAATCGGCCTTTACGGCATCCACAGTGTGAGGGATTCCCTTCTCGTCAGCCTTGCGCAGGATAGACTTGATACGCGCATGGGTGTATTGGATGAAAGGACCGGTGTTTCCGTTGAAGTCGATAGACTCCTTAGGATCGAAGAGCATTGTCTTCTTAGGGTCAACCTTGAGGATGAAATACTTGAGCGCACCGAGGCTGATCATCTTGAAGAGAGAATCCTGCTCCTCCTCAGAAAGATTATCGATCTTTCCAAGCTCGAGGGAAGTCTCCTTTGCAGTATTGTACATTCCTGCGATAAGGTCGTCGGCATCGACCACAGTTCCTTCACGTGACTTCATCTTGCCTTCAGGAAGCTCTACCATTCCATACGAGAGGTGATAGATGCTTTCCGCCCAATCGAAGCCGAGCTTTCCGAGGATGAGCTTGAGTACCTGGAAATGATAGTTCTGCTCATTTCCCACGACATATATATGCTCGTCAAGGCTGTATTCGGCGAAACGCTGCTCAGCTGTTCCGAGGTCCTGAGTCATATATACGGAAGTTCCGTCACCGCGGAGGAGAAGCTTCCTGTCGAGACCGTCTGCCGTAAGGTCACACCATACGGATCCGTCCTCCTGCTTCTCGAAGATACCGGCCTCGAGTCCCTTCTGGACAAGAGCCTTTCCGAAAAGATAGGTCTGAGACTCGTAATATGTCCTGTCGAAGCTGATTCCAAGGTCCGCATAGGTCTTGTCGAATCCTTCGTAAACCCATCCGTTCATTGTCTTCCAGAGTTCCACGACCTCTGCATCTCCGTTCTCCCATTTGAAGAGCATTTCCTGGGCAGCCTTGAGTGAAGGAGCATTCTTTTCAGCTTCTTCCTTGGACATACCGCCAGCAACCAGCACATCAACCTCCTTCTTGTAGAGATTGTTGAAAGCGACATAATAGTCGCCTACAAGATGGTCACCCTTCTTTCCGCTCGACTGAGGTGTCTCACCGTTTCCAAGAACCTTCCATGCGTACATGGATTTACAGATATGGATACCACGGTCATTCACAAGATTCACCTTCATGACGTTGTGGCCGCAGACTTCGAGAAGCTTTGCCACGGACCATCCGAGAAGGTTGTTGCGGATATGTCCTAAATGAAGAGGCTTGTTTGTATTAGGTGAAGAATATTCCACCATGATGGTTCTTCCTGTTGGAGCAAGCTGGCCGAAATCCTCAGCTGCAGCTATTTCCGCAAAGACATTGTTCCAATATACCTCAGAGAATGAGATGTTGAGGAAACCCTTCACGGTGTTATATCCCGAGATTTCTGCGACATTGGCCTTGAGCCACTCACCTATTGCATTTCCTGTATTCTCAGGAGTTGTCTTAGATACTTTCAAGAGAGGAAAGACAACCAAAGTATAGTCACCCTCGAATTCCTTTCTTGTAACCTGGACCTGGAGCTGTGCTTCAGGTATCTGAACGTTGTAAAGCGCCTGAATCGCTTCAGACGCTTTAGTTATAATGAATGTTTCTGGAGTCATCTTGTTATCCTAAATAGCTTTTCAAAAGTTTGCTTCTTGAATTGTTCTTAAGCTTGCGTATAGCCTTCTCCTTGATCTGACGTACGCGCTCTCTGGTAAGGCCGAAACGCTCACCGATCTCTTCCAGGGTCATTTCCTGGCAGCCGATTCCGAAGAACGACTTGATGATTTCCCTCTCTCTTGTAGCGAGTGTCGAAAGCGCTCTCTCGATCTCCTTGTTGAGAGACTCGTTCACAAGTCCGCGGTCAGCGCTCGGAGAATCGTTGTTGACGAGCACATCCAGAAGGCTGTTATCCTCTCCCTCGACAAAAGGAGCATCCACAGATACATGACGGCCGGAAACCCTGAGTGTGTCAGCGATCTTGTCCTTTGGAACGTCAATCATCTCGGAAAGTTCCTCGCTTGAAGGCATTCTCTCATTCTCCTGCTCGAACTTCTGAAGAGCCTTGTTGATCTTGTTGAGAGATCCCACCTGATTGAGAGGCAGACGTACGATTCTTGACTGCTCTGCAAGAGCCTGAAGAATAGACTGTCTGATCCACCATACGGCATAGGAGATGAACTTGAAGCCTCGTGTCTCATCGAACTTCTCCGCTGCCTTGATCAGTCCGAGGTTACCCTCGTTGATAAGGTCAGGAAGGCTGAGTCCCTGATTCTGATACTGTTTTGCGACAGACACCACGAATCGGAGGTTCGCCCTTGTCAGTTTCTCAAGAGCCTGCTGGTCTCCCTTGCGGATCCTCTGGGCAAGCTCCACTTCTTCCTCAACTGTGATGAGTTCCTCCCTGCCGATCTCCTGAAGATACTTGTCAAGTGAGGCACTCTCACGGTTGGTAATGGATTTTGTAATCTTAAGCTGTCTCATTCAATATAATTAAGTTTATTTCACTCCTATACTCCGAAGCCGAAATAACCTGTTCTTCCTGAAGGGGTCACACCCTCGATAAATACAGCTCTCTTCGACTTCTTTACAATGTCGATTACCTCCTGCGGTGTCTTTACCGGATGGTCATTGACATACTGGATGACAAATCCTTCGACTGCGCCGGCTTCCATAAGCTTGCCGGGACCGAGTTCCACGATCTGTACACCATGCTTGAGGCCGAATCTTTCAAGCACTTCCTCGTCGGCCGCCTTGATGGAAGAACCGTAGAAAGCTATCGATCCATCATCGGACAGAGTGCCGTTTTCCTGCGAAGTGCCCTTGAAAGTCACGTCAAGACTGAGTTCCTTTCCATCCCTGAGAACGGTCAGAACAGCCTTGTCTCCAGGAGAGAATCTGCTGACTGCTTCCTGCACTGATGCAGTATTGGTGATCTTCGTAGAGTCGATCGCAAGGAGAATGTCTCCAGCCTTCATTCCGGCCTTGTCAGCAGCACTGCTTTTCGAAACCTCGCTAATATATACGCCGTTTCTTGAAGAAAGTTTCAATTCGTCAGCAATTTTATCATCAATCGGCATCATCGATATGCCAAGTACCGCTCTCTTAACGCTTCCGAAGTCCATCAGATCGTAAGCGATCTTCTTCACGATGTTTGACGGAACTGCAAACGAATATCCAGTATATGAGCCTGTCTGGGAGATGATGGCGGTATTGATACCCACCAGATTACCAGCCCTGTCAACAAGGGCTCCGCCGCTGTTGCCCGGATTCACTGCAGCATCAGTCTGGATGAAGGATTCGATCTTGAACTCCCCGTTGCTTGGCATAGAACGTCCCTTGGCACTTACGATTCCTGCAGTAATAGTAGAACGAAGGTCATATGGAGAACCGATAGCAATAACCCATTCGCCAAGACGAAGCTTGTCTGAATCACCGAACGGTATGATCGGCAGGCCTGAAGCCTCTATCTTGAGAAGAGCCACATCCGTAGCCGGGTCAGCACCGACAAGGGTCGCCGGATATGTCTGGTTGCTGTTCAATGTCACTTCTATCTTGGTCGCGCCATCGATCACATGGTTGTTAGTGACGATATATCCGTCCTCACGGATGATCACGCCGGAACCGCTGTTGACTCTTTCACGCTGCTGAGGAGCCGCACCTGGATATCCGAAGAAGAAATCGAAAATGGATTCGGGAGCCTGCTGCTGTACCTTAGGCGAAGATGTCACTTTGACATATACAACAGCATCGACTGCCGATTCGGCAGCATATGTGAAATCAGGCCAGTTTTCATGTGCCAGACTTACCGTTCTGAACTGAGCTCCATCCGCAGCCTGAACCGTCTGCACAGGCTCATCAATCATGAAATCTACAACAGCATAAGCTGTCAGCCCTCCGACAATTGCGGAAAGCATAGCAATCAAAACACCTCTTTTCATACTGTATAACTGTATTTGTGATAATTATTATTTGTTCTGTACGGTTTTTGCTGACAATCCTGTCAGAATTCAAAATACAACTGCGAAAAAATCAAAAAATATGCCAATGTCTATGAAAAAATTTTCTATATTTGTTCACTTATTATGCCGTAGTATATGCAAACGGCAATTATGATGAAATAATAATTAATACAAGATATCATGAAACTGATAATTTCAAGTTCAGAACTGCTCAGAGGCGTATTGGCAGTAGCAAAGGCGATCCCTGCAAAGTCGCCGCTTCCTATCCTTGAGAATTTCCTTTTTGACCTCAAGGGAAACACACTGGAAATCACAGCTTCAGATTCGGAGCTCACTCTTAAGACTAAAATCGAGGTTGAGAACACAGCAGAGGAAGGAAGGATCGCTGTGCCTGCAAAGCACATGATGGACCTTCTCAAGGAGCTTCCTGACCAGCCTCTCACAATCAGCACCTCAAGCGACAGCTCATTCGTATGCAGCTGGGCAAGCGGAGAATCCACACTCCCTTATTTCCCTGCTGAAGATTACCCTGAAATCACAGGTACAGACGAGACTGCAGTTACACTCAGTTTCCCTGCCCAGAGCCTCGTGGACGGTATCGCAAGCACGATTTACGCTACCGCTGACGATGAGATCCGTCCTGCGATGAACGGTATCCTCTTCGATATCGACACAGCATCGACAACGCTTGTAGCATCAGACTCACACAAGCTCATATGCTATACCACAGCTGATGTCCAGGCATCTGAAAAGGCGTCATTCATCCTTCACAAGAAGCCGGCAGCCATCCTGAAGGCTATCATCGGCAAGGATGCGGAGACAGTACAGATTTCTTTCGATTCGAAGAACGCCGTATTCACATTCGGTAACACCATGGTGATCTGCCGTCTGGTAGTAGGAAAATATCCTAAATATCGTGACGTCATCCCTCAGAACAACTCGAACATCCTGAGAATCAACAGGGTGCAGCTCCTGAACACTGTAAGACGCGTTTCTGTCTGCTCGAACAAGGCCTCAAACCACATCAAGTTCGACCTCAAGAGCGGAAGCCTCATGGTTTCGGCACAGGATCTCGGATTCTCGATCGCAGCTCACGAGACCATCGCATGTCAGTATGACGGCGAAGACCTTACCATCGGCTTCAAGTCTCCGTTCATCATCGAGATCCTTTCCAACATGAACTGCGGAGAACTCGTGATGAAGTTCCTTGACAGCAAGCGTGCAGCCCTCGTCGTTCCTGCTGAAGAGGAGGAAGAGAGCGAAAAGATCTGCGGTATCATCATGCCTATTATGATAAGTTAGACATGGAACTGAACCTCGAAAGACCATTATTATTTTTCGACATAGAAAGCACAGGGCTCAATATCGCATCAGACTCGATCATTGAGCTCTGCTTTGTCAAGATTCTTCCGGGAGGAGAGCAGAGGGTAAAGACCTGGCGCGTACGTCCTTGGGATTATGAACATCAGTGCCAGAGGGCAATCAATCCTTCCGCACAGGCAGTACACGGGATTTCAGCAGAAGACCTTATGAATGAGCCTACATTCTATCAGGTCGCAGACGAAGTGGTGGAATGGCTTGACGGCAGCGATCTCGCAGGATTCAATTCTGCAAAATTCGATCTTCCGATGCTTGCGGAAGAGATCGAGCGCGTGCGAAGATATACCGACAAAAAGCCGGAAATCGACCTTCATGCAATGAAGATGGTGGATGTCCAGAACATTTTCCACGCTATGGAGCCCCGTACGCTCAAGGCTGCCTACCTTTTCTATTGCGGTCTCGAACTCGAGAATGCACATGCGGCGGAAGCAGATACTCTCGCGACATACGAAGTCCTGAAAGGACAGCTCGACAGATATGCCGGAGATCCGCGCATAGAGAACAATGTCGAGAAACTGGCAAGATTCTCCACCAAACAAAGGACAGTGGATTATGCAGGCAGACTCATTCTGAATGACAAGGACGAGCCTACCGTAAGTTTCGGCAAGCATAAGGGAAAGACAGCGCGTGAAGTATATTTCAGCGAACCCTCATATTTCGCATGGATAGACAACGGAGACTTCACTCTTGACACGAAGCGGCAGTTCGCCATGCTCAAGGCCCAGTTCGAGGCTGAGAAGAAAGCTGCGGCAGCAGAAAAGAAGAAGACCACCACATTTGTTCCACGTACAAAAGGCTATACACCTTTTGAAGAGCTTGGAAGCCTTTTTTCACAAGAGGAAGACTGATGAACATCATTGTAAGGCCATATGACAGCAGCATGTGCTACTGCCGTCCCGACACGACATGGGAAAGAGAAAACAAGGATTTCTATGTTCCCGGAAGTATCGATGTCATCGATTGGGCTCCGATACTGTTTGTCCGAATAAGCAAGGCCGGAAAATGTATCGGGAAGAAGTTCGCATCACGCTATTATGATGCATTCAACTACGGTGCGCTGCTGTATTGCAGGAAGGAAGGCTCTGATGAAATAGCATTCACTTCATGTGCAGACCACAGTTCGCTGCTTCCGGCTCCGCTTTACAATCCGGTAGTGCTGGAGAGCCCCGACAATATATTTGAAGTCAGCAGGAACGGAGCAACCTCATTCGCATACCCCGCTTCGGGATTGAATGCTCCGGCAGAGGGAATGCTGAAAGAAATGATCGAGGACACGATCTGCAGGGCATCAGAAATGACATCTGTCAGAATCGGCGACTATATTGCCATTGAACTTGCTCCTGCAGGAATACTGGCAACAAAAGAAGAAGGAGACGTCAGATTCCAGGCCAGATACTGCGAAAACAGCCTGTACGATCTGAATATCATATTCTGATATTACACATACAGCCAAGACGCCTTGTCGGAAATCAGCAGCCGGCAAGGCGTCTTGGCATTTGTTTTGGTTGCGGGCTTACTTGTAAACGAACAACACTATGAACATGAAAAAGAATCCCCACACACTGACCTCCACAAACGGAAGGCCTGTAGCCGACAATCAGAACATCCAGACAGCAGGGCGTCCAGGCCCGGTAACGATGCAGGATCCATGGTATATGGAGAAGCTGGCACATTTCGACCGCGAGGTAATCCCGGAAAGGCGTATGCACGCAAAAGGCGCCGGAGCCTACGGCACATTCACCGTCACAAACGACATCACAGCATGGACACGAGCGTCAATCTTTTCTGAAGTCGGTAAAAAGACTGAATGCTTCGTCCGTTTCTCCACCGTGGCAGGAGAAAGAGGAGCTGCAGATGCAGAACGTGACATCAGAGGCTTTGCCATGAAATTCTACACGGACACCGGCAACTGGGATCTTGTTGGCAACAACACGCCGGTATTCTTCCTCAGAGATCCGATGAAATTCCCTGACCTAAACCATGCGATCAAGCGCGATCCTCGTACAGGCATGAGAAGTGCGACAAACAACTGGGATTTCTGGACCCTTTTGCCTGAAGCCCTGCACCAGATCACCATCACCATGAGCCCTCGCGGCATACCTCTATCTTACAGGCACATGCACGGATTCGGCAGCCACACGTACAGTTTCATTAATTCCGACAACAAGCGGACATGGGTAAAGTTCCATCTTCAGACCATGCAGGGCATCAGGAACATGACTGACGCCGAGGCTGAAGCTGTCATTGCGAAAGACAGGGAATCGCATCAGAGGGATCTTTATGAAGCTATAGAAAGAGGCGATTTTCCAAGATGGAAGATGCAGATCCAGCTGATGACGGAGGATGAGGCGAAGAAATATCATATCAATCCTTTCGATCTGACGAAGGTCTGGTATCACAAGGACTTTCCTCTGATGGATGTCGGCATTCTCGAATTGAACAGGAATCCGGAGAACTTCTTTGCTGAAGTAGAGCAGGCCGCATTCAATCCGATGAACGTCATCGACGGAATAGGATTCTCACCGGACAAGATGCTGCAGGGCCGTCTTTTCTCATATGGCGATGCACAGCGGTATCGTCTCGGAGTGAATCACAACCTTATTCCCGTGAACAGGCCACGCTGCCCTTTCCATTCATATCATCGTGACGGACAGATGCGTACTGACGGCAATTATGGAGGTACGACCCCATATGAGCCGAACAGTTTCGGGGAATGGAAGGATTCGCCTGCAATGAAGGAACCGCCTATGGACGGAGGACCTGCATATAATTACAATGAGAGGGAATATGACAATGATTATTACACCCAGCCAGGCAAGCTGTGGAGGCTCATGAGCGCAGAGGACAGAAAGATCACGTGCGAGAACACGGCCCGCGCAATGGGAGATGCGCTTCTCTTCATCAAGCAGAGACACATCAGGAACTGCTACAAGGCTGATCCGGGATATGGCAAAGGAGTAGCTGAGGCATTGGGCCTGGATCTTGAAGATGCATTATCATCGTCAGACCCCGCTGAATAATAAGATTTTATTATTAGATTTGCATGAATAAAAACACAAAGATATGAAGACAATCTATAAGACTGCCTTGACGGCAATTGCAGCGCTGTTCATGTTCGCTGCTTGCGGAAATGCCGGAGCAAAGACCGCAGAGAAGAAAGAAAAAACAGACAAGAATGTTGTGGAGCTCAATTCCGAGACTTTCAACAAGAAGGTATATGATCTTACAGTTGAAGAATTGAAATATCTTGGAGACAAGCCAGCCATAGTTGACTTCACTGCATCATGGTGCGGCCCATGCCAGAGAATCGCCCCTATCCTCGAAGAGCTTGCAAAGGAATACAAAGGCGACATCGTGATATATAAGGTCGATATCGACAAGGAAAGAGGTCTGGCCCAGGCCTTCAACGTAAGCTCGATCCCTGCTATACTTTATATTCCGACAGGAGATGCAGAACCAGTCATGACAGTCGGATCACGAAACAAGGAGAAGTTTACGGAAGAGATCAAGACACTTCTTCTGGAGAAATAAAAGAGAATCAGGCAGCCCGTAATCTAATCCGGACTGCCTGATTTTTTGAGCCACCTATGGGATTCGAACCCACGACCTTCGCGTTACGAATGCGATGCTCTACCGACTAAGCTAAAGTGGCAACGTAACTCCTTTTTGCAAAGGGACTGCAAATATAGAGAAATTCACTTAAATTTGCATCTGTTTTTTACAAAGATTGATATGGGAAACTATTCGGCTGACATTATCATAATCGGTGGCGGTGCTGCCGGCCTCATGGCTGCAGCAGGTGCTGCCGGTACATTTACAGACAGGGGAACCAATGGAAAGGTCATCGTTCTTGAGAAGATGGCCAGACCTGGCCGCAAGATCATGATCACCGGCAAGGGACGTTGCAATTTCACCAATGTAAAGCCCTGGAACGAATTCAGCGGCCATATCCATCCTAAGCCGAATTTTCTGAAGCCGTCGTTCTATAATCTGAATTCAGAAAAAATGATCGATTTCCTCCTTGAGCAGGGAATGGAATCAGTCGTGGAGCGAGGAGACAGGGCATTCCCTTCTTCACATCTTGCCTCCGACGTCATCGACGCCTTGGTTCGCGCCGCTGAAACAGCTGGAGCTCAGATAAATTGCAATAAAGATGTAAGGGATATTTCTTGTCATTCGGAACAAGGTGAAGGATCTTTTACGATCAAATGCTCCGACGGATCGGCATACACTTCCCGCAAGCTCATAATCTGCACTGGAGGACTCTCCTACCCCAAGACCGGATCCACAGGAGACGGCTACGGATGGGCAGAATCTATGGGCCATACCATCAAGCCGCTGTTCCCGTCGCTCACAGCCATCGTTCCCAAAGGATATAAGGATGACAGGACAAAGGCAAGCGACAAGATGATCAAAGGTCATATAGACAGAAGCACTCCTCTTACTGAGATAGGACAGTCGCTTTGCGGAAATCAGTTGAAGAATGTCGGTCTCAACCTCATCATCGACGGGAACCTCGCCCAGGACGAATTCGGAGATCTCGATTTCACCGACGGAGGACTCGAAGGGCCTATCGGATTCAAGATAAGCAGGAAATGCGTCAATGCCGTCATAAACGGCTCCAAGGTATCCGTATCGATCGACCTCAAGCCTGCAGTTGACATTGATGATCTCACAGTGCGCATCAGTACGCTATGGAACGAAGTGTGCAAAGACAGGAAGACCGCAAACAAGCTCTACAAGGACAGATTCAGGGTACTTCTTACCAAGGTGATGCCTATGTCGCTTATTCCGGCATTCACGGCCTTGAACCCGTCCGCAGATCATAAGACTCTTGCAAGAATCCTCAAGAACTGGAAGATGGATGTCGAAGGATTTGTCGGATATGAAAGATGCGTCGTGACAGCCGGCGGTGTCAACCTCGACGAAATGACCCCAAAGACCCTGGAATCAAAGCTCATTCCAGGGCTCCACTTCGCCGGAGAAATACTGGATCTCGATGCCGATACCGGCGGCTACAACCTCCAGACAGCCTTCTCGACAGGCTATCTTGCCGGAATCTCGGCAGCAAGATCGTTACAGTAATTTTTTCTGCATATAATCTTACTGAGGTTGTTTTGGGATGCCGCAGTGAGACCAATTTTCGTCTATATCAGCATAAAAGGCAGTCTGACACTCATCCGGATACAACAGGAAATCAGATCACTCCCGACCCCAGCATCTCGTCACCGTCGTACCAGACTGCGAACTGGCCCGGGGTGATGCCGCGCTGTGGGGTGTCGAAGAGGATGAAGAGACAGTTTTCGCGCATTATGAGCGTTGCGTCCTGCAATGGCTGACGATAGCGGATGCGGACACGGTAGCGACGGATTTCCCCTGCCTTCATGGCAAGATCACGACGTATCCAATGTATATCTTCCGGGACAAGGCACAGGCAGCTGCGTGACAGGCCTTTATGCGTATGACCTTCTCCGACGTAAATGATATTCTTAGGGATATCTGTATCTATCACGAATATGGAATCTTTATGGCCTCCGATATTCAGCCCCTTACGCTGTCCTATGGTATAGAACTGCGCTCCATCGTGTTTTCCGACTATCTTTCCGAAAGGATTCTCCTTATATCTCGTCTTCTTGATATGCTTCCTTCCGCTACGGTATGTCTCAGTTTCGAACCTGATATCATATCTTACAGGCTCTGAAAGTCTCGCGAGCTCATCATCCGTCAAGGCCGCGACCTTATCCATATCAAACGGACAGCCTTCTTCATGAACAGGCTGAGCCTTGTCTTCCGAAATATAGTCAGTAATCATCTTCGCCTCACCCTCTGCTTTCAGCAGCGAATCAAGAGTCTCCTTAAGGAACAAATACTGCTCATTATCAGCATAATAAGCATCATATACCTCAACAACATCGCCTTCGCACGGCTTCAGTTTCTGCTGTAGGAAAGTCGGAAGATCCACCTTTCCGACGAAGCATATGCCTTGTGAATCCTTCTTGTCAGCAGATGGAAGATCAGCTTCATGGGCAATACGGCGAACCTCAGGCTTGATTATGTCTCCAATAGGAAACATCGCTTTCGAGAGCTGTTCCTGGGTAAGCTGGCAGAGGAAATAGCTCTGATCCTTGTTCGGGTCCGTTCCGGCGAGAATCCTATATACAGGGCCTTCAGGACCCTCTGTCGTTTCCTTTCGGCAGTAATGTCCCGTAGCCACATAATCCGCTCCAAGCTTCAATGCACATTTCAGGAATGCATCAAACTTGATCTCACGGTTGCACAGCACATCCGGATTGGGGGTGCGTCCCTTTTCATATTCATCGAACATATAATCAACCACCCTCTGACGATATTCCTTGCTCAGATCGACAAAATAAAACGGGATTCCGATCTTCCTGGCCACCATTTCTGCGACGAAACGGTCCTCCTCCCATTCACAGTCGCCATGCAGAGTAGTCGAAGCGTCGTGCCAGTTCTGCATGAAAAGAGCAAAGACATCATATCCCTGCTGCTTGAGCAACAATGCCGCAACGCTCGAGTCAACACCTCCGGAAAGTCCTACACAGACCTTTATTTGTGCGTTATCTGCCATAAAATGAGACATTTTCAATAAAAAGCATTATATTTGTGAAGTCTGCAAAGATAATTTAATTGAACTGTTATGACAAGCAAAGAAATAAAAATCGCCTATCTTGAGTACGGATCGGTCGATGAACTGGAGCCGATGGACAGAGAGCTCGCAGAAGCTGCCATAGAGGCGACAGAAGGTTCCTACGCGCCATATTCGAAGTTCAATGTGGGAGCCGCAGTACGTCTTGACTCCGGTATCATCATAAAAGGTTCAAATCAGGAAAATGCGGCATATCCTTCCGGACTATGTGCAGAAAGGACTGCAATGTTCTATGCAGCAGCTACTTATCCCGAAAATGCCATAATATCAATAGCCATCGTAGCCAGTCAGGACGGAAAGATATGCCAGAATCCGGCCACTCCATGCGGAGCATGCCGCCAGGTCATGGCCCAGTACCAGACTAAGGGCGGACAGACCATGAGCATTCTTCTGATAGGGGCGGAAAAGATATGGAAATTCGAAAAGGTGGAAGACATTCTCCCTCTGATTTTCGATAGCATCTGATAAATCCCGGCATAAGATATCGGTCTGAACATTGCCAAGACAGGATATCCGGTACATTATTTTTTGCAGAAGCGAAAAAATGTTGTACCTTTGCATTCGGGAAAGTCATACACGACCAGCTCCCTCTGAATTCCCCCAGGGCTTGACCGCAGCAAGGGTAGGAGGTCGTAGCGGTGCGATGTATCAAGCTTTCCCTTTTTTCATTTATATATGGCAGCTTTCTGCTACGGCATGGAGATTGGATGGTACTTTTCTGATTATTTTACGTCTTTATGCCATAACATCAATCATCAATACTAAACATGAAACGAATTCTGACAATCTTACTTGCAGCAATCACGCTTGCAGCTTGTGACCCGGACAAGCAGAACTCACTGGATTTCAAAGCTGAAAACCTCGTACAGACCTCTTGGGAGGGATCTCTCCAGACCATTCAGGGAAGCGTAGTCACGACCACAGCACAGGTCACCCTGAAGTTCAACACTTCCGATTCAGGACAGATGATACAGAAAAGGAACGGCACCAATTCAAAAGACAGGTACGACATGACGTACAGCGTTTCCGGAAAGAAGATAACCTTCGACTGCCCTGTCATAAGCGGAACATGGGAAGTTACAGGATATATGGAAAATGCAATGAACCTCACTCTTCTGCCTTCAAAGAAGAGCATCATGACCCTGGTTCGCGAATAAACATCTCAACAAGATTCATATGAAATCATTCAGAAACATAATTGCAGTCATGGTTCTTGCCATGTCTGCAATTTCATTATCAGCACAGGAAGGGCTGACCGGCACATGGAACGGAGTCCTCTCGATACCTGGAGCAGAACTTGCACTTGTTGTCCATATCGACCCAGCAGGATGTACCATGGACAGTCCTGACCAGGGAGCATATGGAATCCCAGCCGAACTGAAGGAACTGACTGCATCCAAAGTTCATGTGGCAGTTCCGTCAATCGGTGCCTCATTGGAGGGAAATCTCATGTTCGGACTTATCGTGGGAAAATTCAAGCAGTCCGGAATGGAGTTTCCAATATCCATGAAAAGAGGAGACATTGAGAGAAATAGGCCACAGACCCCTTCAGGGCCGTTTCCATACACATCTGAAGAAGTGACCTTTACAAATCCTGAGGACGGGGCCGTGCTAAGCGGCACACTTATCTGTCCGTCAGACTGTGGCGGCGACACTCCTGTAGCCCTCTTTGTCAGCGGAAGCGGATTGCAGAACAGAGATGAAGAACTGTTCGGGCACAAGCCTTTCCTTGTGATCGCCGACCATCTTGCAAGAAACGGCATCGCCTCCTTGAGATATGATGACAGATCTGCCGGGAAGTCCACCGGAGATGCATCAGAAGCGACTACGGACACGTTCAAGAAGGACGCAGCTGCCGGAATCGATTATCTGAGATCATTGGGAAGATTCGGAAAAACCGGCGTGATCGGACATTCGGAGGGCGGAACAATCTCCTTCATGCTTGCCGGTGAAGGAAAGACAGACTTCATTGTAAGCATGGCAGGAACGGCTGTAAACGGCATTGAAGTCCTGGTCGAACAGAACAGGAAGATAATGAACGGATCAGGAATACCGGAGGCTATTACAGACGATTATTGCAAAGTGCTTCAGAAGATATATGCAAACAGAGTTGTCGAACATCTCAACGGCAGGACAACCGATGAGAATCCTGAAAAAACTGTTGAAACGATGATCACGATATCGGAAGTCAGACTACCAAAGGAACTTTCTGACAATCTTGCAGAAGTGATCAGGTCGATCAACCCTTGGCTGATGCGATTCTTCATGCTTGACCCGGGTGAATGGATCGAAAAGATCACATGTCCTGTGATGGCTATAAACGGAGAGAAGGATGTCCAGGTGATTGCAGGACAGAACCTGCCTGTCATAAACGGATTGCTTCCGGCTTCAGGAAAGCATATGGTAAAGGCATATCCGGATCTGAACCATATGTTCCAGCATTGCAGGACAGGCATGACGAACGAATACGGACAGATCGAGGAGACCATATCCGAAGAGGTTCTGAATGATATCTCAGACTGGATAAAGAATCTGTAAATTACTGTTGTTCAGTTTGGAATCTTATCATGCGGGCGATCGCTCTCTGGCAGACAGGACAGAAGGCATCGGCCGCATTTGTTTTCATGCGGCAGTCAGGATATGGCCTGTAAACGCCTTTGGACTGGTAGCCGGCTCCTTCATATACACCTACAAGAGATTCCATCGAGGCACCCTGGCGGATCTTCTCCCAGACATTTCCATCAGTTTCGGTAGGAATGCTTATGATCTTTGGAAGCATGTCATTCCACTTCGAATCAAAGTCATACAGCGTCGTGATATTCTGCTCCCATGGCTCGCAGTCCGGATAATAATACTCGACGAACTGGTCATCATAATAGTACTCGTCTGCAAGTCCGGCGAAGCTGTGTCCGAACTCATGCACTACGACCGGCTTGAAATCCTTATGACGAGCTGTTGTCAAGGTATATGAATTATATATTCCGCCACCTCCGTAGGTGTCCGTATTCGCAAGAATCACAAGATGCTCATACGGTATTCCGCAAAGAGCGTCATGCATCTTCCACACACAGGAAGTGGTAAGATATCTGTCGGAATAGAAGGTATCATAATTCGATCCTA
Organism: Bacteroidales bacterium; assembly: GCA_017437125.1. Taxonomy (GTDB): domain Bacteria; phylum Bacteroidota; class Bacteroidia; order Bacteroidales; family UBA932; genus Cryptobacteroides. The sequence goes on along the minus strand of JAFSBV010000012.1, from coordinate 22,599 downwards.
CTGCCGTATTCTTCCATAGTCCCTCACGAGGCACGCTCACTCCGCTGTCCTCTGACTCAAGCGCTATCGCGACGAAATTAAATCTGTCCTTGAGTTCTCCGAAAGGCTCATGAGCGAGAATCGCTTCCATAGCCACCTGAGCGTCATGATAGAAGTTTTCGGCCTCTTCAGCCGTATATCCTTCAGCTACAATGGCTACGTCTATCTTTTCTTCCGGAGTGCCGCTCTTGAGAAGATATCTGTGAGGAGCCGGCTTCGGAACGATATGTCTTATAAGAATATCCGATGGATCGACCACATGGCTGAGGGAAGCAGAAACATTACCGAAGAAGTCATAAAGTTCCACTTTCACGACAGCCTTTGCCGAAGGCATCGGCAGAAGGAAGGTGTTCTCGAATGCCTTGCGCAGCCTGGTCGCCTCTTCCGTGGTCTTCCACTCCTGGAAAAGAGTAGAGAAAGACTGCATATATATCACCTTTTCTGTCGTCAGATCCGTCATGCAGATCTGTCCGTTTCCTTTAACAGGAACCTTGTCGAGGTTCACGCTCCTTCCTGCCCAGCCGTCGAAGCTGTAGAGCCTGTCAAGAGATATTTCCGTCGCCTTGTCAGTCCCGGAGAAAATATAATCTACACGAAGAGTCTGATTCTGCGCATAAAGAGCGACAGAACTCATGACAGTCAGAAGAAAACAAAACAAGTAACGCATGATTCTTATATTTTAGCTGCACAGTTGATACCGTCAAGTGCGGAGGAAACGATGCCTCCCGCATAACCGGCTCCTTCTCCGCATGGGTATAGTCCGGATATCTGAGTATGTTCCAAGGTTTCCGGATCGCGTGGAATGCGCACCGGTGATGATGTACGTGATTCCACTCCGAGAAGAAGGGCGTCATTGGTATAATATCCGTGCATCTTCTTGTTGCCGATTTCCGGGAATGCATATTTCAGTCTCAGCGAGACGTGTTCAGGAAGGAGTTCATGGAGCGGAGCATTTGCCGCACCCGGGTGGTACGATGTCTGAGGAAGACCGTTTGACGGGATCCTGCGACAGAAATCCATCATCCTCTGAGCCGGAGCCTTCAATGATCCTGTATATTCGAACATCTTCCTTTCTACATCCTTCTGGAACTGAAGAAGTGCAAGCGGGCCATGTTGTGCATATTCAGGGAAATCCTCAGGTTCGATCTGAACTACTACTCCCGAGTTCGCCCATTTTGAGTTTCGTGCCGAATTGGACATTCCGTTCAGAACCAGTTCACCTTCCGCAGTCGCAGCCGGAACAAGAATTCCGCCAGGACACATGCAGAACGAGAACACTCCCCTTCCCTCGATCTGAGTGACGAAGGAATACTCCGCTGTAGGCATGTATGGCTGATATTTTCCGTGATACTGGATCTTGTTGATCAGCGACTGAGGATGCTCCACTCGTACTCCCAGAGCAAATCCCTTCGCCTGGATTTCCCAGCCTTTTCTGTCGAACATTTCGTATATGTCTCTGGCTGAGTGGCCTGTGGCGAGGATGACCTTGCGGGAAGAAAATGCCGTATCCGAAACCATGACATCAAATGATCCGTCAGCCTTCTTCACTATGTCTGTGACGCGGGAGTCGAAATGATATTCTCCTCCATGTTCGATGATACATTTGCGTATGTTTTCCACCACAGTCGGAAGCTTGTCGCTGCCTATATGGGGGTGAGCGTCTATGAGGATGCTTTCGTCAGCGCCGAAACGGACAAGCTGGTGAAGCACTTCGCGGATGTCTCCTCTCTTTGAAGAACGTGTATATAGCTTTCCGTCAGAGAAAGTGCCGGCACCGCCTTCTCCGAAGCAATAGTTCGAATCCGGATTGACGACCCCTTCCTTAGAGAGCTTTGCCATATCATATTTGCGGGCATGGACATCCTTGCCCCTCTCCAGAATCACAGGCTTCAGGCCTTTCATGAGAAGACGCAGGGCTGCGAACATACCTGCAGGGCCGGCACCGATGATTATGACCGGCTCGGCCTGAGAAACATCCTTATATTCCTCAAGGACATATTCCTCGATATCCTCTCCCGGCTTGTAAACCTCTACCCTGTACCTGTAAAGGATATCGTTGCGGGCATCGATGGAACGACGCATGATCCTATATCGGATCTGATCCTTCATCTTAGGTGAGACTCCGAGAGCCTTGATGGCGGCAGTCTTTATTTCTTCTGTCGAGAGCTCCTTACCGAGCTTGCAGGTAACTTCTATTTCTTTCATTTTCAATTGTTTTTCTTTTAGATCCTTCGCTTCGCTCAGGATGACAGAGGAGGCTCAGGATGACAGAGGAGGGCTAAAATTCCGCCAGGCGGGATACCGGGGCGACATCAAGAGAAGAACGCTCTCCGTTCTGATAATGGAACCATCCGGCGATAGCGATCATTGCCGCATTGTCCGTAGTGAACTTGAACTCAGGAAGGAATGTGGTCCATCCTCTCTTCCTGCCTTCTTCCTGGATCCTCGCACGAAGACCGCTGTTTGCAGAAACTCCACCACCGATGGTGATCTGCCTTATTCCCGTATGCTTTGCAGCCTTGATCAGCTTATCCATAAGGATATCGATAAGAGCCTTCTGGAAACTTGCACAGATGTCGGCCTTGTTCTTTTCCATGAAATCCGGGTCAAGAGCCATCTGGTCACGCACGAAATAGAGAAGAGATGTCTTTATACCGCTGAAACTGTAATCGAATCCAGGGATGTGAGGCTTGGAGAACTTGAACTTCAGAGGATCGCCTTCCTTTGCAAGACGGTCAACGATCGGGCCGCCAGGATATCCGAGTCCCATCATCTTGGAACATTTGTCAAAGGCTTCGCCAACCGCATCATCGATGGTCTGTCCGAGGATTTCATACTCAAGAGGACTGTCAACACGCACAATCTGGGAATTGCCTCCTGAGACGAGAAGACACAGGTAAGGGAATTCAGGCTGACGGTTTTCGCTGCCATGCTGCTTTATGAAATTGGCAAGGATATGTCCCTGAAGATGGTTCACTTCAACCAAAGGCTTGTTCAGCGCCAGTGAGAGTCCTTTGGCGAATGATGTTCCCACGAGCAGGGAGCCGAGAAGGCCCGGGCCCCTCGTAAAAGCAATGGCCGTAATGTCTTCAGCCTTTATGCCTGCACGTGTAATCGCCTCACTCACAACAGGTACTATATTGAGCTGGTGAGCCCTTGAGGCCAATTCGGGTATGACTCCGCCATAAGCCTTGTGCACATCCTGACTCGCCAGGACATTGGAAAGGAGGAAGCCGTCTTTGATGACTGCTGCCGATGTATCGTCGCAGGAAGATTCGATTCCTAGAATAATATCTGCCATATGGTACAAATTTAGCACATTACATGCTTCATTACAGACCGCAAAAATACGGATTTTATCCGATATTTTATTAATTTTGCAAGTTGGACCTACTAATTTTTGATTGTCATAAGAAAGGCTCTGAAAATATTCTGGATTACACTTGTTTCTGTCGTATCCGTCCTGTGTGCCGTGGCGCTGGCTGTCCAGCTGCCTCAGGTTCAGACTTTCATTGCCGGAACCGTAGTAAAAAGGCTTGATGACAAGCTGGATGCAGACATCAGATTCGAGAAGATCCACTTCCGGCCGTTCAGGACGCTTATCCTCAAGAATGTAGTCATAACCGACAGAAATCCGGTTCCTGACGCCGCCGATCCTGACGGAATCAAGGTTGACACATTCTTCCGCGCTGAATATATCACGGCACGCTTCACATTGAACGGACTCATCAGACAGCAGGGACTTCACCTTGATGAAGCGGAAATCACAAACGCACAGATGAATCTCGTCCTTGAAGACAAGGAGGATGCCGGTGACGGCGACACATCCACAGACAATCTGTCCAGAATATTCCGTCTCAAGAAGCCGGAGACCCCGAAAAGAAGCGAAAAGGAGATCTTCCACATCAGGAAAGTCGAGATAAAGGACATGGGATTTTCAATGAGGAACCATGGCATCGACAAGATTCCGTATCATGGGGGCATAAACTGGGACGATCTCGATGTCAGGAATATCAGCATCAAAGCTCAGGATCTGCAGTTCAAGGCAGGAATAATGTCCGGAACGGCAGAACATCTGTCATTCCGTGAGAAAAGCGGCTACCGGGTAAAAGAGATTTCAGGAAGCGCAAGGGTCGGAAGAGGAAAGACCATCGTCGAAGACCTGAGACTTGATGATCCGTGGAGCAGCCTGCATCTGTCTTCGTATATCATGAGCTATGATAACATAAAGGCCTTCCAGGACTTTATCAGCCTTGTAAAGATCGATGCCGAAATAGCCGGAGGCAGTACCATAGACTTCAGGACATTGTCTTATTTCGCACCTCAGCTCGGCGACAACAGGCTGAAGGCCGGGATATCAGGCAAGGCATCAGGTACGGTGGATGACTTCAGCATGAATGATCTCAAGGTGGCATCAGCTGCCGGAGGCTTTTCCGGAACCATAAACGGAAGGATGACCGGAATTCCTGACATAGAACAGACCAGGCTTACAGCAAAGATCGACAGGTTCAATCTGACAAGCGAGGGTCTTGGATTGTTCCTCAGCGAATGGTCTGATGGTGAGGACATAGATCTCGGGAAATACGCAAAAGGACATACTTTCATGGTGGATGCTGATGTTGACGGCCTGTTGAACAGTCTTGACGTCAATGCCGGAATATACTCTCTCATCGGCAGGGTTCAGGCAGACATGAAGGTCGAAGGCCTGATTGACAATGACACCCCTGTCGGAATAAGAGGTACAGCTACGACAGATGACCTCGACATAGGAAAGATAATATCGTCAGATCTGGTGGGCCCTGTCACGCTTAGGACAGGCATGAAGGCGGAATTCGGAGAAAAGATCAGTGCAAAGATCGATTCACTCTTCATTGACAGGCTGAATCTCAACAGATATGATTACAGCGGCATAAAGGCGAGCGGAGCATTGTCGGAAAACATGTTCAACGGAACGATTATCGCAAGCGATCCGAGCCTCAACTTCATTCTTCAGGGAGGCTTCGCCCTTTCTGCCAAGACTCAGAATGCAAAGTACAGGTTCTATGCGAATGTGTCCGATGCCGACCTCAATGCAATGAACATCGACAAGAGAGGACGTTCAAGGCTCCGTTTCCAGACAAATGCCAACTTCACCAAGACAGGCAACGGAAACATCCTGGGAAACATCGACATCGCGGACCTGACTTTCGTCAACAGAGACAGTACAAGCAACATCGGAAACATCAACCTGACTTCACACAGCAATGACGATGTATATAAGATCAGATTGAGATCCCAGTTCGCTGACGGAAGCTATACGGGAACTGCTCCGATCACCAGATTCATCAGCGATCTTCAGGATGTCACCCTCAGGAAGGAGACACCTGCTTTGTTCGCAGATTCAGAATACACCTGGGGAGGACACAGCTACAGTCTTGATTTCAACACCCATGATTCAATGGGGCTCCTGTCATTCATCATGCCGGGAATGTACATCAACAGAGGTACAAGGCTAAGCCTCAACATTGATAATGCCGGCAACCTTGAAGCCACTCTCGATTCCAAGAGAATAGCCCTTGGAGCGAACTACATCAAAGATGTATCCTCGTCTTTCGACAATATGGGAGGCAACTTCTCCGGAGAAATGTCTATTCAGGAGGTTCAGTTTGCAGGCCTTACGCTGAACAGCAACATGCTGAAATTCCTTGCCGATGACAATCACGTCGGAGCAAGTTATTCATATGACAACCAGAGCGAGCTGGAAAACAGAGGCGAACTGGTCGTGAACGCCGACATTTCGAGAGAGGGCGACAGGATGGATGTGGCATTCGACATCCTGCCTTCTACCCTGTATCTCAATTCGAGGGAATGGAGGATCCAGCCTGCGTCCATCCTGCTGAAGGGAAAGGACATGACTGTAAATTCGTTCGAACTCCTGAGCGGAGAACAGAGAATATATGCTCATGGAAGCACCTCTATGACACAGAGTGACACTCTCACCCTGAGTCTTGACCGATTCGACATATCGATTCTCAATCCGCTTCTGGGTTCTGACTTCGGAATAAGAGGCGCAGCTACGGGCAATGTCCGTCTGACTTCCCCTATGAGCTCCAAGGGTCTGCTTGCCGACATGCTCTGCGATTCTACATTCATTGCAGGAGAGCCTTTGGGTATCGTTACACTCGGAAGCACATGGAACGAGGACTTCGAGAGGTTCGACATATCTGCAAGAAACAACATGGGCGGCAAGGCCAATCTTAATGCCGTTGCCAAGCTCACGCCGAAGACCAGGATGTTCGATGCCATATTGTCTCTCGACAGCCTGAGCATCACATATGCAGAACCGTTCCTTACCGACGTTTTCAGCAAGATGAACGGAACCATCACAGGCGACATCCTTGCGGAAGGACCATTGGACAGGCTTGAGATAAGCAGCAGGGACACGAGGATTGAAGATGCGGAACTCAGAGTGGCATATACCAATGTAGCGTACATGGCGGACGGACCGCTCCACATAGATGACAGCGGCGTTTACTTTGACGGAATCAGCCTGAGGGACAGGTATGACGGTACCGGAATGGTGACAGGAAGCATCAATTGGGACAGATTCAAAGACATAACCTTCGACACTCATATCAAAGTCAATTCCATTGAAGGCATAAATCTGACAGAGGACATGAGCGAAAGCTTCTATGGAAATATTTTCGGTACAGGTAATGTCTCCATCACAGGTCCTATCAATTCGCTTGTCCTTGCCGCAGATGCTGTCACGGCAAAAAGCGGACAGCTCCACATCCCTATGAGCGGTGCTGCGACATCCGGAGGCTCGACAAACCTCCTCAAGTTCATGGAGCCGAAGAAGGACATATATATAGACCCTTACGAGGCCATGAGGGCAAGGCTTTCGTACAAGGAGAAGAGCCAGAGCGACTTCCTTGTAAAGTTACGTATTGATGCATCACCTAATATCGAAGCATTCGTCGAGATAGACAAGGCCAGCGGAAATGTTCTTTCCGGAAGAGGCAACGGTCTTATTGAGCTTGAAGTCGGAGACGATCTGTTCAGCATCAATGGAGACTATACTCTCACCGGAGGTAAATACAATTTCTCTGCCCTTGGTCTTGTAAGCAGGGAATTCGATATTCTGGACGGCAGTTCCATCAGCTTCAGCGGAGACATAATGGCAAGTACGCTGAACATCGATGCGGTTTATAACACAAAGGCATCGCTGGCCGCACTTCTGTCCGATGATAATTCCGTCGCCAACAGAAGAAACGTGGAATGCGGAATAACGATTACAGACAGGCTCAGCAATCCTCGTCTGGAGTTCTCGATCGAGATTCCGGATCTGAATCCTATGGTGAAGTCAAGGGTTGAAAGCGCCTTGAGTACGGAAGACAAGGTACAGAAACAGTTCCTGTCACTTCTTCTCACAAACAGCTTCCTTCCTGACGAGCAATCCGGAATCGCGAACAACTCATCCATGCTGTATTCGAATGTGACGGAAGCGATGGCCAATCAGCTCAGCAACATACTTCACAAGCTGGATATCCCTCTCGACCTTGGTCTGAAATACCAGCCGAGCGACAAGGGAACCGACATATTCGATGTGGCCGTATCTACACAACTCTTCAACAACAGGGTCGTGGTAAACGGAAATATCGGAAACAAGGAATACAACACAAGCGGCACCAATCAGAACGATGTTGTAGGAGACCTGGACATCGAGATAAAGCTCGACAGATCCGGTGCATTCCGACTCAACCTGTTCTCCCACTCTGCTGACCTGTATTCGAACTATCTTGACAACTCGCAGAGAAATGGTGTCGGACTTACATACCAGACTGAGTTCAACAGCATGAGACAGTTCTTCAGGAACATATTCTCAAGCCGTAAGAAACGTCAGGAGGCACAACTCGCTGAACAGCAGGCTATTCTCGACGGAGAAAAGGTAGAACTGAAGATAACCGATGAAAACAACGATTGAAAAAATGACTGATACAAAAGGAAAACTTTACCTGATACCCTCACCGCTCGGTGACAATGATCCGGCAGAAGTCATACCGGCCCCGGTTCTGGATTCTCTCAAGGGATTCCGGACCTTTGTCGTAGAAGAAGTACGCACGGCCAGGAGATACCTTTCACGTGCCGGACTGAAGGGAAAGATTGGAGAGCTTGAATTTCATGAACTCAACGAACATACGGACCAGGCTGAGATAGAAGGATATCTGAGACTGTTCGACAACGGAAATGATGTGGCGCTGATATCGGAGGCCGGACTTCCAGCCGTAGCTGATCCGGGGGCGCAGCTTGTCGCTCTTGCTCACAGGAACGGCATCGAGGTGGTTCCATATACCGGTCCGTCATCACTTATGCTCGCCCTCATGGCATCTGGCCTCAACGGCCAGTCCTTTGCATTCTGCGGATACATCCCGGCAAAGACAGAGGAAAGAAGAAGCCGTCTGAGGACTCTGGAAAAGATATCGGGACAGTTGAGACAGACTCAGATACTTATTGAAACTCCATATAGGAATGATTCTCTCTTTGCTGATATTCTTGCCGTATGCGGAGCATCGACAAGAGTATGCGTAGCCGCCAACATAACGATGCCGGATGCATATATCAGGACAAAGAAGGTCAGCGAGTGGAAGAAGGAAGGACTTTCCATCGGAAAGAGGCCATGTGTATTTCTCATCTTAGCATAAGGATATGAACAATATTGGAACTATAGAGCTTGAAGGAATGGAGTTCAAGGCATACCACGGATGCCTCGAACAGGAAAAGGTCAAAGGCAATTTCTTTACAGTGGATTTCCGCGGAGAGCTGGATCTGTCCGCAGCCGCGGTGAGCGACAACCTGAACGACACATTGAATTATGGTGATATCTATGACATCATCGCCGAAGAAATGTCAATCCCTTCAGAACTTCTGGAAAACGTTGCTGGCAGGATAGTAAAGGAAATCGAAGAAAGATTTCCTCAGCTTCTCTCGTTTTCGGTAAGGGTATCAAAGAAGAGGCCTCCGGTCGATGGAGTAGCCCAGTGGTCAAGAGTAACCCTGTATTCTAACAGATAGGAATATGAGAAGAATTGCATTTATCACATTGGGGTGCAAGCTGAACTATGCCGAGACTTCCACTTATGAGAGGGAGCTTCTGAAGGAGGGATTCGAGGCCGTTCCATGGAGCAAGGGAGCAGACATATTCTTGGTAAACACATGTACGGTCACCGAGCATTCGGACAAGAAAAGCCGCAACATCATCAGAAAGCTTCACCGTCAGAATCCTGAAGCCCTCATATTCGTCACAGGCTGCTATGCCCAGCTCAAGAAGGCCGAAATCGAAGCGATCGATGGCGTGACCTGCGTTTTTGGAGCGACTGAAAAAAGCCGTATCGTGCCCACAATCCTCTCGTCAGTTCGTGGAGAGGAATGCTGCGGACTCGGTACGTCAACATTCTTCCCTGCCTATTCCAGCGGTGAGAGGACAAGATCATTCCTGAAGGTTCAGGACGGTTGCGATTACAAATGCCATTACTGTACGGTTCCATATGCCCGAGGTGAAAGCCGCAACATTCCGATTGCCGGGATCATACCTCAGGCCGAGGCCATAGCTGCAGAAGGAATAAAGGAAATAGTCATCACAGGAGTGAACACCGGAGATTTCGGAAAGACCACAGGCGAGACATTCTTCGAACTTATCAGGGAGCTGAATGATGTGGAAGGCATCGAGAGATACAGGATTTCCTCGATAGAGCCGAATCTGCTTACCGAGGAAATGATCGACTGGATCACATCCGGAACGAAGTTCCTCCCCCACTACCATATCCCGCTTCAGTCAGGCTGCGACACCATTCTCAAGGAAATGGGCAGAAGATATGACACTGCGGCTTTTGCGGACAAGATACGGTATATCAGGGAAAAGACTGAAGTTCCAGGAGGACCGAAAGTATTCTTCGGCATTGACGTGATCGTAGGATTCCCCGGCGAAACCGATGAACTTTTCATGGAGACATACAATTTCCTCCGTGACGTCATACGTCCTGCCTTCATTCACATTTTCCCATACTCACGCCGCGCCGGCACTCCGGCAGCAGAAAGAAAGGATCAGGTTCAGGACTGCATAAAGACCAAGAGGGTCCAGATGCTGGAAGATCTCTGCGTCAGCCTGCATAAGGGATTCATAGAGGCCAACAAGGGCGTAGCCGAGAAGGTCCTTTTCGAGAGTACGGACAAGAAGGGACAGATGGAAGGATATACCGGTAATTATATAAGGGTATCGAGACCATACGATCCTGAGCTCATAGGTAAGATTACAGATGTCATCATATGAAAAAGGCAAGACTGACATTTCTCGGGACAGGAACATCGCAGGGTGTGCCGATGATAGGCTGCGGATGTGAAGTCTGCAGAAGCAGAGATCCCAGAGACAAGAGACTCAGGGCAAGCGCCCTGATCGAATACGACGGCCTGAAGATACTTATAGATGCAGGTCCGGACTTCAGACAGCAGATGCTTCGTGAAGGAGTGTCCCATCTGGATGCCATACTCCTGACCCACAATCACAAGGATCATACTGGAGGTCTGGATGACATAAGGGCATTCAATTATATAGAAAAGAGGGCATCCGAGATATATTGCGAAAAGTACGTGGAGGATTCCCTGAGGCTGGAATACTCATATGCCTTTGCAGAAAAGAAATATCCGGGAGCACCGGAATGGCATGTGCATATCATTGATGAAAAGCCTTTCGTCTTGAAATGCGGAGGCCCATACGAAGTATTGTCATGGGAACCGGGAAAGGGCTATGTATATTCAATGGAAGGACAGGACGATCCGGTCCACAGTACAGAAATCATCCCTATCAGAGGAATGCATTACAAACTGCCGGTTCTCGGCTACAGGTTCGGAAACATCGCCTACTGCACGGACATGAATCATATTCCGGAGGAGGAATTCGAAAAACTGAAGGGACTGGACCATTTCATAATAAACTGTGTCAAATATGGCAGGCACATATCGCATTACTCACTTGAGGAGGCTGTGGAAGTGGCTCAGCGCGTCGGAGCGAAGCATTCATGGCTTACTCATCTTTCCCACCAGCTGCCATGCTATAACGAACTGGCGGCAGAACTTCCGGAAGGTATCCTTCCAGCTTATGACGGCCTGATTCTGGAATAATCTTTCACAAGCAGAATACTCCTAATAATTTTAGAAAAACTCCTAACAATATTAGGAGTTTAATTTATTATTACTATCTTTGTATCGGTAAATAAAATGACTGATTCAATCAAAGCGCTATGAAACAGAGACTTACAGCAAAAGAAGAAGAAATAATGACCATATTCTGGGAGCACGGGGAGATGTTCATCAGAGATATTCTCAATTATATACCCGAGCCCAAGCCAAGCTACAACACTGTAGCAACGCAGGTGAAGTTTCTCGAAGACAAGGGATTTGTGACCCGCAAGCCTATCGCAAACACATTCATATATACTCCGGTCATCTCGGAAAAGGAATACAGCGGAGCAACAATAAGCACAGTCGTGCAGCAGTATTACAACAATTCATATGCAAGTGTCGTATCACAGTTCGTCGAGGAAGAAAAGATGGATCTCGACGAGCTAAAGGCACTTATCGCTGAAATCGAAAAACGTCGCAAATGATGACCGGACTCATCTTATATATCATAAAAAGCACATTGTTCCTGACGGTGTTCTATTCCTTCTTCATGCTCGTGATGAGAAGGACTACATTCTTCAGGTTCAACCGCATTGCATTCATCGCCGGCACAATCATATGCATGGTCCTGCCGTTCATGAATATAGAACTACCGGCCGGGATTTCAGTGAATGCTCCTATCATGGCAATCGAGAACGCATTGACCTCAGGGGAAACCGTTCTCGAAAGTGCTGTCGTCACAGCAGGAGAAGCACCCGGAAGAGCCCTGCACGCAATTGACATCATTTTCATTGCAGGAGCACTTATATCATTCACGACGACGATGGTGTCATATATCCGTATGCGCAGACTGATGAAATCCGCTCCTGGCATCATGTCCGAAGGAATGAAAATCAAGGTCATTGACCAGGCAATTCCATCATTCAGCTGGGGACGTTCGATAATCATCAGCAGAAAGGATCTGGAGGAGAATCCGGCAATCCTGACACATGAGACCATGCATGTAAGATGCAGTCATTCCATTGATCTCATGGCATTTACAGCGGTTACGACGCTGCACTGGTTCAATCCTATAATATGGATAGCACGAACCGAACTCAAGATGCTTCATGAATATGAAGCTGACGAGCTCACAATCAACAAAGGCATCGATGCAACACAATATCAACTACTTCTGGTGAAGAAAGCTGTGGGAGCGAAACGCTTCCAATTGGCCAACGGCTTCAATCACTCGAAACTTAAAAACCGTATTACAATGATGCACAAGAACAAAACCAACAGATGGATGAGACTGGCTTACATACTCTGCGTACCGGCACTCATCGGAGCGATGTGCTGCTGCTCCAACAGCAACGCCGGCACGGAAGAAGAAGAGCAGCCTATTCCTTTCGAACTTATATTCGCCAACTGCAACGCTCACATCACTTCGTCTGACGGACATCTCGACGCGACCCTCAGGGATTTCGGGATATCACAGGTGGAGAACATCATCAACGCAGCACGCCATTCGGGAGAGATTTCGATCAACATCACTTACACCGCAGACACTGACGCCAGAACGGTAGAACTTCTCAAGGAAGGCATCCGGAACATGAATGTGAACAAGGAGATCAGCGGAATACAGATCTCGCCACGTGAGAGCTTGCCTTTCCAGCTCGTCGAAGTGAAGCCTACGTTTCAGGGAGGAGATGCAAACAATTTCTCAAGATGGGTGAATGAGAACCTTGTTTATCCTAAAGAAGCTCATGACAAGAACATTCAAGGACGAGTGACCCTCAGTTTCACCGTAAGCGAGACAGGTATGGTCACTGATGTAAAGGTGCTCAGAGGTGTTGACCCTCTTTTAGACAATGAGGCTCTGAGAGTCGTCAGACAATCACCGAGATGGACTCCGGGACAGTCGAAAGGAAATGTTGTTCCTGTAACATACACTTTCCCTGTAATCTTCAAACTCAAATAAATCACGGAATCATGAGACTGCTTTATTCCATAACTGCCGTGATCATACTGGCCGGTGTCATGAACTGCCATGCTCAGGACAGGCTCCAGAAAGCTTTGAACGTTTATGATTACAGAACGGCAGTACATGTAATCGACAGTCTGATGGCGGTAGAGAATGCCGACAGTATAGGTCTGGCTCTTCAGAAGGCACGGTGCCTGCGCAAGCTGTACCGTGCCGAAGAGGCTGCCTCGGCATTGGCGGAAGTACTGCATATCGACCAGTATAATATCGAGCTCATGGCAGAGCTTGCGGAATGCCACACCCAGACAGGAAATACGGAGGATGCATTCAGGCTATACTCCCTGCTGTCAGGAATGCAGCCGGACAACATCTATTTCAAGATCTGCCAGGCAAGGATCCTTTATCGTGAGAAGCAGTACGGCGAGAGCATATCCGTCTGCATGGACATAATACAGAAGGACAGCATAACCGAAATACTTTCCATGATCGGAGACGGATACAAGAACCTCGGCAAGGCCGATTCCGCTCTCGTATATTATGACCATGTGCTTGCGCGCAGGCCGGGACATACATCCACCATAAGCAAGAAGGCCGACATACTCCTTGCCGCGAAACAATATGATCCGGTAATAGAAATGACACGCAACCATCTGGAAGATGCTCCGGACGATATGACTATACTCCCCATCTATGGTCTCGCCCTCCATCTCAAGGAATGCTATCCCCTCTCCATCGAAACATTCGAACATCAGAGGGAACTGGGTGACGACTCATATTCCGTGTATTATTATCTCGGCCTGAACCATTACATGATGGACAACTGGCCAAGGGCAGTCAAGGAACTGGAAACCGCATACCAGATCGATTCATCGGATGTCACGCTTGTATATCAGCTTGCCCACGCGAAAAGTCATATGCCAGTCAGGACAAGGATGGAAGACTACAGTCTGAATCCTGAGTCCGAGAGACTTTATGCAAAAGCACTGGATATGCTCAAGCCATCCCCTTCCATGATGCACAACATTTACGGAAGCATGGCCATGGCAAGACATAGAGTGGAGGAATATGAAGAAGCGATAAAATATTACGAACTCAGCTATAGATACAATCCCAAGAACATATCAGCCTTGTCATCAATAGGTTACTGCTATGAAAGGCTCAAGAAATTCGACAAGGCGCTTGAATATTATGAACGATATCTGAAGGTGGGCAAGCCCGGGTCTTCGGGCTACAAGTTCGTGGAAGAAGGCATAGCCTATCTCAAACAGGAAAAGTTCATGGAGGAAACCGAGTAGCTAAGCTACCGGAGGAGGAACCGCCCCTTCATCGATAAGGCGGCGTAATATGGCCTTGAAGTCATGAGACGCCTCTTGTTCCGGCGATGCAAAATGCATTGCGACATCATCCAAAGTGTAAGTTCCTGATCTATCCTCATTTATAAAAGATTTCAACAGGTCTGCCGTGTCTTCAGATGCGGCAGGCTTTCTTTTGGCCGAGCGGCAGACGTCACATGTTCCGCAATCGGTACTTTCAGTCTGTCCGAAGTATTCAAGCAGATATGAACTCCGGCATATGTCGTCCTCGCTGATATAGCCAATCATCTTTTCCACCCGATCCTCATATGACTTCTTAAGAAATGCATACCTCTCCGGATCCAGATTGAGGTTCTTAGGTCTGAGGCGTTCGTGATGAAGGAAGAGGACGGTAGCATGATCATTCGGAACATATCTTATCACATGTTCAAGCGAGAGCCTGTACAGAAGCTGGCGGAAAACCGGCACACTGACTCCGATTGCAGATGCGACATATTCCTCATCAACAGGCACAGGATATGAGAAAAGTCCGGTATATCTTCTCATAAGCACCTCTATCAGCCTTGCCATCAAAGGATCAGGCAATTCTATATCATACAGTTCATTACGGTCCACCCTCATCTGCACCTTGGTGGAGATGTCAACATCCTCGGAAAGGGTCCAGTGCCCTGTTCTTTCAATATAGACAAGAGAATAATAAACAGCCTGCCTCTGAAGCTTGAAATGACGGCAGAATTCCTCAAGATCAAACTTCAGCTGCCTTCCGGCACCGTCATCATACGGTATCTCATAGAATGTATGTACCTTATGATAGACATCTTCCATATATTCCAGCGAAGGGAAAGATACGGTAGCGATCTGATGCAGCCTTCTTATGTCCGTTTCATTCCAGAGAAGTACGGCAAAGCTCCTCTTTCCATCTCGTCCTCCCCTGCCTGCTTCCTGAAAATATGCCTCCGGACTGTCCGGCACATCGAAATGCACGACAAAACGCACATCCGGCTTGTCTATACCCATTCCGAAAGCATTCGTGCATACCATCACCCTGATCTTGCCCTTCTTCCACTGTTCCTGCCTTTCAGATCGTGAATCAGGGCCGAGGCCGGCATGATAGAAGGACGCAGCCATACCATTCGAGTTCAGGAATGCGGCAAGCTCTTCCGTTTTCTTCCTGCTTCTGACATATACGATTCCCGTCCCTTCGACACTGCAGCATATGTTCAGAAGCTGTCCCATCTTGTCGTCGCAGCGACGGACAATATAAGAAAGGTTAGGCCTTTCGAATCCGCTCTTTATCAGCAGCTTATCCCCGAATCCGAGCCTTTCCATGATATCTTCCGCGACCTGAGGTGTTGCGGTAGCTGTCAAGGCTATCACAGGAGCGTTGACGATATCACGCAGCTTTCCTATCTGAAGATAATCCGGCCTGAAGTCATATCCCCATTGTGATATGCAATGTGCTTCATCGACAACGATGAAACTGACGTTCATCTCCTTGACATAATTCTGGAAAAGCGAAGTACCGAGACGCTCCGGAGACAGGTACAGAAACTTGAAATCTCCATATGCCGCATTATTCAATGCGAGCTCCACCTCACGACGTCCCATGCCTGCATTCACGCACAAGGCCTTGATGCCACGGCTGTTCAGGTTCTGCACCTGATCCTTCATCAGGGCTATGAGAGGAGTGATGACCAAGGCTATTCCCTCACGCATCAGCGCCGGCACCTGGAAACACACGGACTTTCCTCCTCCTGTCGGAAGAATAGCAAGCACATCCCTTCCGTCCAAAGCAGCATTGACAATGTCTTCCTGCTTCGGGCGAAAAGAGTCATAGCCCCAATATTCATTCAGGACTTCGACAGGTTTCATTCTTCCATCATTGCTCATTCCGACCGTTTTTTATGCCATTGGAGCACTATCGGGAGTGCAGGCATATATTGTGCGGCAAATGTAATGAAAATATTCGCGGCAGAGTTTGATGAATCGTAAAAAAATCTTATTTTTGCACGGATATACGAATATTAGTTAAACCTTAAATATTTTTATAAAAATTATGAGCACAATTGATTTGACCAAGTACGGTATTACCGACGTGAAGGAAATCCTTCACAACCCATCTTACGAGGTTCTCTTCGCTGAGGAGACAGATCCAAGCCTCGAGGGATACGAGAAAGGCCAGCTTACAGAGCTTGATACCATCAACGTGATGACTGGTATCTACACAGGACGTTCTCCTAAGGACAAGTTCTTCGTGATGAACGAGGCAAGCAAGGACACTGTATGGTGGACTTCAGAGGAGTACAAGAATGACAACAAGCCATGTTCTGAGGAAGCTTGGGCGGACCTCCGCGCAAAGGCCATCAAGCAGCTCAACACAGCTAAGAAGCTATATGTAGTTGATACATTCTGCGGTACTAACGAGGCTACACGTCTTAAGGTACGTTTCATCATGGAGGTTGCATGGCAGGCACATTTCGTAAAGAACATGTTCATCCGTCCTACAGAGGAGGAGCTTGCAAACTATGGTGAGCCTGATTTCGTTTCATTCAACGCTGCAAAGGCAAAGGTTGACAACTACAAGGAGCTCGGCCTCAACTCTGAGACTGCTACTGTATTCAACATCAAGACTAACGAGCAGGTTATCCTCAACACATGGTATGGTGGTGAGATGAAGAAGGGTATCTTCTCACTCATGAACTACTACAACCCTCTCAAGGGCATCGCTTCAATGCACTGCTCTGCAAATACAAACATGGAAGGTACAAGCACAGCTATCTTCTTCGGTCTTTCAGGTACAGGTAAGACTACCCTTTCAACTGACCCTAAGCGTCTCCTCATCGGTGACGACGAGCACGGTTGGGATGACGAGGGCGTATTCAACTACGAAGGCGGCTGCTACGCAAAGGTAATCAACCTCGACCCAGAGTCTGAGCCAGATATCTACAACGCCATCAAGAGAGATGCTCTCCTTGAGAACGTTACAGTTGATGCAAACGGTAAGATCGACTTCGCTGACAAGAGCGTGACTGAGAACACACGTGTTTCTTACCCTATCAACCACATCAACAACATCGCTGTTCCTTCAAAGGGTCCTCACGCTCAGCAGGTTATCTTCCTTTCAGCTGACGCATTCGGAGTTCTCCCTCCAGTATCTATCCTTACTCCTGAGCAGACTCAGTACTACTTCCTTTCAGGATTTACTGCTAAGCTCGCAGGTACAGAGCGCGGTATCACTGAGCCTACTCCTACATTCTCAGCTTGCTTCGGTGCAGCATTCCTTTCACTCCACCCTACAAAGTACGGTGAGGAGCTCGTTAAGAGAATGGAGAAGGTTGGTGCTAAGGCATACCTCGTGAACACAGGATGGAACGGTACAGGCAAGCGTATCTCTATCAAGGATACAAGAGGAATCATCGACGCTATCCTCGACGGTTCTATCGACAAGGCTCCTACCAAGACTATCCCTTACTTCGATTTCGTAGTTCCTACAGAACTCCCAGGAGTTGATCCTGCAATCCTCGACCCACGCGACACTTACGCTGAGGCAGCTCAGTGGGAGGAGAAGGCTAAGGATCTCGCTGGCCGCTTCATCAAGAACTTCAACAAGTTCACTGGAAACGACCTCGGTAAGGCTCTCGTAGCAGCTGGTCCAAAGCTCTAATCGATAACGATCAGATACAATAAAAGGCAGTCATTCAGGTGACTGCCTTTTTTATGTCATGTTTTGTTTTAGGAAAGACGGAGAACGGAATCGCAATAGTCGATGATCTTCTCACGATGAGTGATGAATATCATCGTATGGTCCGATAGACTTGATGTCAGACGCTCAAGCATGAGGTTTTCCGTTTCGGCATCAAGGGCCGAACTGAATTCATCAAGAAGGAGAATGGTTCCCGGACGCAGAAGGGCACGAGCTATCGCTATACGCTGGGCCTGGCCTTCAGACAATCCAGCTCCGGCCTCGAAACATTGGGTATCAAGTCCGTCAGGAAGAGAGAACACGAAATCAGCCGCTGCTGTTTTCAGGACAGTATTCATTTCCTCCTCCGAAGCGTCTGGATTGCCCATAAGAAGATTCTCACGTATGGTTCCGCTGAAAAGGCTGTTTCCCTGAGGAACATATACCATATTGCATCTTACAGCAGGAGACGCTTCCCGGGACTCGGACAAAGTATAAAGCATCACCTTGCCCTCCTGCGGCTTGAGAAGGGACATCATTATCCTGATCAATGTAGTCTTTCCGATGCCCGTTGGGCCGACAACAGCAGTCTTGCTGCCAGGTCTGAAATCCCAAGAAAAGTCATCAAGTACCTTGCGTACAGACTCAGGATAAGCAAACGAGATTCCTTCGATACGCACTCCCGCAGTTCCCTCCAGAAGGATCGATTCATCCGATTCCTCCCTCGGCAGAGCCTCAAGCTCCATAATACGGTCAATGGAAGCCAGAGCATGAATTATTGCAGGCAGCTGGGATCCCATCTCCACGAGAGGACGCTGTATCTGTCCTACAAGCTGAAGAAAGGCTGTCATCATACCATATGTCACCGTACCGTGGCTGATGCCGACAACACCCCAGAGAAAGGCCATCACATGGCCGGCCTGCAAGGCAAGGGATATGCAGATCCGGGAAATGACGCTAAATCTTGTCCTTCGTACCTCATTGCCATAAAGATTATCCTGAAGAACGGCCAGTTCGGAAGCGCTGGTATCAGTATATTCAAGAGACTGGAGAAGAGTCAGATGCTGGATGCTTTCCTGAAGATGCTCCTGAACCTTTGAATCGCTCTTTCTTATATCAGTAGTCAGTGTGCGGACACGTCTGGTTATGAATTTACCCACAACAAGTCCGACAGGAACTATCACGATGACAAGCACCGCAAGTCTGAGATCCAGATAAAGGAGAAATATGAATGCCGAAGTGAACTGAAGCACGATTCCGACGAGATTCGGAATGGATATGGCAAAGACGGATGACACGGATCTGACATCCTCAAGCATACGGTTCAGGACATCTCCGGAATGATGTTTTCTCACACCATCTGCCTGAAGGTGCAGAAGAATGTCGAATATCCTCCTGCGGAGACTGTTCTTCAGCTTTACATCCGTGATGGTCTGAAGATAGCTTTTGACTGCATTGAGAAGGATACGTGACAGTACGATGATGATCATGGCAGAGCCCCAGAACATCAGATCGGAAGCCTCCCCACTACCGGAAAGGACAGCAACTGCCACATCAACAAGCTTCTTGCTGACAAATATGAATCCTATGGCACATCCTGCTATAAGGACATGACAGAGAACCGTTGCCGACAGCTGAAGCCAATACGGTCGTACAGCCTTTATGAACCACCTGAAATATTTCATCGTACAAACTATCGTGTCACCGCTTCGTGGCATACCCTTGCCGCTTCCGCATCAGGAAGGCACTCAAGATGCCAGCATTTCACATTCGAGATCACAGCCTCCACCGTCTCATGAAGAGCGGAAACAGAAGCCCTGTCCCATCTCATGCATGAGCATGACGGCATGAGGGAAGCATAAGCCTGAAGCGAAGAATGACGGGATATCTTATTATAAGGAGCCTGTGAAAGGCGTACCACAGCCTTCAATGGAACGACATCATTCTTATAGCACGGAGTCTTTCCGCTCCAAGGAGTGCCATAGATATATGCTGTACCGTCAACCATCCTGATGACAGGATTATCATCATTCAGAAGTTCCGTATCATCGATATTGTTTAACCAGAGACGGCTGTGCGTGCTTTTTCCGGTTCCGCTGCGGCCGAGGAACATATATCCTCCCCCGTCGTGCTTTATTACGGATGCATGGGTCATGAGCGTATCATAAGGACTGGTACGGAAGGTGAACATGAGCATCATCGCATTGCTGAGCGAGAATTCCGTGAACCTTTCTGCATCGGAAGATCGTACATACACCACACAGCTGCTGAAATCGTCTGTGGCAAAGACCAGGCAGTCTGGCTTTGACTTGGAATAGGAAAAGCCGAAGTTATACTTCCCGTCCTTGTCAAACATCCAGAAGTATGGAGCCTCGTCATTGAGACACTCCTTCACAGTACCGGGCTGCAATGCCTTCAGATCATCCGAATACTCTACTCTGAGAGAATAAAGAAGTTCCCCCTCATCATCACTCAGAAACGGCATATATGGCTGCAGATAATCCTCTGCAGGCGTACCTTCCGGAAAAACGGCCTCAAAGAGATGGCCGGCCACTTTAAATCTGTAAGAATTTTTCATATATTTTTCAAAGATAGTGATTTTTCTCCGTATTTTTGCAGAGTATGAAGACAATCGTAAAAGACAAGGCCATAATGATGGAAGAAATCAGGGAACTGATTTCCGAAGGCAAGACCGTGACCCTTACGGTAAAGGGCAACAGCATGAATCCGTTCCTTGTCAGCATGCGTGACCAGATGACATTGGGACCATGGAAGGATGAAGATATCAGGAAGGGCTGCGTAGCCCTCGTAAAGGACAGCAGGAACAATTATCTGATCCACCGCATAATCGCAAGGAAGGAAAAAACCGTCACCCTTCTGGGAGACGGAAATATCGGATTTACAGAAACCGCCACGATGGAAAACATCATCGGCATAATGTACAGCATAACCAGAAAAGGCCGCATCTGGACATCAGACAGCTTCGTGTGGAAACTATATTCCTTCACATGGATGCTTCTCGCTCCCGTCCGCAGATGGCCTCTCGGCCTCTGGCGCAGGCTCTTTCTCTGATTCGGCAAGCTTTTTCCTGTAAGCGTCCATACGCTTCTTCCAGGCTATCTGCCTTGCACGCTGCTCCTTTGCCTTTCTGGCCTGGAGGTCTTCGTATTTCTTTTCAAGATAATTGTCTGCCATATCAGTCCTTCGCGTAATTCGTAATGTTCTGCTCGCTGTCAAGACGGCAGACAAGGAGTCTGTCACCATGCTGAGCCACTATATATCCCTCAAGTCCCTGGACAACTACCTTGGAGAGTTCAGGAGCATGAACGATACAGCCTCTGCTGTCATACAGACGCACATCATTCCCGACAACTGCATTGCCATCCCCGTCACACGGCATGAGCGAACGTAGCGAGCCCCATGTGCCGAGATCACTCCATCCGAAATCCGCCGGCAGGGTATATATGCAGTCTGCCTTCTCCATTACGGCATAGTCGATGGATATCTTCTCGCATTGAGGGAAAAGTCCGGCCACAACCTCTTCTTCCTTTTCAGTATAGAATGAAGGCGCCATTTCATCCATGACAGCCGCAATGGACGGAGCATATTGCCTCAAGGCCTGAGTGATGGTATTCACATTCCAGACGAAAATTCCCGCATTCCACAGATATCTTCCGCTTTCATGATAGCTTCTGGCCACTTCAAGGCACGGTTTCTCACGGAATGAATTCACTTCAAGAAGTTCGGTTCCCTCCACAGAAGGACCTTCCTCGATGTAGCCGTAACCTGTTTCAGGACGGCTCGGTTTTATTCCTATGGTGACGATACGGTTCTGTCCGGCGGTAAAATCAAGAGCTGCACACACCACGCGACGGAATTCCGTAACATCAATGACAAGCGCATCTGAAGGAGTGAACACGATATTGGCATCAGGATAGTGCATCCTTATCTTCCAGCAGGCATATGCGATGCATGGAGCCGTGCTTCTTGCTTCAGGCTCGGCTATGATATGATCTTCAGGAATATCTGGCAGCTGATCCTTAACTAACTGCACATATCTGCGTCCGGTCACCACCCAGAGGCTCTCCTCCGGACATAAGGGAGCAAATCTGTCTGCAGTCATCTGTATCAGAGTGCGGCCTGTACCCATTATGTCCACGAACTGCTTAGGCAGCTGCGGTGTGCTCATCGGCCAGAAACGGCTTCCGATGCCGCCGGCCATTATCACTACGTGTGTATCCATATCACAAATATAGCAAATATCTCTGGAAAAATCTAACGAATGAGGGAAAATAATGATGGCGGCACTGGTGCTCAATGACTTATGAGGACTTTTGATGAAAGCCTCGCCGATGCGAAAGTGCAAGGAAATGAAAGGTAATGAGGGCGAACGGTTTTCAAATCATTACCCGATAACGAGGTAAGGTTATAGGTCGTTGGAGTCT
>JAFSBV010000002.1 GCA_017437125.1 Bacteroidales bacterium | reverse complement strand
GTTTGTAGGTGACAGATCGACGGTCCACTGTCCACTTAAAAAGCAGTGCAAGTTATGAATAAAATCTATGTAGGCGTCGACATCAGCAAAGAAAAATGCAATCTTTGCTACCGTCGTGGTCTCGAGACCGTCCGCGAAGAAATACACAATCTATTCAACCTCGCCAAGCTTTTTCTTGAGCATTGATATTATTTCGTTCTTTGTGATGATGGTTTCTTCGAGGGAAGAGACCAGTTTTTCCAGATCGGAGATCCTTCTCTCCATTACAGTTATCTGGCCGCCGTATTCGGCACGGACATCTTCGACCTGTATTCCTTTGGCCTGGACCGGCCTGTAACCGAGGAGCAGTTCTTCAACGGATATATCCAGCAGTTCGGCGATCTTGAAGATGTTGGCATTCATGATATTCGTGCTGCCTCTCTCAAGATCCCTGTATGCCGTCAAGGATATGTCCAGCCTGGCTGCCATATCTTCCTGAGTCATCTTCCGGGACTTCCTTATCCTGCGGATATTTTCCTTGATCGATCTGTTGTCCATATCTGATTTTCTGAGGATGGACAAAATTATGCCATATCCGGACGCGGTATAAACAAGAAAATCCGCAGAATCGCAAGTAAAACTTGTTAAAGAAAAGTTGAAAACTTATAAAAAAGAGAAAAATCTGCCTTGTTTTCCAGTTATTTCGTCACAAAAGTTTGGGTTTTGTGGCGAAACACACCAGATTTGCGGAAAACAGACAGATATGGAAGGATATGTTGAAACAGCTTATGATTGCTTCTGTATGATAGCATCATCGGAATTGGATGTGAAGAGCAGGATCGCGGCGGTGGAAGAATTGAAGATTCACATGGGAAAGGCCTCTGCGGGGCTTGAGGATATGATTTATGAAAGATTGGGCCTGTCTTCAGAGGAGATTGTGGAACTGCTTGAAACAGACTCTGTCTTGCCTTGATATAAAAAACATACGTCTTTTTATTGGTATTGTGACATTGTTTTATTAGATTTGCGTGGATGTGTCAGAAATGACACTGAATGAACATAATTACAAACACAATAACACAAAGACTGATGAAAGCTTATACAACTCAAAACATCCGCAATGTGGTTCTGCTTGGTAGCACCAAGTCAGGTAAGACCACGTTATCTGAAGCGATGCTTTACGAAGGTAAGGTGATTGACAGAAGAGGTACAGTAGAGGCAAAGAATACTGTTTCTGACAATGCCGAAATCGAGCAGATCAACCAGAGATCTATCTATGCCACTCCGCTTTACGCTGAGTTCATGGATACAAAATTCAATATCATCGACACTCCGGGTGCAGATGACTTCGTAGGTGGAGCCGTTTCTGCATTCAAGGTATGTGATACAGGCGTTCTCGTAGTGAACGCACAGCAGGGCGTTGAGGTTGGTACTCAGATCTTCTCACGCTATGCAAAGGAATACAAGATTCCTCTTATCGTGGCTGTAAACCAGCTTGACGGCGAGAAGGCTAACTGGGAAGGCACTCTCGAGTCTATGAAAGAGGCATTCGGCAACAAGCCTGTAGTGGTTCAGTATCCTGTAAACGCCGGTACTGAATTCGACGGTTTCATCGATGTTCTCAAGATGAAGTATTACCGTTTCGCAGGTGATACAGGAAAGCGTGAGGATCTCGAGATCCCTGCAGAGCATGCAGACGAGGCTGAGGAGCTCAGAAATGAACTCATCGAGCGCGCTGCCGAGTATGATGACACACTCATGGAGACATTCTTTGAACAGGGAGTCCTTTCAGAAGACGAAATCAGAAAGGGTCTCGGTATCGGTATCCGTCAGGGTGATGTGATGCCTATATTCTGCCTTTCTGCAAAAAAGGACATCGGAGTAAAGCGTCTCATGGAGTTCACAATCCGTACAGCAGCTTCTCCAGCTGAACGTATCGGTGTGACAAAGGACGGAAAAGAGATAGAGTGCAAGCAGGACGGTCCTGTTTCTCTCTTCATATATAAGACAGCTGTGGAGCAGCACCTCGGTGAGGTTGCATACTTCAAGGTAATGTCAGGTAAGCTCGTCGAGGGTTCTGATCTTGAGAATCCTGAGACTGGTGACAAGGAAAGGATCACAGCCATCTATGCTGTAGCCGGTAAGAAGAAGGAGAAGGTTACTGAGCTCGTAGCCGGTGACATCGGATGTACAGTGAAGCTCCGCGCAGCAAAGACAAACGTCACTCTCTGCACTCCAGGTTCTGAAATCGCATATCTCGACATCAAGTTCCCTCACTACAAGTATCGTTGCGCTGTAAAGGCTAAGGATGCAAAGGATGAGGAGAAGGTGAGCGAGGCTATGGCAAAGATCGCTGCCGAGGATCCTACTTACATCATCGAGTATCACAAGGAGATGAAGCAGACTATCCTCAAGGGTCAGGGCGAGCAGCACGTGAACACTCTCAAGTGGAGACTCCAGAACGAGAACAAGCTCGAGATCGAGTTCTCTGCTCCTAAGATCTCTTACCGTGAGACCATTACGAAGGTGGCTTGTGCAGACTATCGTCACAAGAAGCAGTCAGGTGGTGCCGGCCAGTTCGGTGAGGTTCACCTCCTTATCGCTCCTTATCAGGAGGGTGTTGATCCAGGTAACCGCTTCAAGGTTGACGGCAAGGAAGTTGTCCTCAACATCAAGGGTAAGGAAGAGTATGACCTTCCATGGGGCGGTAAGCTCGAGTACTACAACTGCGTAGTCGGTGGTGCTATCGATGCACGCTTCATGCCTGCTATCCTCAAGGGTATCAACGAGAAGATGAGCGAGGGTCCTCTTACAGGTTCGCTTGCACGTGATATCCGCGTTTATGTTTACGACGGTAAGATGCATCCGGTTGACTCAAATGAAATCTCATTCGTTCTCGCTTCACGCAATGCTTTCAAGGAGGCATTCCGTATCGCAGGTCCGAAGATCATGGAGCCAATCTACAATGTAGAGGTACTTACTCCATCTGAGTATATGGGTGCTTGTATGTCTGACCTCCAGAACCGCCGTGCCCTTATCGAGGGAATGGGCGAGGACAAGGGATTCAGCACCATCAAGGCTCGTGTTCCTCTTGCAGAGCTCTACCGTTACTCTACAACCCTCAGCTCACTCTCATCAGGTAGCGCAACATTCACAATGGACTTTGCTGACTATCAGCCGGTACCAGGTGATGTACAGGAGAAGCTCCTGAAGGCTTACCTCGAGGAGGAGAAGGAAGACTAATGAATTATAATTGATACTAATTGAAACGGCTCTCACATCAGCGAGGGCCGTTTCTTTTTGACGTGTGGGCAAGTTATCATATATTTGTATAAGTATAAGCTAATAACTGAGATATGAAGAACATAATGACCGCACTTTGTCTGCTGCTTGCCGTTTCTCTGTCAGCACAGGACAAGCCTTTCCTTGAAGATCTTTCCTATTATGTGGAAAACCTTGATGTCTTTGAACTCAATCAGGAGGACGGAAGAGCGTACCATATCCCTGAAAAGAGCATTTCGCTGAACGGGAAATGGAAATTCCGATATGCGGAGTCTCCTTCCGAGATTCCTTCCGATTTCTTCAGGACAGGATTCAACGACAGGAAGTGGGATGATATTGCCGTGCCTTCGAATTGGGAGATGCAGGGCTTTGGCGAGCCTCTTTTCCGAAACATGACGACTCCTTTTCCGAATACTCTGCCTGCGACAATGCGTGACTCCCTCCAGAAAGTCATCGACGGAAGGATTCCGGCAAGCGAGATGCAGAAGAGATGGGCGCGATATCAGTTGTCGGGCGTAAGTTCAGATCCTTTCGCTGTCGAGGTTCCGAATGTTCCTGAATTCAACCCTACAGGTGCATACAGGACCAGTTTTACAGTTCCTTCATCCTGGAAGGCAGACAGGATATTCCTCCGTCTTGAAAAGGTGGCCTCTGCATCATTCATATGGGTCAACGGACAGCAGGTGGGTTATAATGAAGGTGCTCAGGAACCTGCGGAGTATGACATAACCAAATATGTGAAGCCGGGAAAGAACTCTCTTTCAGTGCTCGTGCTGAAGTATAGTGACGGTTATTATCTTGAGACTCAGGACTATTGGAGACTTGCAGGTATCTTTGACGACGTGTGGGTGTTTGCAACTCCTCAGGCCCGCATCTTTGACTGGCAGGTAATCACTGATTTCGACAGCAGCTATACTGATTCCCAGCTGAGCATTGCGGTGGATGTGCAGGGTTATGAGCCTCAGTCCGCAGGTTATGCCGTAACAGCGGATGTAAGCCGTAACGGTCAGAAGGTCGTTGAAATGAACGGCAGTCAGTTCAAGCTTGGCAAAGGCGAAAGACATACTGTGAATCTCAGTTCTCTGGTCAAGTCTCCTGACAAATGGACATCGGAAACCCCGGATCTCTATGACATGACCCTTACCCTTACCGATGCTTCGGGAAAGGTTGTCGATAAGCTCACAAAGCGCATCGGCTTCAAGAAGACCGAGATCATCGACGGAGTGTTCTATCTCAATGGTGTAGCTCTCAAGGTCAATGCACAGTGTTCTCATATGCAGCATCCTGCAACAGGTCATGTCATCACCGAAGATGTCATCAGACGTGACATGGAGATCCTCAAGCAGTTCGGCTTCAACGGAGTCAGGACATCACATTATCCACCGGTAAACCGTTATCTGGATATAGCTGACGAATACGGAATCTTCGTGATCGATGAAACAGGAGATGAGGCTCATTCGACTGAATATGTAAGTTCTTTGCCTGAATTCACCGAAATGTACAGGGAAAGAGTCAGAAGAATGGTGCTTCGTGACAGGAATCATGCTTGCGTGCTCTTCTGGAGTGCCGGAAACGAAAGCGGTGAGGGCCCTCTCATCAATGAAGTCGTGGCGGAAGGAAGGAAATATGATCCTACCAGATTCTGGATGTATGGTGGTAATGCCGCTGTCCATCCTGCCGAGGACATCGTAGGTCCACGATATCCTTCACCTATTGAACATGAGTTCCGCTATGGATTCAATCCTCAGGACAAGCGTCCTTCTTTCATGGACGAATATCTTTCCGTGGCCGGAAACGGTGGAGGTGGAATGGATGACTTCTGGAGCGAGATATATGATCATCCGAGCCTCATGGGTGGTGCTCTCTGGGATTTCGTGAGCGTCGGAATAGATCAGCCTGTACGTGCTCTGAAAGACAAGTCTCCATATGATACCCAGGCTAACATCATGGGACGTGCAAAGCTTGTGTCAGGCCCTTCTGGCAAGGCTATAGACCTCAACAAGCAGGATCAGTGGGTGCAGGTGTATAATGCGGACAATGTAGAGATATCAGGCGACAAACTCACACTTACACTTGACATATATCCTCGCAGCTACAATGCGAGCGGCGGATATATGATCAATAAGGGAAGCAATCAGTATGGCCTCAGACAGGTCGGAAAGGACAAGATGGATTTCTATATCGACACAGGCCGCAGGGAGCTTCTGACCGTCGATCTTCCTTCTGACTGGCAGGACAGGTGGCATAATGTCACAGCTGTCTATGACGGTTCGAAGATGACCGTATATATTGACGGCAAGGAGATCGGAAGCAGACCTGCAAGCGGCAATATCCGTAATCTTCCGCTTTCGCTCTGCATTGGCAGGGATGAGGAGAGATGCGGACAGGAGACTATCTATACCTGCGATGCAATCATTGACAATGTCGGTATATTCGATATGGCTGTCACTCCTTCGGAGGGATTCAATGCAGGAGATGCAGCTCTCTGGCTTGATTTTGAGGAGGAGACGGCTGACGGAACCTTCTGGTCTTACGGAGTAGGTGCGAGAACTTACGGAAGCATATGGCCTGACAGGACTCCTCAGCCTGAAATGTGGCAGATGAAGAAGAGCGTACAGCCTCTTTCATTCAGCCTTCTGGATCCTGAAAACGGCATTGTGGAGGTATGGAACAGGAATCATTTCATCAATGCAGATTTCTACAGGACTACATGGGCGATCACTGCCGATGATGAGGTGGTTGCATCAGGAGACATGGATCTTGATATCGATCCTTTGACACGTTCTATATATAAAATTCCTTATGTGAAGCCTTCAATCGTTCCGGGAAAGGAATACAGGCTTGATATCAGCTCGGTTCTCAGAAATGATGAGGTGTGGGCAAAGGCCGGATATGAGGTTTCCTGGGAGCAGTTCGAGCTCTCCGATTGGAATAAGCCGGCAGAAAAGCCTCGTCGTGAAACAGGAGATGTAGCTGTCACGAAGGCGGACGGAAAGGTGATTCTTTCAGGAAAGGGCTTCTCATATGCATTTGATTCTGAGACAGGTGAACTTGTTTCCATCGTGTCGGATGGCCGTGAGATCCTTACCGATCCTATGACGCTGAATGTATGGAGGGCACCGCTTGCCAATGAGGTTGACGGCTGGAATGCATACAGCGGAGGTTCCATAAATGCCTCGGGATATGGTGGTGTCGGCCATTCGAATGTTCTTGCAGCGCATTATTATGCGGCGGGACTTGACAATCTGGGTCATGCATTGGCATCGGTGAATGTACGTGAATTCGAGGGAGGGGCAGCTGTGGATGTGCGTGAGCTCGTGCTTCTTGACGGAGGTCAGGGAGAGACCAGACAGCTTGACCAGTATATCAGAGGAATGTCTTTCGACGGATTTGAAAGCACATGGCGTTACATCGTCTATGGTGACGGAACAATGACAGTCCGTCACATCATCAAGCCTCAGGGAACAATGCCGGCATGGCTTCCTCGCATAGGTGTCACCTTTGGTCTTGACGGCTCTTTGAGCAATGTGGAGTGGTATGGAAGAGGTCCTCAGGCAAACTATCCTGACCGTAAGAGCGGATACCGTCTCGGCATATGGAACACCACGGTCGAGGATATGTACGAGCCATATCTTATACCTCAGGACTATGGTCTGAGAACCGACAACAGGTGGGTAAGGATGACTGATGCCGAAGGAAGGGGCGTGGAATTCTCTGTTGATGAACCTTTCAATTTCAACGCTTACAACTACACCACAGAGAATCTTACCAAGGCTGCCTATACATATCAGCTGCATAAGACAGATGACATCACATTCAACCTCGATTACGCGACTTCCGGCGTCGGCTGTACCGCACGAGGAATCTTCGACTCATACAGGGTATATCCTCATCTGTACGAAAGAACGATCACAGTCAGACTCATTAGATGAGATATATACGTAATTGACTGATTGTTAAATCAAATAAATAATTCAGGGCCGGTGCTTTACCGACCCTGATGTGTTTATTGTCTATCTGATGAAATTGGTCATGACGGGTTTTTCCTTGACAGGGTCAGGGATGCCTGCGGCACGGCCGGCCTCGATGCATTTGAGGAGCCATGCCATGTTGCGGCCGAGCTCTCTCATTACCTGCATTCCCTCCTCGTCCTGACGAACCTGCTCAGGAGTGCTGCCGTGTACCATATTCCAATACTTTGATGAAACTACAGGCATTGACGATATTGTAAAATATTTGTTGATCTGGTCGAATGCCGCTGTGGTTCCGCCTCGGCGAGCGCTGACGATTCCCGCTGCCGGCTTATAGCGGTAAATTGCGCCCTTGCCGTAGAATGCACGGTCCATGAACGAGGTCAATGCTCCGGAAAGGGCGGCATAATGTACCGGACTTCCGAAAATGAATCCGTCAGCTTCCTTTGCCTTGGCTATGAATTCGTTGACTATGTCGTTGATGACACAGAGTCCGCTTGGCTTTTCTCCGTTCGGGCCTCTTCTGCAACATGCTCCACATCCGAGACATCCTGAAATCGGTTTTGTTCCGAGCCAGAAGATTTCAGTTTCGATACCTGCCGCATTGAGCTCCTTTTCCACCTCTGTCAGGGCGGTGTATGTGCATCCCTCCTTGTGAGGGCTTCCGTTTACAAGTATGACTTTCATATTTTCGACTTTATAACTTTATTGAACATTTCTTAACTTATCGCTTCTTTCGAGGGCGTGCACAATATGAAAATATGTTCACGTTACCTCTCCCCTAAATCCCCTCTCTCGGAGAGGGGACTTGCTATCGCTCCGCTCCAATTTCTGACTTTATTGAACTTCCTTAACTTATCGCTTCTTTCGAGGGCGTGCACAATATGAAAATATGTTTACGTTACCTCTCCCCTAAATCCCCTCTCTCGGAGAGGGGACTTGCTATCGCTCCGCTCCAATTTCTGACTTTATTGAACATTTCTTAACTTATCGCTTCTTTCGAGGGCGTGCATGCATACGCTACCTCTTTCATGAAAAATGTGAGTCATGTGTCATCAAAGATAGTGAGATGGGAGCGATGTACCAAAAAATAGCGGAAATTTGGTACAACACCCCTGAAAATCGAAGGTTTTCCCGTAAATTTGGGAGTGATGTGCCAAAAAACAGCCGAATCGTGGTACATCACTTTATAAAACCGTCAGATATGATAGAAGAAATGCTGCAGCCGCTGGTGTCGGTGCGATTTGCGACCGAGCCGAAATACCGTGAAGGACATATAAGGATCATAAATGCTCTTCCGGGCAGGAGGATCATGGGACTTCATGTGCCGGACATGAAGAAAGTCGCAAAAGAACTGGCGAAGAGGGAGGATGCAGCCGATATCATCCGGGGATTCGAAAAGGAAGCTGAAGCAGAGAGTACAGGTATATATGGAAGCAGGCTGACATATGAGGAAACCGTTGTGTGGGGCCTGATGATAAATGCGATGAAGGTCTCATGGGAAGATCGCGCGGAGATGCTTCGGAAATATATTCCCGTGCTGGACAACTGGGCGGTATGCGATACATTCTGCTGCAATGCGAAATGGGTCGATGATGGAATCCGGTCTTCGGATCTGCCGGGAATATCTTTTTCCCGAAAATCAAGAACATTGCGCTCTGGTATCAAATGCACAAAAATCGGATTGTGGGACTTTCTGCAGCCATATTGGAAGTCAGGACACGAATTCGAGGTGCGATTTGCCATCGTTATGTCAATGGTGCATTTCCTTGATGCAGAATGGTTTCCTGAAGTGTGCCGGATGTTGGACGGACTGGATTATGACAGCATCCGTTCGTGTTATAAGAAGGGTGGCAGATGTGTGCCCGTTCATGATGCAGAGAGCGAATCAATAAAGCAAGGAACTGCCCTCGGCGAAAGCCCGTACTATGTCCGTATGGCCGTGGCATGGCTTCTGGCCACAGCGCTGGCAAAGATTCCTGACCAGACCCGTGCATATGTGAATGCATCGCATCTTCCGGCCGATGTCAGGCGACTTTATGTCCGTAAGGCCCGCGAATCATTCCGCACCCGCACTGTCAGTCCATTCTGATGTTTTTCCTAATATGCTGATATCAGGAATATAACGTAACGTTGGTGGGAAGTTTCGCCCACTAATTGATTTGTAACTACTTGATATCCAATATACTATAAAGTACGCATCAATAAGTATTTTCTTATAAGCCGCTGATATGTGGACAAAAATCACTATTTTTACGAAAACAAGACAGCGGTTGCCTATGAAAAAGCTTCTCAAGGCATCAGTCATGATGCTTCTCTTTATTGCGGGATGTTCGCTTCCTGTGGAAAACGATTCTGAAAAGGTGGTTGTGGCGTATGTTACGTCATGGAGTGATGTCGTTCCTGATCCGTTCTGCATGACCCATATCAATTATGCCTTCGGACATGTAAATGACAGCTTTGACGGAGTGCATATAGACAATCCGGACCGTCTGAAGATGCTGGTAGGTCTCAAGGCCATGAATCCGGATCTGAATGTGATGCTTTCCATAGGAGGATGGGGAAGCGGAAGATTCAGCGAGATGGCAGCAGATGCGAACCTTCGCAGATCATTTGTGGATGACTGCCTGAGAGTGGTCAGGGAATTCGGACTCGACGGAATAGATATCGACTGGGAATATCCTACAAGTTCTGCAGCTGAAATATCATCCTCGCCGGAGGATACCGATAATTTCACGAAGCTGATGAAAGACCTCAGGAAGGTGCTTGGAAACGATCTGCTTCTGACATTTGCCAGCGCCGCGTCAGCTGATTATGTGGATTTCAGGGCTGTGGAGCCTTATGTCGATTTCGTGAACATAATGGCTTATGACATGGCGAACGCTCCAAGGCATCATAGTGCTTTGTATGAGTCTGAAATCAGCGGAGGAATGACATCGGATATGGCGGCAAGGGCTCATATGGCCGCCGGGGTTCCTGCCGGTAAGCTTGTGCTGGGAATGCCGTTCTATGGCCGTGGAACCGGCCGTTATGCAAACTTCAATGACTATAAGGATATAAAGCAGGATTCGGAGACCATCGGAATATGGGATGAGAAGGCTCAGGTTCCGTATATTGCAGACGAGGACGGAAATCTTGTTGTCGGATATGACAATCCGCGTTCTTTGAAGATCAAGTGCGGGTATATCAAGGCAAACGGTCTCAGGGGGGCGATGTACTGGGATTATGACGGGGATGATGCTGACGGAACATTGAGAAAGACCGTTGCGCAGGAGATCCTCGGGCAGAAATACTCTGACTCGCGAGAGGCAAGCTATGCAGGCTCAAGACCGCGCTTCAAGGCCCTCCTGTATTATTCGGAAGACGTAGAACCTGCCCACAGGCAGTTTGCAGAGCAGACGGTGGAATTCTTCCACAAACTGAGCTATGGAGAGGGATATATCCTTGATGTGACAAAGAGTCTTGAGGAATATCCGTATGAGAAGCTCAAGGAATATGACGTGCTGATAATGCCGAACGCTGCGCCATGGTCCGAAGCAGAAAGGAAAGCCTTTGAAACGTATATGGAAAACGGAGGTGGATGGGTAGGATTTCATGCAGCCGCATATAATGACAGGAACACAGGATGGCCATGGTTCGTGGATTTTCTGGGCGGGGGAGTGTTCCTCTGCAACAACTGGCCGCCTCAGCCGGTATTGCTCGAAACAGATGTTACCGATCATCCGGTGACAAGAAATCTGCCCCGGGAATTTGTCGCACCGGCCAGCGAATGGTATCAATGGAGTCCGTCACCGAGAGAAACCCCGTCAGTTGAGGTGCTTGTGACGTTGTCGGAAAAGAATTATCCTTTAGGAATCAAGGATGTCGTTTATTCCGGTGACTGGCCGGTGGTATGGACCAATACCGATTACAGGATGATATATCTCAATATGGGACACGGCGATGAAGAATACATTGATGCAACGCAGAACCTTCTGTTTACCAATGTATTCCGATGGGTGGTGAGTACTGACCGGGACGGAGATCCTTTCCTGAGATGATCAGGCAAGCTTGAGAGTCAGGGATATGAAATCTTCTACGCTCAGGCGCTCAGGACGAAGTTCGAATACAGGATCCGCAACAAAAACCGCCAGCTGTTCTTCAGACCATCCTTCACGGTCGGCCTTTGCGCGGATGAGAGGCTTGAGTGAATTGCGCAGGGTCTTGCGCCTCTGGTTGAATCCGGTTTTAACCACGGTCTTGAACAACGCCTCGTCGCAGCCCAGTTTTGTACGCTGGTTACGTACGAGCCTGATTACGGCTGACTTCACCTTCGGTGGCGGATTGAATGCACCTTCACCGACAGTGAAGAGATATTCTATATCGTACCAGGCCTGCAGAAGCACAGACAATATGCCATAGGTCTTGGTTCCAGGTTTCTCGGCGATTCGTTCTGCAACTTCTTTCTGGATCATGCAGACAACCTGCGGCACCTGTTCCTTGTAGTCGAGAATCTTGAAGAATATCTGGGAAGAAATGTTGTAAGGGAAGTTTCCGATCACGCAAAACCTGTCAGTAAAGAACCTCTCCAGCTTCAGTTTCAGGAAATCGGCCTCGATAAGCCTTCCGTTTACCTGCGGGAAATGGACAAGAAGATAGTCAACAGATTCAGTGTCTATCTCCACCATTCTGAGATCCACTTCCGGCCTCTGCAGAAGATACTGTGTCAGCACACCCATTCCGGGGCCTATTTCAAGGGCCGGCATTGTCACGCCTTCCGGTACTACAAGCGCCTCCGCAATCCTCTGTGCGATAGACAGGTCTGTCAAAAAATGCTGGCCAAGGGCCTTCTTTGCTCTAACTTCCATATAATCTTCAAAATTTCCACAAATATAATTCATTTTAACAGCTGATGCCTCTAAATTCCATATAAATTGATTATTTTTGTCGGATTATAAAGGAAATAAAAACAATCAGATATATGTACAGAACACATACCTGCGGGGAACTCCGCATTGATAATGTAGGCCAGAAAGTGACATTGGCCGGATGGGTGCAGAAGTCAAGAAAGCTTGGCGGAATGACCTTCGTTGACCTCAGAGACCGTTATGGCATCACACAGCTCGTGGTTGATGCACATGCGGATTCACAGCTTGTTGACACAGCTGCAAGCCTCGGTCGTGAGTGGGTGCTTCAGGTTACAGGAGAGGTTATCGAGCGTCAGAGCAAGAACCCTAAGATGCCTACCGGTGACATCGAGATCAGCCTCAGCGAGATAAAGGTACTCAACAAGGCCAATACTCCTCCTTTCACCATCGAGGACGACAGCGACGGCGGCGAGGAACTCCGTGCAAAATACCGTTACCTCGATCTTCGCAGAGGCCCTCTCCAGAGAGCCCTCAGGATCCGTCACCAGATCGCTCACGAGGTTCGTAACTATCTGGATGCCCAGAACTTCCTCGAGATCGAGACTCCATATCTCATCAAGTCAACTCCTGAGGGAGCACGTGACTTTGTCGTTCCTTCGAGAATGAATCCTGGCCAGTTCTATGCCCTTCCGCAGTCTCCTCAGACCTTCAAGCAGCTCCTTATGGTAGCTGGTTACGACCGCTATTTCCAGATTGTACGCTGCTTCCGTGACGAGGATCTTCGCGCAGACCGTCAGCCTGAGTTCACTCAGATCGACTGCGAGATGTCGTTCGTGGAGCAGGAGGATGTACTCAATACATTCGAGGGAATGATGAGAACCCTCTTCAAGAACGTCCTCAATGTCGAGATCGCAGAGCGTATCCCTCGCATGAGCTGGTACGATGCAATGGACTTCTACGGCAGCGACAAGCCGGATATCCGTTTCGACATGAAGATTCATGAGATCACTGATCTTGTACAGGGCTTCGGCTTCTCAGTGTTCGATGGTGTTGATTATATCGGAGCAATCAATGTAGAAGGTGCTGCAGCATATACAAGAAAGCAGATTGACGAGCTTACAGAGTGGGTCAAGAGACCTCAGGTAGGTGCAAAGGGACTCGTTTACATCAAGCTCAACGAGGACGGCAGCATCAAGTCTTCTATTGACAAATTCTATACTCCTGAGCAGCTTCAGGCAGTTGCAGACCGCCTCGGCGCAAAGAAGGGCGACATGATGCTCGTTCTCTGCGGCGCGAAGAGAAAGACCCAGAACATGCTCGGCGTTCTCCGTATCGAGATGGGTAACCGCCTCGGTCTCCGTGATCCGTTCAACTTCGCACCTCTCTGGGTGGTTGATTTCCCTCTCGTGGAGTGGGATGACGAGACACAGCGTTTCTATGCAATGCACCATCCGTTCACAGCGCCTAAGCCTGAGCATCTCGAGCTTTTCTACAGCGACAAGAAGGAAGACCTCGAGAAGGTATGTGCAAATGCATATGACTTCGTGCTCAACGGAACAGAGCTCGGTGGAGGATCCATCCGTATCCATGAAGCAGAGATGCAGCAGCGTATGTTCGAGGTTCTCGGCATCAGCAAGGAGGACGCGGAATACAAGTTCGGCTTCATCATCAACGCATTCAAGTTCGGTGCACCTCCTCACGGTGGTCTTGCATTCGGCTTCGACCGCGTATGCTCGCTCTTCGGCGGACAGGAGACCATCCGTGACTATATCGCATTCCCTAAGAACAACCAGGGTCGTGATGTCATGATCGATTCTCCTTCATACATCGATCAGGAGCAGATGGATGAACTTTTCCTTGAGTCAAAGGCAGAACATAAAGAATAATCATATGAAGAAATTACTGTTCTTTTGTATTGGTGTCTTGCTGGCTGTAGCAGCGTCCGCTCAGGATGACGGTCCTACAGTCAACTGGCCGTACATGTATCCTGAATTTGTGGAAGGAGAACTCCAGCGCGTCCGTACTGATCCCGCCAAGGCACGTTATAACATTCACCTGAACGTAGGATCCATACATTATGTCGAGAACGGTAAGATCAAGGAAGCCAGCACTATGGGAGTCACGAGCCTCACCATCGGTGAGGACGTATTCCGTAATGTCGGTGGAAAGATGATGAAGGTCCTGGCCAAGACTGACGGCGGATATGTCGTTCAGGAGACAAAGGCCAACTATTCGGCTATCGTGAGCAAGGACGGAGCATACGGTTCTTCACTCGACGACAGAAACAAGAGTCTGGTTCATGAAAGGCATAACGGCGGATATAACGGATATCTCCTTACAGACGTATATGCAGATCTGCTTGCTCTCAAGAATCAGTCTGACAAGCTTCCTGTCACCAGAAACCTGTATCTGGTCATAGGACTGGATCAGATTCCTGCAAACAAGAAGAGCGTTTCATCCTTGGACGGTCTTGACAAGAAGGCGTTTTCAGCCTTCCTGAAGTCTGAAAAGATCATATGGACAGATACTCAGGATCTTGTAAAGGTCCTGGAATATATCGCCGCCAACAGATAACAAGTGAAAATCTTCTTTTATGACGAAATTGCTGTTTTCATGTATCTGTGCCTTGCTGGCCTTGGCTGCGTTTGCGCAGAATGAATCTCCAACGGTGAATTGGCCGTATCTCTATCCGGAATTCATGGAGGGAGAACTGGTGCGTACACAGGGCAAATCAGTCAAGGGACTGCTCAATATTCATCTTGATTTAGGGGCGCTGCATTATGTTGATAACGGTAAGATCAAGGAAGCCAATACTTTAGGGATCGAAGGCATATTCGTAGGCGAGGATTTCTTCCGTAATGTCGGAGGCAAGATGCTGAAGGTTCTTGCCCGGACAGAGGGCGGATTTGTCGTGGAAGAAGCCAAGGGTAACTTTACGGCAGTCGTCAGAAATGACGGGGCATATGGTACGACAGGACTGAACAGTACCACGACCAAGACATTCCTTTATAATGAGAATGTCATCAATACCTACAACGGATATCTTCTTACTGATGTATATGTCGATCTGCTTGCCATGAAGAACAATGCAGAGAAGCTACCGGTCAACAAAAGCATGTATCTGGTTGTCGGTATGGAACAGATTCCGGCAAACCGCAAGAGTGTAGCATCCTTGGACGGTCTTGATAAGAAAGCCTTCAAGGCCTTCCTGAAGTCGGAAGACATTCAGTGGGATGATCCTCAGGATCTTGTGAAGGTTATAGAATATATAAAGTCCCGATAAGATTGATCAGATTACTTCAGGCTGGCGAAAGATAATGACATCATTTCGTCAGCCTGATTTCTTATATGTGCTGCAACATTTTCGTCAGTGATGCAGTCTAATGAATGAAACGAAACTATAAATATCATAAATCATGAGTTTTCCAGAAGTACTTATTCCTATCGCAGTAAGCTGCATAATGCCGATAGTGATTGTCGCTCTCATTGCAAGAGTCATTGCTAAGAAGTCAGAGCATAAGATGAATGTGATGATCAAGGCTATTGAGAATGGGGCGGAAATAGATCAGAGCGTCCTTATGGGCCTCAAGTCAAAGGCAAATTCTACAAGAAAGGAACTTGTCAGCAGACTTGGTTCAGGAGTCATGCTGACTCTCATGGGCCTTATGTTCATCTTGTCAGCAGCCTTCGGTCTGTCTTCTTTCCCTTCATGGGGATATTATCCCGGTTTTCCTCTACTTGCAGCAGGAATAGGCCTCCTCGTGTCTTTCTTCTATGGAAGAGTTTATCTCAAATCTCAGATAGAGGCAGAGGATAAGAGGTAATGACCAAGGAACAGTTCATAGAGATGGTAGCCCATGAACAGGAATCTCTGCGAAGATTCCTGCGTGGACTGTGTTCGGGGGACGGCTTCATGGCCGACGACCTTGCGCAGGAGGCCCTTCTGAAGGCTTATCTCTCTTTTGAATGTTTCAAAGGCCGCTCCCGTTTTTCCACCTGGCTGTTCAGAATAGCCTTCAACTGCTGGTATGACTCCCGGAAGAAGGCCGGAAAGGAGTCGGAGTGGCTCTCTCTGGAAGACCGTCCGCCAGAGCTGCCTTCGGAAGATGCCGCAGAATCTGAAATCGACAGAAATCATGACTATCAGCAGCTGCATCAGGCTATCGGAAATCTTCCGCTTCAGGAGCAGACGGTCATACTGCTCTTCTATATGGAGGAAAAGTCGATAAAGGAAATAGAAATAATCACAGGAATGCCTTCAGGGACGGTCAGATCGCATCTTTTCCGTGGCCGCAGGCATCTGAAAGAATATCTGGACACATTATGAAGACAGAGCAGGATATAAGAAGGTTCATGCAGGAAAACAGGATTCCTGTACCGAAAGACACTTCCTTTATGGATGAACTTGTGCGTCAGATCAATCTGCTGCCGGTTCCGGCATCTCTCGAAAACCGTGATGCCAGGGTTCAGGAGAATATCGGAATGCTCAGAACTGTAATGGAGGTTATCCGGAAGCATAACAGGAAGCAGGCTCTTCGTCTGGTTCTTGTAAACGTGATAGTCTGTATGGCCATTTTCATCACCGGTTATTTCCTCATTACTCCTCAATTCCTGACAGGAGATTCTTCTGCTGTGATGTTCATACTCCGGTGGCGTCATGTGCTGATGAGCTTCATCTGTCTTGCTGCGCTCGCAGTTTCCATCAGACAAGCTGATATTATCTTGTAAACAAACAATCTGATTAAATGAAAATATTGATCTCGATCTGCCTGCTGATTTCAGCAGGCCTCACCTCCTATGCCCTGGAGGATTGGAAAGGGCGTGTAATCGATGCTTCCTGCGAGCCTGTTGCATATGCAAATGTGGCTTTGCTTTCAAAAGCGGATTCTACCATCATCAGCGGAACAATAACCGATGAAGATGGGACATTCTCCATTTCATCTGATGATGACGGAATACTTATGGTGGCCATGCTGGGTTATGAAACCATCTATCTTTCCCCGTCAGAAGACATGCATATAGAACTGAAAGAGGATTCTGCCATGCTCGAAGGGGCGGTTTCTACAGGAATGATGGTTAAGACAAGAGTCACAGCCGGTTCCATGGTGACTGAAATTCAGGGAACTGTGCTTGGAAGTTCGGGTTCTGTTCTGGAAATGTTGGGCAAGGTGCCGGGGATGATGGCGAAAGGAGACGAACTGGAAGTCCTTGGAAAGGGAAGTCCTGTCATATATATGAACGGCAGGAAGCTCCATGATATGAATGAGCTGAAGCAGATGCGTTCGGAGGAGGTTCAGAGCGTTGAGGTTATCAATAATCCCGGAGCGCAGTATGATGCTTCAGTGTCGGCTGTAGTGCGTATCAAGACCATCCGGCGCGAAGGTGAAGGATTCGGATTCGACCTGAATGCAGCCAATAATCAGGACCTAATGTATGGGGTGAGCGATCCGAGCGCAACCATGAACCTTCGCTACCGTTTCAAAAATCTGGACCTTTTCGGCTCTGTCAATTATTGGAAATGGGATCAGATAAGCGTCTATAAGGATTATGTGAAGATGTTTACAGACAATGATGCTTATGTTCAGGAGGACTGTGTGGCAAATGACCATTTCTATTCCAGCGGGCTGGACTATAACCTGGGATTCAACTGGCAGCTCTCGCAGAACCATTCCGTCGGAGCGCGAATCGTCAGACGTACGACAATAGATGCGGGAACATACTATAGTTCTACCACAGACATCATCCGCTATGATGGATCTTCAGGACAGGTCTCAAGCGTGAACGAGTCTTTTCAAGACGAGAAGAGGCATTCTCCATACGATTGGGAAGGCAATGTCTATTACAGCGGAATGGTCGGCAGACTGGGCATAAACTTCAATGCGGATTATCTTTCCAATAGAAAGGATATGGTCTGCAACATATCTGATGTCATTGATGCCGGGGAGCAGGTGGACAGGTTTCAGGAAGGGGTGACGACTTCGAGGCTTGCGGCGGCCAAGCTTGTGCTGACGTATCCTGTATGGAAAGGACAGATAGAGGCAGGAGCGGAGGCGACTTTCGTCGAGCGTGGCAACAGTTATTCGATTACCAATTATCCGCTTCCGTCATCCGATTCTAAGGTGAATGAAAACAATGTATCTGCCTTTGCTTCATACAGTTTCAGTATTCCGGAATTCGGATCGGTCAGTGCCGGGCTGCGTTATGAACACGTCGGATTCAACTATACAGACCTTCTGGCCGCTGAAAACAGCATGGTCCGTTATCAGGATGAATTCTTCCCAAGTCTTTCATGGGCCGGACATTTCGGCCCTGTACATGCTTCGCTTGCCTACAGCCTTCGTACCAGCCGTCCAAGCTATGACTTTTTGAGCGACCGTATAAAGTATATCAATTCGTTCACCCTTCTGCAGGGAGACCCGAAGCTGAAGAATGAAAGGAAGCAGGAAGTCGGGATGAATGCGCGTTACAAGTGGCTGAATCTCTCCGTTTCATACGAGCGTCTGGATAATGCCTTGACACAGATGTTCAAGATATATAAGGATGATATGCTGCTTGTGAAAAGAAGCAATATATCAGAGCCGGTGCGTAATCTTCTCGTCTTTCTGTCTGCGAATCCTACATGGGGAGTGTATAGCCCCGGATGGAGTGCAGGAATGCAGAAACCATGGACTCGGATCGAGTTTGACGATCCTCGTGCAGAATCCGGCAAGGTGAATGTTTCCTATATGAGGCCGATGTTCTTCTTTACCTTGAACAATGCTTTCCGTTTCAGACACAGCTGGCAGCTGGAGGCGAATATGCACATCCAGACCAAGGGAGATTATCTGAATTTCAGAATGACGACATCTGCGTACAATCTCGGTTTCGCAGTGCAGAAGTGCTGGCTGGAGAATGATGCCCTCTGTCTGCGTATCAGTGTGCAGGATGTCTTGAAACGCAGTCTTCAGGAAACATATTCCGATGCAGGATTCCTCATACATACAGAGACACCGGTACGTAATAATCATCGCCTTGATGTCTCCCTTCGCTATACCTTCAATGCATCAAAGAGCCGTTACAAGGGAACAGGAGCAGGAAAGGATGCCCAGAACAGGATGTGATCAAGGATTGACCAGGATTTCCTGCAGGACGATGCCGGGATCAAGAAGATATATCCTGACAGTCAGCTTTCCAGAGAGATTTTCCGGAAGGCTGATCTT
Source organism: Bacteroidales bacterium (assembly GCA_017437125.1). GTDB lineage: Bacteria > Bacteroidota > Bacteroidia > Bacteroidales > UBA932 > Cryptobacteroides. Next base: position 64,216 of record JAFSBV010000002.1, on the reverse strand, counting down.
TCTTGATGAATATCCGTGAAGCACGTTCCTGCGCCATTCAGCGGTGAAATCGTCCGCATGGATGGAGAATGTCCGAGGAGCATGGTCACCTATCTGAACCGCATATCTTGCATCCCTTCCCTCATATACATGAAGAGTCGGAAGGGTTCGGATCTCAAGGATACTGTCGCTTTCATCAAAATCAATCTCGTATTCGACATATGGTGCATCGGATATCTCGTATGAAGGAATGTCGAAAGGATATGCCATGACGCCATCCGAATATCCCAGACCCTTGACCCTGGTTATACTGCCTTCGCTGCTGTCCCTTCCTGACTTGAATTCATGAGCAGCGATGCGCAGACGTGGTTCAACCTCGAAAGGTGGCCATACTCCGACCCATATCCGGTCGATACGTGCCTCCGGTTTCAACCCGGTTATATTCAGAATATTGTCTCCTTTCTTCAGGTGAAGTGTTCCGACCTTGCTCCACATCGGGCCGATCTGTGGCGAATGCCAGATATTGTTGACCGGGGTGGCCGAGGCATCGAAATCGTCCTGGCCCACGGTCACATGGCAGAAGACATTATCCTCAGCTGCCTTCGAGAAATTCCGAACAGGGGACAGGGCTTCCATCCAGAGCGGAACCTCGCAGTCCTCCTCGCAATGAATGACGGCTCCTGAGCCGGACATGGCTTCGTCCACAGAAATGAAACGTGGAGCAGGGGCCTGCAAGGCCATATCGGTGACCTCAGAAGTACAATAAGGCACATCCAGAGTCTCGGACCAATACTGATGGTAAGGCCTCCAGTTGAAGAAATTTCTCCATTTTCCGTCAAGGATTTCTTCGTTGTAACGGCTTGTCCATGCGTTGAGGTCATCGAATCTTTGCCTTACGATCTCTGCGTCCTCCTGTGCTCCTGTTATGTCCGACATTGTAGCACGAACCATGCTTCTGCGTGCAACGATCTGATATTCATTGAGCATGGCCGCTCCGCATATAGGATATTCGATGAGCTCGAAATATGCATCCCTCTGCTCGGAAGGGATGTCGGTGGCAAATGAAGAAGCCCTTTCTGCCAGTCTGCGCCACTGCGAAAGCCTGTCTTCCACCTGTTCCGAAGTGTAGTTCACAAACCATACATGGGAATCCTTTCCTCCTGCCTGCAACTTGTAATATTCTGCCATCATCTCAGCGATCTCCCGTGAATATCCGTCTCCGAATGTCCTCGCAGCCCAGTATCCGATGAATTCATGCGCTCTTGCGGGCTCCCATCTCTTGATGTCCCATGCAAGCTCCATCGCAAAGGATATCTCCTTCTCGGCCGGCTTTATGTCACCGACATTGAAGACCCATATCTTGCGGGCTCCGAATTCATATGCCTTGGTCAGCTCTGTCGAGATGAATGAAGGGGAGAGGGGACTGAGCCATATCCAGCTTTCAGGATCTCCATGATATGACAGATGGTAATATATTCCTGCTCCACCCTTACGCTGCATTTCAGCCGGATTCGAGAGATTGCGGCAGTATCCGTGCTTGTCGTCAGACCACAGCAAAGTCACGTCCTCAGGTACCTGCAGGCCGTTATGATAGGCTTCCAGGACTTCCTCGTATGTGCAGAGAACCTGCGGGATTTCCTCCACAGGCCTGTCGATGTTCCGTCTCAGGATATCGCGCTGGTCGTCAAGAGCCTGTTGCATGAGCCGGACACGTTCTTCGGTTGTTCTCGCACCTTCCATCGGATAGTCGTGGATTCCGCGGAGTCCGAGGGTATATGTGTTTTCATAACCGCCGTTGGTGCGGACCCTCTCTTCCCAGTAATCGATCATGGTCTGACGGTTGGTGATATAGTTGAAATCACCGTATATTCCTGCATTCTTCCATTCGTCCTCGTTGTTGCGGAGCATCTGTTCGCAATGCGAAGATCCCATGACTATGGCGTAGTCGTCGGCCAGACGGGCGTTTTCCGGGTCTGAGTTGAAAGCTGCACTTCCGTTATGCATGGCCGGCCATAAGTAATTGGCTTTCAGACGAAGAAGGAGTTCGAATACCTTCTCATATGTCTTGGGACCGACCTTGCCGCTTTCCTTGTCGAAGGTCTGCTCTGCCCATTTTGCCCATCCTCCGAAACGTTCGTCATTGATGAATATGCCCCTGTACTGCACGGACGGCTCTCCCTGCCTGAATGTTCCGGGTTCAATATAGACCTCCTTCTTCCTGTGTGGCGGCACGTCTGCCCACCAATACCAAGGAGATACTCCTATGGCTTCGCACAAGGTCGTCAGTCCGTATGCAGTTCCGCGACGGTCGCTTCCGAGGATTACAAGAAGCGGAGTCTTATATCGTGGATGTTCCGTGGTAAGGATCATGAAGGATTCCCATTGTCCTTCTATTCCGTCTGTGCATATCCCGTTCTTCCTGACAATCCAGTCAGCCAGTCTGCTCTTTCCCAATGTTCCGGCTATTACGGCTGCACCTTCAGGAATATCCTTATGGCCGGAAACAGCCTTGGCTTCCGTCCGGATGCCTGTTACCCTCTCAATGTCATCGGCAAGCATTCCTGCGCTTATGCCTGCTACATTGAAATCTTCGATATCGGTATATATTGCCGCCGCATCATTGCCTGAAACCAAAGGGAACCAGCCTTCTCTGACGGTACATGATATTTCCGGGACCGGTCTGTTTTCGTGAGCTGCCATGGACAGATGAATGCCGAGGCAGAGAATGATTATAAGGAATTTCTTCATGCACATGTTTTGGATTCTGTTTATAGGAATTTCAAAAGCAAAGATATGATAAAATATCACTCCTTGCTTTTTTTATTAACATATTTTCCGCTGGTGCGTCTATATAAGTGAGCGCTCGAAAAAAGTGTAACTTAAAACGGACAAGACAATGAAGAAGTTAATTACATTCATCATGCTCGTCGTCATGACGGCAGGAACAGGAATCAGTCAGGCAGCGGCCGCTAAGGATAAGGACGGAATCGCTGATCTGATCAGGAAATATGAAGGCAGTGAAGGTTTCGAAATCATTTCCTTCGGCAGTTTTCCTATGGGACTGGTGAAATTGATGGCTAATGCCGCTGCTGATTGTCCGGAGGACAGGGAGGCCCTTGACATTCTGGACGGTATCCATAAGTTTGCTGTAGTGGAATATGCCGGTGCATCTGCAGAAAGGAAAAGTGCATTCAACAAGGATATGTCAGCGCTGCTGAAAGATGCGGAAAAAATGATCGAAGTCAAGGATGAAGGCGATTCCGTCGATATATACGGAACTTTGTCGGATGATGGAAAAAAGATCAGTGACGTCATCATACATATTCCGGAAGATTGTACATTTGTATGTTTCTTCGGAAATATCAGGACAGAAGATCTCGGAGATGTCGTGAAGATGGCAAATGAATGATTTCAGCAACATATGGCTTCCTCATGCGGAACGGTTCTATAAGGTTGCATTCTATCTGCTTGAATCTGAATCAGATGCAGAGGATGCGGTTCAGGAGCTGTATCTGAAGCTATGGAAGATACATGACAGTCTCGGAGATGTGAAGAATCCGGTGGCTTACGGAATATCAGTTCTGAAGAACATCTGCATGGACAGGATCAGGAAACGGTATGTAAGAAAGGCTGAGCCTTTGGAAAAAGCGCCACCGCTGGAAGATACTCCTCCGGAAAGCCGTTCGGAATCCAGGGACACCCTCCGTTATCTGATCGGCGAGATTGAAAAGCTTCCGCAAAAGCAGCGGGATGTCCTGATAATGAGGGCGATAGAGGGACTGGAATATGAAGAGATTTCGCGTAGGACAGGACTTTCGCAAGTCCATATCAGGGTGCTGATATCACAGGCAAGAAAAACATTGAAGTCAAGATTATGAAGTCGGTAAAGGATATAGAAAATATGAGTCTGGAGCAGCTGGAGGCTGTTTCCATGGACGAAAACATCATGGTTCCGGAGGGCTTCGCAGAACATATGAAGGACGAAGTCGGGATATTGGAGCGTCTTACGGATGATGAGCCGCAGAAGGCTGGCCGAGTCAGGACTTTGCGGATAGCTTCAATTGCAGCAGCTACAGTTCTTCTTGCAGGTATCGGATTCGGAACAGCAGGATGGCAGAACGAGCCGAAGGATACCTTCGACGACCCATATCTCGCTTATGCCGAACTGGAAAAAGCCTTTGCCCGGGTGTCTGACGGAATGCAGAGAGGCCTCGCAATGGTAGAAGAGTCCGAAGCAGCAATGGATAAGGTAACATCAATTTTTGAATAATATGTCATCCCGAGCGAAGTCGAGGGATCTTAAACATCAGGATATGAAAAAGATAATGACAATAGCATTCATGCTCCTTTTCACAATCGGAGCATATGCGCAGGAAGGAAAGAGATTGTATAACAAATACTCTGATTCAGAAGGAGTTTCGGCAGTATATATATCACCGGCCATGTTCAAGCTCATGGGTCAGCTGCCGGATATAAATGTCGAGACAGCTGAGGGGGAGAATATGGATCTGGCTCCGCTTGTGCGCACATTTACAGGATTTTATATGCTTAACATAAGCAAGGAGTCTGCTGTGTCGGCCGAACTATATAAGGAAGTCACGACCATGGTGGATAAAGGTGATTATGAACTTCTTATGGAAGTAAAGGACGATGGCAGCACGATAAGAATGTATTCTTCGGGAAACGAGAAGATTGTCAGCAGCTTCGTGTGCATCATCAACGATGAGGAAGAGACAATGTTCTTCAGCCTGGAAGGCTCGATGAACCGTTCTGACGTCGATAAGCTCATATCGAGCATGTAATATATATGTTCATATAAAATGATCCCTGCCACGAGAAGAGAAGCATATCCTTTGTTTTTTGCTTCTCGAGTTGTGGCAGGGGTCATTTTTATGGAACAGAGTCGGTGACTATCTTCTGCGCATAGGCCACTGAGGCTCGACTTCCTTGTACTCGAAATAGTCGAAGTCCGCGTAGCCCTTCTGAGATGGTGACTGAGCCCAGAGACCGAGCATGATACCTGTGAAGTTGCCGAGGGTTTCGGTGCTGATGAAACGTGCATCAGCCTTGCCGACCTCCTTGAACTCCTTGCCGTCAGTAGAGTACCAGAGCTGGTACTGCATACGGTTTCCGGTGAGACGGAGCCATACCTTTCCTTTGTTTACTGCGACCTCTTCAGTATGGTTCACAGGACCGAAGGTATAATTCGTTCCAACCACCCATTTACCTCCCTTCTTCTGGATGTAAACGTCATAATGTCCGTTATAGTCCATATAGACAGTCATTCCGGCCTTGTCGCCATTGCCTGCCTTGCCAAGCTCCACGCATGTCTCAGCCTGGAAATTGAAGTCCTCCTGACGGAAGCCGACAAATGAAGGAGAATTCTTGAGCTCATTCAGACCTTCAGCCGAGCCGTACATACGGAGCTTTCCGTTCGCAACCTGATATCTTTCGGTAACCGGCTTGCGGAGCCATGACCACTTCGGGCCGAGCGGCTGGTCGAATTCGTTGCGTGCAGGCTCAGCCTCGAACGGCTGGAGAGGAAGGGTTGGAACATCCATCTTGAGAGCGATCTCACCGTTTCCGTTCACTACAGGCCATGCGTTCTTGTCCCAACGTACAGGAGCAACGAATGTCTCGCGTCCGAGGAGGTGTACCAGACCGTGATTCACGCGGAATGCAAGGCATACGAGCCACCAGGAACCGTCATGAGCTTCCACGAGGTCAGCATGACCGACACCCTGGATAGGGCTGCCCTGAGCAGCAGATGTGAAATGGGTCAGGATAGGATTATGCGGAGCCGGATCATATGGTCCCTCGACATTGCGGCTGCGTGCTATGGTCTCGCTATGAGCGAATTCAGTACCGCCTTCAGCGATCATGAGATAGTACCAACCGTCCTTCTTGTAGATATGCGGTGCCTCAGGATAGCGTCCTCCCATACCGTTCCACACGATCTTAGGCTCGGTGAGGATTTCGCCTGTGTCAGGATTGATCTGGCTGATCATCACGCTTGTGCCTGTAGAGCCTGTGTACCAGCACTTTCCGTCCTCATCCCAGAAGAGTGATGGGTCGATTCCTCCCATCTTGACAGGAATAGGATCAGACCATTCTCCTGCAGGATCTTCGGCTGTGACGATGAAGTTTCCGAGGCTGGAAGTGTTTGTCGTGATCATATAGAACTTGCCGTTGTGATGACGGATGGTAGGAGCATAGATGCCCTGGCTTGAGTTTGCTCCTTCGAGCTGGAGCTGAGACTCACGTGTGAGCACATGGCCTATCTGCTTCCAGTTCACGAGGTCCTTGCTGTGATAGATCGGAACTCCAGGGAAATACTGGAAACTGCTGGTTACCAGATAATAATCTTCACCTACGCGGCAGACGCTCGGATCCGGACTGAATCCTTTCACTACAGGATTGGTATATCCCTGAGCCATCATGCTGACAGAGAAAACCAAAGACAGAAGAATAGTACTGAGAGATTTCATAGTTGTAACTTAAAATATTGATTATTAGTGTTTACTTGAGGCGTTCGACGATTTCCATGCACATGCGGCCGTTGTGGTACGGGCATTTCCAGAATCCGGCCTTGTCGTCCTCGCGATTCACTGTGCCGTCGGCGCGGAGACTCCAATGCCATTCGCCGTTTTCCCTGTCGATCAGCGATGCCTTGATGAAGTCCCAGCATGCAAGGGCGTTCTCGAGGCCTTCCTGACTTCCTAAATGGTCCCATAAGTTGAAATAGCCCACGACAGTCTCGGCCTGCACCCACCAGTGGCGGTCTGCATCGATATGGCCGTCAGCTCCGTTCCTTTCGTATATCATTCCTCCTTCAGGGGTGAATCCTTCTCCTGCCGCAGCAGCGATATGCGGAACAAGTGCTTCGATGCGTGAAAGTACATCTGCATCTCCGAGAACAAGGGCCGCTTCATGTATGAGCCATGAGGCCTCTATGTCATGTCCATATGAAACGATGTCATATCCGCAGTTCCAGTCATCATCGAAAAAGAGCTTCAGATGACCGTCTTGACCGAGTATGCGGTTCTCGAAAATCTGAATCAGATTGCGCAGACGCTCTTCGAGAAGGCCGTTCTTCCAGACGCGGAAAAGGCATGTATATGCCTCAAGCACATGGAGATGTGTGTTCATGGTCTTGCTCTCGTTGGCATCCTTGTCGCTGAGACGCATGTCCTCAATAGGCTCCCATGTACGTGTGAAAGCCTCGAAATATCCGTCTTTTTCATTGTCGAAACTATGGTCTTCGATAGAATTGAAAAGCTTTATCGCATATTCGAGTGCCTGTCCGTCGCCAGTGGCGCGGTTAAGTTCGGCCAGACCATATATTGTGAAGGCGATGGCATATATCTGCTTCTTGGTGTCGAGAGGGCTGCCGTCTGGATTGAGCGACCAATAGGTTCCGCCGTATTCCGGATCATAGAACCTGCTGATTATGAAGTTCTTGGCTTTCAAGGCCATATCAAGATATGCCTGGTCCTTGAAGAGCCTGTATGCTGATGCGAATGTCCATAACATGCGGGCTGTCATAATGTTTCCGACAGGAGCCGACGGATCAGGATTCTCCATTCCGTCAATCCTTCCTAAGAAACCTTCGTCAGAACGGCACATTCTGTTTATCCAATATGGGAGTATGTTTTCAGTGAGCTCTTTCTTTACTTGAGTGGCAAGTGCTTGTGCAGCAAATAGTTCCGCTGCGGTTTTCTGTGGTTTTTCCATGATGTGTCATCAGTTTCCACAAATATAGTGAAATTCAGTGATTTGACAGCCATGCAGGACGATTATGATTAAATAAAAAGAAAATAATATGTTAAAATAGTATCAGTTTTCGTGAAAAATATATATTTGCAGGCAGAGACATAAAACTATAGAAATGAGCAAGGTATTTACAGAGATAACCCGTCTTTCCGAGAAGGACTGCTTCTATATCGTAGAGCGCCACAAGACAGAGTTCACATATCCGCTGCACCAGCATAAGGAGTTCGAACTGAACTTCATAGAACGAGGAAAGGGAGTCCGCAGGATAGTGGGCGACAGCGTCGAGGAGATAGGGGATTACGAGCTGGTTCTGATCGGCGGTGAGGATCTTGAACATGTCTGGGAACAAGGCCGGTGCAAATCGAAGGATATCCGTGAAATAACCATCCAGTTTTCCGGAGACATCTTCGGTGACGGTCTCCTTTCCAAGAATCAGTTCGCCTCCATAAGAAGAATGCTCAAAAGAGCGGATCATGGTCTTGCCTTTTCTCTTCCGTCGATAATGAAAGTATATTCGACTCTTGATACAATCGCAAATGAATCAGAGCGTTTCGTGCAGTTCCTCAAGTTCATGTACATCCTCTACGAACTGTCCGTATCCGATGAAGCCAGGATCCTGGCCTCCAGCTCTTTCGCCCATACGGAACGCAGTACGGAAAGCCGTCGCGTGCAGAAGGTGAAGCAGTATATAAACGACCATTACAACGAGCCGTTGAAGCTTGCCGATCTGGCGGATCTCGTAGGCATGAGCCCGGTGGCTTTCAGCCGTTTCTTCCGTCAGAGGACGGGCCGTACATTGTCGGATTATATCGTTGACATACGTCTCGGATTCGCTGCCCGTATGCTGGTGGATTCTTCCAGGAACATATCCGAAATATGCTATGAATGCGGCTTCAACAACCTCTCGAACTTCAACCGCACGTTCAAGGCAAAAAGGAACTATACTCCACGTGATTTCAGGGCGATGTTCAAGAAAAACAAGGTAATTGTTTAAATTGTATCAGAAATAGATAATTATATATTTGTTTGACTTCCGGTGAAATCGTAAATTTGCGTTATCATAATAATTAATAGCGCTATAATTGATGAAAATAACTCGGATCCTCTCGATCCTGACACTTGCCGCAGCTGTTCTGCTGTGCTCTTGTCAGGCTCAAAAACCGTCTTTCGTGAAGGTGGAAGACGGAAAATTCGTTTGTGAAGGCTATCCTTCACACTTTGTCGGAACAAATTTCTGGTATGGTGCCATCCTCGGAAGCGAGGGAGTGGGCGGTGACCGTGCACGTCTTGAAGCGGAACTCGACACTCTCAAGGCATTGGGAATGACCAATCTGCGTGTGCTTGTAGGTGGTGACGGCCCTGACGGAATCCCTACCCGCGTCAGCCCGACTCTTCAGAAAGAACCAGGAGTGTATAACGATACCATCTTCCATGGTCTCGATTATCTCCTTGCCGAAATGGCTGAAAGAAACATGAAGGCGGTTCTTTACATCAACAATTCATGGGAGTGGTCAGGCGGATACGGAATGTATCTCGAGTGGGCCGGTGCAGGCAAGGCCCTTATCCCTGCAGAGGTGGGTTACACCGCATATTGCAATTATGTCGCTCAGTTCGTGACCAATGAAAAGGCAAAGGAAATGTTCTATGACCATGTGAGACATGTCGTAAGCCGTACGAACACAGTGACCGGAAAGCCTTACAAGGATGATCCTGCAATCTTCTCATGGCAGATCGGAAACGAGCCTCGTTGCTTCAGGAACGATTCTACAGGCCAGGCAGCATTCGTTGATTTTATGTGGACTACGGCGTCGCTCATAAAGTCCATCGACCCTAACCACATGGTTTCGTCCGGAAGCGAGGGAAAATGGGGCTGCGAGGGTGACCTTGAGCTCTTCGAGAAGATCCATTCCTGCCCGGACATCGATTACTTGAATATCCACATATGGCCGTACAACTGGAGCTGGGTGCGCGAGAACACTCTTGACACCAGACTCCCTATAGCCATTGCCAATACGGACGAATACATTGACGAGCATCTCGTGATTGCAGAAAAGTACGGCAAGCCTGTAGTGCTTGAGGAGTTCGGTTTCCCACGTGACGGCTTCCAGTTCGCCCAGGGTACTCCTACCACCTCGCGTGACAAGTACTACAGACATGTTTTCGGACGTATAGTGGAATCTGCAGAGGAAGGCGGTCTTTTCGCAGGTCTCAATTTCTGGGGCTGGGGAGGACTTGCAGGTCAGTCGGAGACCAATCTGTACTGGCAGCCTGGTGACGATTATTGTGGAGATCCTGCGCAGGAGCAGCAGGGACTCAATTCGGTATATGCATGTGACGCATCGACGGTCGCAATCATCAAGGAGGCTTCTCAGGCCATTGAAAATGCCCTGAAACCGAAAGCCTGGTTAGTAGTAGATAATAATAGCGGCATCTTTGAAGGAGATGGTCCGCACGTTCTGGAAGTGGGCATGAAGGCCCATGAGGATCAGACCGTCGATGTAGAACTTGCATTGAGCACAGATGCCGGCGAGCCTGTCGGAACTTTCACAAAGAAGGTGACAATCAAGGACGGGGCTGCAGAGCTTGGATTCGAGCTTGATCTCGCTCCGGGATTCTATCATGCAGTGGTTAGCATGAACGAGAACGGAGAAAAGAGAGAACTTACCCGTTCCAACATAGGAATCAATCCCGAGCTTATAGCATCTCCTCAGGACAAGCAGCCTGATTTCGACGCTTTCTGGGAGCAGACTCTCGCAGAGCTTGCTGCTGTGAAGCCTGAATACAAGCTCACCCTTCTCAAGGAGCATTCTAATGATGTCCGCCGTGCTTACCGTGTCGATATGAAGTCATTCGGAGGCGAGAATATCAGCGGCGTGTATGTCGAGCCTGTAAAGCCTGGAAAGTATGCTACAAAGATCTATTATATGGGTTACAATTCCGATCTGTACTATCAGGATCCATCAGGTAATCCTGACCTGATCGAGTTCACTCTTTGCGTTCGCGGCCAGGCTCTGAATGCTCCTGAAGGAGAGCACGTGAAGTGGGTTGCAGAAGGTCTTGAAAGCAAGGAAACATATTATTACAGAGGCGCATTCGCAGATGTCGTTAGAGCTGTCGATTTCGTATGCTCACGCGAAAAGGTTGATCAGGACCGCCTTGTTGCGGAAGGCGAAAGCCAGGGAGGAGCATTCTCTTTCATCAGTGCATCTCTCGACCACAGGATCAAGGCAATTGCTCCTGCAGTGCCTTTCCTTGGCGATTATCCTGACTATTTCAAGGTAGCATCATGGCCTGGCAACGAGATTCTCGAGAAGCAGAAGGAACTTGGAATCAGCGACGAGGATCTTTACAGGACCCTCAGCTATTTCGATGTGAAGAACTTCACTGACAGGATCGAGTGCCCGGTATATATGTCTGTCGGCCTTCAGGATCCTGTGTGCCCTCCTCATACGAACTTCGCATCATTCAACCATGTGAAGTCGGAAAAGCACTGGATATGCTATCCTCATTGCGATCATGCCATGTGGATGGTTCCGGAATGGCGTGAAGTTAAGAAGAAATTCTTCGAACCATATTTATAAACAACCTGAATTTGAATGCTATGAAAAAGTCCCCGCCTTAAGAATCCGTATTTTCCCGGACAAACTTCAATTAAAATTGAAACAATCACTAATTAACTAATAACAATTGAATTAACCCTAATCATGATGAAAAGGAAAATGCTAATTCATCTGTTCGGACTCATGGCGCTTCTGCTCCTGCCGTCCGGACACTCTTTCGCTCAGAACCTGCGCGTGCAAGGTAGGGTTCTGGATGAACTTGGGGAAGGCTTGATCGGTGCCGGTGTGTTAATACAAGGAACCACACAGGGTACAGTCACTGACCTGGACGGAAACTATGTTCTGTCTGTTCCCGAGGGTGCTACGCTCGAGTTTTCTTGCGTAGGTTATGTAACACAGCAGATACAGGTTACCGGCCAGCGTCTTGACGTGACCATGGTGCCTGACTCAAGACTGATCGACGAGTCTGTTGTGATCGCTTATGGTCAGCAGAACAAGGTGACCATTACAGGTGCTGTCACTGCCGTAGGTGGTGAGACACTTATGAAATCGCCGGTGGCAAACGTTGCGAATGCACTTCAGGGTAACCTCCCTGGCGTTTCTGCAGTCCAGCCTTCCGGTATGCCTGGTGCCGATGAACCGGTCATCAGAATCCGTGGTGTCGGATCCCTCAACAGTGCCGAGCCACTCGTGTTGGTTGACGGTGTGGAGCGTCCGTTCTCACAGCTCGACCCTAACGAAATCGAAAGTATCTCAGTCCTCAAGGACGCATCTGCAACAGCCGTATTCGGTGTGCGTGGTGCCAATGGTGTAATCCTCGTTACCACAAAGCGTGGTGAGGTAGGTAAGGCATCGGTAACCGCATCTGCAAGCGCGGCAATGCAGACCATCGCGAAGTTCATCGATTTCACAGATTCATACCAGTATGGCCAGATGTGGAACTATACAGCCATTACCGATGCTCTTCCAATGAGCCAGTGGCCAGGTTCCGTAAACATTGCCGATTACACTCCATATGCTGATCACGGTATCCGTTTCAGCCAGGAGGTCATGGAGCATTTCCGTACAGGAGACATGCCTCAGACCTTCCCAAGCATGGACTGGATCGATTATATAATGAAGGACGCTGCCTGGCAGGAGCAGGCAAACGTGAACGTATCAGGCGGTACCGAGAAGGTGCGCTACTTCGTTTCAGCCGGTATCCTCAACCAGAACTCTCTCTTCAAGACTTTCTCGAACAATAAGAACGAGACATTTGATTATCAGCGTCTTAACTATCGTGCTAACCTCGATATCGACGTTTCGAAATACAGCCAGCTTTCCATCACTCTCGGTGGACGTATGCAGGGCCGTACCACAATGGGTGGCGGAGAGGGCTTCCTCTTCCGTTATCTCCAGGGTGCTACACCTTATGCAGGAGCAGGTATCGATGAAGACGGACGTCATATAGTTTCAGACCCTAACATCGTAGGACCATTCGACCGTTCGGCACTCTCGAATTATTATAACCTCGGTTATGTTGACGAGAGCACAAACGTCCTCAACTTCGACCTTCAGTACAAGCTGGATCTCAGCTTCCTGACAAAGGGTCTCGATTTCAAGGTAAAAGGTTCATACAACTCTGAATATACAGCCCGCAAGAACCGTCAGAACGGTTATGGTACAGGTGTGACATATGTCGCTACTCTTGTAGGCGGAAAGGAAGTTCTCCGTAAGGAAAACGTTACATGGCCTATTCCTTACAGCGAGGCAAAATGGGGTAACCGTAACTGGTATGCCGAGGCAAGTCTCAACTATGCCCGCAGATTCGGCAAGCACAATGTTGGCGGTCTCCTCCTCTACAATCAGAGCAAGACTTACTATCCATGGGACTCTGACAACAGCCTTTATCAGTCTATTCCAAAGGGATATGTCGGTCTCGTAGGCCGTGTGACATATGACTATGACACCAAGTATCTCCTCGACCTCAATATCGGTTACAACGGTTCAGAGAACTTCGCTCCTGGTCACCGCTACGGTCTCTTCCCTTCAGTATCATTGGGTTGGATCCCTTCTCAGGAGAAGTGGTGGGAGCCAATAAAGAATACTGTAAGCTACCTGAAGTTCCGTGCATCTTACGGTCTCGTAGGTAACGACAGCACTAACGGCGCACGTTTCCTCTATCTCCCTGGTGCATGGCAGTTCTATACAGGTTCGATGACAGTGAACCCTCAGGACCGTGGTACCAACTTCGGTACAAACGGAAACTGGCTTCAGGCTGTCAAGGAGCTTACGGCAGGTAACCCTAACGTTACATGGGAAACAGCTACCAAGATCAACCTCGGTGTGGATGCAGGATTCTTCCAGGACAAGCTCCATGCTTATGTTGACGTCTTCTGGGAGGACCGTAAGGACATCCTCGTGTCAAATGCTTCGACTCTGTCAGCAGTGACTTCTCTTCCTTCAAGCTATGTGAACGAGGGCCGCGTGAAGAATCATGGTGTCGAGGTCACATTGAACTGGGAGCAGAAGTTCGGAGATTTCCGTTATTCGATTTCACCAAACTTCGCATTTGCAAGAAACAAGGTCATCGAGATGCTCGAGGTACCGCCTATGTATGAATATCTGAGCCGTACAGGACTTCCTGTAGGACAGCGTTTCGGATACGATCTCTTTGAGTTCTACCAGCCAGGTACAGAGGAGCGATATAAAGAGGTTTACGGCACAGAGATGCCGAACCAGAACATCGAGCTCAAGTATGGTGATGCTGTATATGTTGACCTGAACGGTGACGGCATCGTTGACCAGAACGACCAGAAGCCTCTCGGTTATACTGACAACCCTGAGATCACATATTCTGTGAACTTCAATTTCCAGTGGAAGGGTCTCGACTTTACAATGCTTTGGATCGGTGCTGACCATGTAAGCCGTCAGCTGAACGGATATTTCCGTGACCAGTTCGGTTCTACCAACACTTCAGCACTCACTCAGTGGGTTGCGGACAACTCATGGACAGAGGACAATCCGGATGCAATCCTGCCTCGTATTTCATTCACCAACCGAGTTCACAACAACCGTGATTCACAGGCTTGGGTGATCAATTCGAAGTATGTACGTCTCAAGAATGTCGAGCTTGGTTATACAATCACTCCTAAGAAGAAGGATGCATTCTTTAATTATATAAGGGTATATGCTTCCGGAAACAACCTTCTCACTTTCGCGGACTTCAAGGGTAATGACCCTGAAGCTCCAGGTTCAGGACTTGACTATGGTGTGCGCTATCCGATGACACGTCTCTTCAACATCGGAGCACAGTTTAACTTCTAATCGCTATACGAAATGAAAAAGATATTGAATAATATACTGGTTCTGGGTATTTGTGCAGCATTCTTCAGCACTTCATGTGTCGAGAAACTCGCTGTCGGAGATGCCTTTCTCGAGAAGGCTCCAGGAGTGGATGTCAATATAGATACTGTATTTTCGAGTGCTGAATATACACGTAACTTCCTTTGGAGCGCATACGGACAGATCTACTGCACATATACTTCCGGAAATATGATGAACGGAGCGCCTATCGACGCCCTTTCAGACTCTTATCACTGCTACTGCACCTGGGGTGGCCCTATCCAGAGCTACTATCCGGGAGCGCTTACCGAGGATGCCCAGGATACCGAGAACGGTAACTATCAGGGTAAATTCTCTTATTCGACCAAGACCGGCGGTCTCAACTCTGATTCCGGCGGACGCGTATCCATCTATGAAACAGTACGTAAATGCTGGCAGATCATCGAGAACATCGACAGGGTTCCTGACATGTCTGATGATGAGAAGAGCCGTCTCCGTGGTGAGGCTTATACCATCATGGCAAGCCGTTATTTCGACGCTTTCCGTAACTTCGGAGGTCTTTGCCTTGCAAGAAAGGCTTACGCTGTAGGTGAGAACTTCGAGGACGGACGTGCTACCGCAATGGAGACAGTCGAGTTCATCGACTCTCTTATCGTATGCGCGATCGAGGAGCCAGGATTCATCTGGAATCTTCCTGATGCCGATCAGGGCCAGTGGTCAGGTCGTCTGACACGCGCATCTGCACGTGCTCTCCGCGCTAAGGTATGGATGTTTGCTGCTTCTCCTTTGTTCAACAGCAGTGAGCCTTATATGGATTATTCTCCTCTCAAGGTCACTGAATTCACAAATATCGAGCATGTATGGTTCGGAAAGAAGGATCCTACACTCTGGAACCGCTGTCTCCAGTATTGTGAAGATTTCTTCAAGGACAATGCGGCTAACGGTAATTATTATCAGCTGATCCAGCCTGCTACTCAGGATGAGGGTGGCTACCGTATGGCTTACCGCAGAGCTTACAGATACCGCAATGATGCGAACAACCATGAGAAGCTCTTCGATGCACATCCTACACAGTGGATGTCAAGTTCAGGTTCTGACGGACAGATCACTGAGAACGGCTGGGGCTGGGGCTGGAGAGGCTTCGCCATCGACTGTCTCCGTCAGGGTGGAGCAGTTCCTACCAACGAGCTTATGGAGTGCTTCGGTATGGCTGACGGTACCAACTTCCCATATGAAGATATCTATGGTGCCGGAAAGAATCCTGAAGGAATCGACATCTTCGCTGATCGTGACCCTCGTCTTTATGAGACTATCACTGTTCCAAGGAAGGATTTCCCATCAGGCGTAGTCGGTGATTACAATGGCTTCAAATATATCGATACATGGGTAGATGGCGCAATGGCTAATGATGCAGGTAACTTCGGTGACCTCTCTGCAGACGCAGCGACACACTACAGAAAGTTCAAGTGGCTCCTCGACTATTCAGGCGGAAAGATGGATGACGAGTTCATCGGCGTATCTTATATACGTCTTGCCGAGATGTATCTCATTTATGCAGAGGCTCTTGCTGAAACCGGAAACCTTCAGGGTGCTCTTGATCAGCTCCATGTGGTACGTAGCCGCGTAGGTCTTGGTCGTCTCGAGCAGATGAATCCGGAACTGAATCTTACTACCAACAAGGAGAACCTCATCAATGAGATTCTTCGTGAAAGAAACTGTGAGATCGGAGCAGAGTGCGGTGACCGTGTTTATGACATGATACGCCGCAAACGTCAGGACCTCTTCACCAAGACTCTTCACGAGATCAGAGTATATCGTCTCGATGAGAATGGTAACCGTATGACAGGTGGTGACCAGCGTTGGGATCCAAATACTCCTTGGCCTAAGTTCGAGTATGAGAAGCCAGCCATCACAGTTGGTGCACGTCGCTGGTGGGATGAAGGCTACTGGACAAACAAGTGGTATCTTGACCCTGTTTCACGTATCGAGATTCAGAAGGGTTATGGACTTACACAGAATCCTGGTTGGTAACAATTAGAAATAACTATTATGAAATTACGTAATATATTTATATTTAGCTTGTTAGGATTCTGCTTGGCTCCTATGACAGCTAAAGCCCAGATAGAACTCGGCGACAAGAAGTCGCAGACAGTGGACCTGGGCTATGGCACAGAGAGCTCGGAATTCCTTACTACAGCGGCGACTTATACCATCACCGCTGAGGAGCTCGCCAGAACTTCCGCCATCAGCCTTTCTGATGCGCTTTATGGCAAGCTGCTCGGTCTTACAGCCGTTCAGAATACCGGCTTCAAGGGTGAAGAGGGCAGAGGTGCTTCCTTCAATATCCGTGGAGTCCAGACTTCAGGTGAACGTGACATCCTTATCCTTGTGGATGGTGTGGAACGTCCTATCGACAGACTTACAGTTGAAGAAGTTGAGAGCGTGACAGTTCTCAAGGATGCCGCAGCTGTGGCTCTCTATGGCCATGAGGCTGTGAACGGTGCTCTTCTTGTGAAGACCAAGCGCGGAACTTCAGGCAGCGGCTACAACTTCAAGGCCGGTGCTTCACGCAAGATCCAGTTCGATCCTAATTTCGCTCCTATGGTAAGCGCATATGATTATGCCAATGCTCTCAATACAGCGAGAGTGAACGACGGCAATGCTCCTATGTACAGCGAGACTGAACTCCAGAAGTTCCTTGACGGAAGCGATCCTTTCGTATATCCGAACGTGAACTGGAAGGATGAGGTCTTCAAGAACACAGCTAACGAGACAAATGCCTATGTCTCTATGTACGGAGGTACAGACAATGTCCAGTACTACTCTCAGCTTGATTATACCGATGCACGCGGACTCTATGCTCATCCTGACCAGGGTGACTGGAACTCGCAGCTCAAGTATTCTAAGGCTAATATCCGTACGAATGTGGATTTCCAGGTTACCAAGACAACCAGAGTGAAGACCAACATCCTTGCGATCTTCATGGAGACAAACGGTGTTCCTAACATCAATTCAAACGATGCATGGTGGCATCTTTACAAGGTTCCTGCATTGGCATTCCCTATCAAGACGCAGGGCGGTGTATGGGGCGGAAGCCAGACATACGGAGACTATAACCTGCTTGCAAAGGCATCAGGAACCGGTTTCTCAAAGACTCACCAGCGTCAGATATGGGCCGACATCACTTTGGAGCAGGATCTTGATTTCATCGCAAAGGGACTTAAGTTCTACGCAGGCGGATCATATGACAATGCTTCCAACACTATCGAGAACCGCACAAAGGGCTATCAGTACGGATGGAACTATTATGATGCAAACGGCCAGATGGCGGAAGCTGTCATGGGTACTGTCGAGGACAAGCTCGTGTTCAGTCACTGGGTAGATTCACAGTGGCGTGTAGGAACTCTCAACGCAGGCTTCAGATATGCAACACAGTTCAGGAACGGTGACAATCTCGCCGCTAACCTTAATTATAATATGAAGAGTGAGGTTCGTGACGGTCAGAGCAATACATGGTATCGCCAGAACTGGAACCTTGCAGCTCATTATGATCATGCTGACAAGTTCATGGCTGACCTCGTGCTTGCGGCAAACGGTTCGAACCGTTCATATCCTGCAAAGTGGGCGTTCTCTCCTACATTGGCTCTCGGATGGATCTATGCGAACAATCCTGAAACAGGATTCTACGGCAAGCTCCGTGCTTCTGCAGGTATTCAGCATACTGACTATGTTCCTGCAAACGGATTGTGGCTTGAGGTATGGAACGGATCACACGGCGAATTCTGCTATGGCCAGAACTTCGCAAGCTCTTGGGGAGCATTCCTCACACAGTTCCCTACAACTGATTTCAGACAGGAGGCAGCTTATAAGGCAAACCTCGGAACTGACATCAGGATTGCAAACAGCCTCGATTTCGTAGTGGATGCATTCTATCAGCAGAGACGCAATATCCTCGTAAGCGCAGGTTCATTGAACTCGGCTGTAGTGGGTATTCAGTCTTCATACGATGACAAGGGTGTTGTAGCAAGCTACGGTGCTGAAATGGGACTCCGCTATGCAAAGACATTTGCAAACGGTCTCAACCTGAACGCTACAGGTTTCGTAACATATGCAAAGAACGAGATCCTTGAATGGATCGAGACACCTGCTTATCCTAACCTTTCTGTAATCGGTACTCCGGCAGATGCTGCCCGCGGTCTTGTAGCTCTCGGATTCTTCGAGAGTCAGGAGGATATCGACAACAGTCCTCTTCAGGAGTTCGGTCAGGTGAAGGTCGGTGACATCAAGTATAAGGATGTGAACGAAGACGGAGTTATCAACGAGAATGACTACGTTGCTCTTGAATACGGTTCTGCATTCCCGAATCTCAACTACTCATTCAGTCTCGGACTTGAATACAAGGGTTTCGGATTCAATGCTGTATTCCAGGGTGCAGGCAACCAGATCAAGAGTCTCCAGTATGTTGACGGTGTCTGGGGTGCTCTCTCTGACAACAGGAACATGTCGCAGGAGTACTATGACAATTGCTTCGACACAGCAGGTGCCAATGCATTGTATCCACGTCTTTCGACAACGAACGTTGCCAACAATGCACAGAACTCTACTCTCTGGTATCGCAACGTAAGATGGCTCAAGATGCGTGACTGCGAAGTTTATTACAAGCTTCCTGCATCTCTTCTTCAGAAGGTGAAGATCTCTGATGCCAAGGTTTTCGTCCAGGGCCAGAATCTCCTTTCATTCGACAACATTCCTGCAATGGATGCTGAAAACCTCAATACAGGCTATCCTGTCATGAAGTCAGTATCATTAGGCCTTTCTGTAGTATTCTAATAAAGCATTGAATTATGAAACTTGATAAAATCTGTTTATTTATTCTCGCCTGTCTTATTCCGACAGCGTGTGCAGATCTCAACTATACTGAGGAAAACACACGTGATGAGGCATGGACATACGAATACTACGCAGAAGGTATTAAAAACCTGGTATTCGATGTTTATGCACAGGTATATACTCAGGAGTTCGAGTCAAACAGCCCATACTTCCTTGCCGGTGCCACCGATGAGGCTCAGTATGCGCTGGAGAGCGGTGCTGTAAATAATTATGTCAATGGCGGATGGAGCCCGGCTAACCCGAACGCTACCATCTGGAACAAATCATATACTGCAATCGCTGAAGCATGCATGTATCTTGAGAAGATCCATCAGACAGACATCTCTGAGTGGGAGCATAATGCCAATTATGACAACTGGATCAGACAGATGGAGATGTTCCCTTATGAACTTCGTTTCCTCAGGGCTTACTTCTATTTCGAACTGTTCAGAACCTATGGTGATGTTCCGCTTGTAACAACTACTCTTACAAATGCACAGGCAAACAGCATCAAGCGTACGCCAGCAGCTGAGATCGTACAGTTCATTGTGGACGAGATCGACGAAGTGGCTCCTCATCTTCCTGTTACCTATGCTACGGAGGCAGGTACGGAGATCGGTCGTGCTACACGTGTAGCTGCATATGCTCTCAAGGCACGTACACTTCTCTATGCAGCATCTCCTCTCTTCAACCCTACAAACGACCAGGCTAAGTGGGCAGCTGCTGCCGAGGCTTGCAAATTCATTATCGACAATGCTGATGCATGGGGATTGAAGCTCAGCACATATGGCTCTCTCTGGGGACATGATGCATTCTTCAATCAGGAACTCATCTTCGGTATCGGCCGTAATGCAAGCAACGCTTTCGAGATGTCTCATTATCCTATCGGAGTCGAGAACGGTTCTTCAGGAAACTGCCCTACACAGAGCCTTGTGGACCAGTATGAGTATCAGGACAACGGCCAGACTTTCGCTCAGCGTTATCCTGGCAGCATCGACCTCAATTCGGTTAATCCTTATGAGGGACTTGACCCACGTTTCGCCCTTACAGTAGTAAAGAACGGTGACGAGTGGCCAAGCAACGGTTCGCAGAAGAAGCCTATCGAGACATTCGTGGGCGGCTTCAACGCATCTCCTAAGTATGGTGCTACTCCTACAGGATATTACCTGAAGAAGTATGTTGACGGTTCATGCGTCACAACTGCCGATAACCAGGTTACACGCCGTCATACATGGATCATCTTCCGTCTCGGAGAGTTCTATCTCAACTATGCCGAGGCAGTGTTCAATGCTACCGGAAGTGCAAATGACGCAACATATGGAATGACTGCAAATGAGGCGATCAACGTACTCCGCAAGCGTTCTGACATCAATATGCCTGAGTTCACTGAGGACGGTGAGGCATGGGTTGAGCGTTATGAGCGTGAGCGTCTCGTGGAGCTTGCATTCGAGAACCATCGCTTCTATGATGTACGCCGCTGGAAGAAGGGAGCACAGTATTTCAAGACCATCCAGGTTGCGAACATCAGCGCTTCTAAGCAGCTCACCAGATCTTCAGTCAATCGTCAGTGGGATGATAAGTATTATCTTTATCCTATCCCGCAGAGTGAAATAAAGAAGAACCCTAACCTCGAACAGAATCCTGGTTGGTAGTATTCCCATCTATTTATAAGGAATTCAATTATGAAGAATATATTTAAATTTTTCGGAATATTTCTGACAGTTCTCTTCGGAATGACTTTGACAGGATGTCTCTCTGAGGATGAACTTCAATCTGCTGATGTCGGATTACACATCAAGGTGTTCTTCCCGACTAAGGTAGTTGCAGGACAGCCTATGACCATCAACGGTTCGGGCTTCTCCGATGCTACTGAGATCGTATTCCCTGAAGGCGTCACTGTTACAGATTTCCAGATCGTCAGCAATGACATGATCAGGGTAAATGCACCTGCAGGCATTGCAGCTGAAGGTGGACATATCATCGTACGTACTGCAGAAGGTGATGCTGAGTCTCCGCTTCCGCTCACTCTTGGAAACACAGTCATTTCAGGTTACTCTGCAGAGCCTGGTGTTGTGGTTGATGGCGGAACACAGATGACAATCTACGGTACTGACCTTGAGTTCGTAAGCAAGATCGAAATGCTTGATGAAGACGGCAACCCTGCGATTATCGAGGATAAGGTATTCAACCGCAAGGGTACAAGCACCATCATCTTCACAGTGCCTAAGAAGGTATTTGAAGGCGAATTCGAAGGTAAGGTATATACCATTGACGGCAAGACTTTCACTATGCCGATGCTTACTTACAAGCCGGTTTCTGACGGAGGACATATGGAAATCGTTGAAACAGTGATCTGGGAGAATCCTGATCCTGACGGAAACGGCGAGACCGGATGGGGCGGCAAGTATCGCTTCGGTCTTGAAGGCACAGACGGCAACAACGAGTGTATCACCACTATCCCTGCTGATGTATGGGAGAAGATGAAGACAGGAACATTCTACATGCAGTTCAAGGGAAGTGACTGGATCGACATGAAGATCACTACCGGCTGGTGGAGCGGCGACTGGAGCGGAGGAAACATCCAGAGCGGTGATGAGAGATTCGTCGATAACGGTGACGGTACATATACCATCGAAATCGTTCTTGCAGGCGACCCTGTAGTTGATCTTGTTGACCAGCAGCATCTCCTCTTCACTGGTGGCGGCTATACACCTCTCAAGATTTTCTTCAGAGAAGAAATCTGGGTCGGTGGCGGCGGACATATGGAAATCGTCAAGAACGTATTCTGGAAGAATGACGGTTCTGCCGGCGAGATCAGCTGGAGCGGTACATATCGTTTCGGTCTTGAAGGTAATGACGGTTTGAACGAGTGTATCGCTACATTCCCTGCCGAGACATGGGACATCATCAAGAACGGTACATTCTACATGTCATTCTCTGCTACAGCTGCTCAGCTCCGTATCACAGATGGTTGGTGGTCAACTACTTGGACCGGTGCTGACATCATGGCCGGGGACGAACGTATCATCGATAACGGAGACGGAACATACTACATTGAGATCAATCTCGACGGTGATCCTCTCAAGGATGTGATCGATACTCAGCATCTCCTCCTTACAGGTAGCGGCTATACACCTCTTGAACTCTACACTCAGGAAGAAGTCTGGGTAGGAGGCGGAGACGAGCCTAAGGAAGTTGTTCTCTGGGAAGGCGAAGCAATTGCCGATGACTGGGGCAATCAGCCTAATATCCTCTCAGATGCAGGTGTAGAGCTTGCTGATGCAGGTGCAAAGGCAGGACAGACCATTTACTTCTACTTCGAACCTCTCGAGGAGTCTTGGCAGGTGAAGATCGTGGAAGGCCACTGGGGACCTACATATGCAGCTATCTGCTCTGGAGGCAATGATAACGGTGGAGAATTCAC
Source organism: Bacteroidales bacterium (assembly GCA_017437125.1). Lineage (GTDB taxonomy): Bacteria > Bacteroidota > Bacteroidia > Bacteroidales > UBA932 > Cryptobacteroides. Next base: position 41,287 of record JAFSBV010000002.1, on the reverse strand, counting down.
ACCATATGACCTTGCCGCTAATGGTGGAAAGTATGGCCTCGAGCTTACTCAGGAAATGCTGGATACTGCCCTTACACAGCAGTGGTGGGGCGGTACATTCCTCCTTAACGGTGATAACATCAAGTGTACGAAGGTAACGCTTATGTAATCCATATTTTCCCAGGGAGGCCTGACCGCCTCCTTGGGAGCCATTATTCTGAAATCTTGCTTTTTTGAACAGTTATGAAACTCGTACTTTATATCCTCACAGCTTTGCTGATGGCCACTGGATGCGGGCCGGACAATACGGTTGGTGCGGAAACTGTAAAACTGTCTGTTGATACTCAGACACTTGATTTTCCTGCCGAAGGCGGAGACAAGAGTTTTACAGTAACCGCTTCAGATCTGGTGCGTCTGGTTCCGGGAGAGAACTGGATGACTGTGACAAAAGGCATCAAGGACAAGGACTATAAGACAGTCGTTACCGTGAATGTAGAAAAGAATCCTTCTGCAAGAGAACGTCAGTCGGCTGTTGAGGTTATTGCCGGTGAAGAAAAGATATCAGTCGATATCATTCAGGCCGCAGGTGCCGGTTTCCCTTCAGGAGACATAGATCATGAAGGTGCTCTTGTTTCGTATGCCTCAGAATGGCTCGGCATGGGCTGGAATCTCGGAAACCATTTCGATGCCTATAACAACGGTGTGTCGGGAGAGACTGCATGGGGCAATCCGAAGGCGACTCAGACGGCCTTTGACAAGATCCGGGCAGCCGGATTCAGGACTGTACGTATTCCTGTGACATGGCTGGGACATATAGGTGATGCTCCTGACTATAAGATAGACGACAAGTGGCTGGACAGGATTGCAGAGGTAGTCGGATATGCCGAGGCTGCAGGCCTTAATGCCATAATAAACATGCACCATGACGGTGCAGACAGCAATCATTGGCTTGATGTAAAGACAGCGGCGACTGATGCTGATGTACATAAGCAGATTCTTGAACAGGTGGGCGCAATGTGGGGACAGATTGCCGACAGGTTCAAGGACAAGGGAAAGTTCCTCATTTTCGAGGCTTTCAATGAGATACACGACGGCGGCTGGGGCTGGGGAGACAACCGCAAGGATGGCGGAAAGCAATACAATTGCCTGAACGAATGGAATCAGGCCTTCGTCGATGCAGTTCGTACATCAGGAGGTGAGAATGCTGACAGAATTCTCGGTATTCCTGCATATTGCACCAATGTCGATATAGCTGTCGAAACATTCAGACTCCCTAAGGACACTGCAAAAGACCGCCTGATGATGGCAGTTCATTGCTATGATCCGTATGATTATACCCTGCCTGCCAAGAAATCAGAGTGGGGACATACGGCATCTTCATCGAAAAAGGTGGCCGGAGACAATGAAGCAGATCTTCGCAAGGTATTTGAAAAATTATATAACAACTTCATTTCCAAGGGTATTCCGGTATATATGGGAGAATTCGGCTGTGTGAACCGCGCCACAGCCCGCGAGCAGGCCTTCCAGCAGTATTATTTCAAGTATTATGCGAAGCTTGCCAAGACATATCGCGTACCTTCGATACTATGGGATAACGGTGCGGAAGGACATGGAAATGAAAGACATGCCTTCATTGACCACGGAACAGGCGAATATTGCTCGCCGGAGGCCGAGGCTGCAATAAAGGCGCTGATCACATCATATGACGACGACCTGACACTGGAACAGGTTTACAATAATGCTCCGAAACAATAAACCGTAAAAATATGAAAACAACACTGAAACCAATCCTTATGATCGCTCTTGCGGTCACATTATCATCGTGCGGCTCGAAAGAGTCTGAAGCACAGACACCTGCTGACGTTCTTATCAGCCAGCTTGAAGGCCTTGTTGGGCAGGGCAAGATCATGTACGGACATCAGGATTCCTACATGTACGGCCACACATGGAAGCTCGAAGACGATGCGGCTGATTTCACACAGTCGGATGTATATGCCGTGACAGGTAGATATCCTGCAGTCTATGGAATGGATCTCGGAGGCATCGAAATGGGCTGGTCGCACAATCTTGACAAGAATGATTTCGACAATATGCGCGCTTCTGCAGTCGCTCATCACGAGAGAGACGGAATCGTTACATTCTCATGGCATCCTCGCAATCCGCTCACAGGCGGCGATGCATGGGATGTGACTTCGGACCAGGTGGTCGCTTCGATTCTTCCTGGAGGCGAGAAGCATGAATATTTCATGGGATGGCTCAAGAACGCAGCCGATTTCATGGAATCAATCAAAACCGCTGACGGTGAGCAGGTTCCGCTTGTCTGGAGACCTTGGCACGAGCATACCGGAAGCTGGTTCTGGTGGGGACAGAAGCTTTGCACCACAGAACAGTACAAGGCTCTCTGGCAGATGACTTATGACTATATGGTCAATGAAAGAGGAATGACCAACCTCGTGTGGTCTTATTCACCAGGTGCAGGCGAACTTTCGTCAGCTGATGTTTATGGCGAGAGATATCCTGGCGACGAGATCGTTGACATGGTCGGCTTCGACTGCTATCATTCAGGAAGCAAGGACAGATATATGGCATCGATGAAGAATGCCCTTGACATCGCTTCAGCCTTTGCTGCTGAGCACGGAAAGATCCTGGCAGTGACCGAGACAGGTCATGAGACCCTCAAAGACCCTAAGTGGTGGACAGAGGTGCTCTATCCTGCAGTAAAGGATTATCCTGTATCTTATGTACTTACATGGAGAAATGCCTGTGATCAGCCTAACCATTATTACGCACCATTCCCAGGCCAGGAGTCGGCAGATGACTTCAAGGCCTTCTCGGAGCTTGATGAGATAGTATTCTGTAAATAATCGCAATATGACTTTCGAAGAAAGACTCGAGTGGCTGAAGTCACAGCACGAGGCACTCATAACCAGACCTAATACCGCTATTGAAGGCAACGGCGTATATGAACGCTATGCCAATCCGATTCTGACAGGTGATCATGCACCTCTTTTCTGGCGCTATGATCTCAACAAGGAGACGAATCCATATCTTATGGAGCGTTTCGGAATACATGCCGCATTCAATTCCGGAGCCATCAAGTGGAACGGAAAATATGTACTTGTCGTACGTGTAGAAGGTGCGGACAGAAAATCATTCTTCGCTGTGGCGGAGAGCCCTAACGGAATCGACAACTTCCGCTTCTGGGACCGTCCGATCACAATGCCTGAATATGGCGAACCGGCAACCAATGTATATGACATGCGTCTTACCGCCCACGAGGACGGATGGATTTATGGCATATTCTGCGTCGAGCGCAAGGATCCGTCTGCAGCTCCGGGAGATCTCTCGTCTGCAGTTGCAGCAGCCGGAGTCGCACGTACGAAGGATCTTGTGAACTGGGAGCGTCTTCCTGACATGGAGTCGTCTTCCCAGCAGCGTAACGTGGTTCTTCATCCTGAATTCGTTGACGGCAAATATGCCCTCTACACACGTCCGCAGGACGGTTTCATCGATGCCGGCAACGGAGGAGGCATAGGCTGGGCCCTTGTTGACAGCATGGAACATGTCGTGATAAAGGACGAGAAGATAATCAATCATCGCTTCTATCACACGATCAAGGAATGCAAGAACGGAGAAGGCCCGCATCCGATCAGGACAGACCGTGGCTGGCTCCATCTCGCACATGGTGTCCGTGGCTGTGCTTCAGGACTCCGCTATGTGCTGTATATGTATATGACCTCTCTTGAGGATCCTTCAAAGGTAATTGCCGAGCCGGCAGGATTCTTCATGGTTCCGGAAGGTGAGGAATATATCGGAGACGTCATGAACGTGCTCTTCAGCAACGGATGGATAGCAGACGAGGACGGCAAGGTGTTCATATATTATGCTTCAAGCGACACCCGTATGCATGTGGCTACATCCACTGTTGACCGCCTTATCGACTACTGCATGAACACTGAACCTGACGCTTTCACCACCGGAGAATCAGTAAAGCGTCTTAACCGCTTGATTGATAAGAATCTGAAATAGAACCTGCCATATCCTGTGAGCGAGCGAAGCATATCAATGAACACTAACATCAATAACTGAATATAACCAATGAAATTATCTGAAAAAATAGGATACGGATTCGGTGACATGTCGTCGTCGATGTTCTGGAAGCTCTTTTCGTACTTCCTTCCGTTCTTCTACTCGAACGTTTTCGGCCTCAGCCTTGCTGATGCCGGTATCCTCATGCTCGTGACACGTATCTGGGATGCGGTTTCGGATCCTATGATGGGTATCATCGCAGACCGAACCAAGACCCGCTGGGGCAAATACCGTCCGTACCTCCTCTTCTTCGCTCTTCCGTTTGCTGTATGCGGAATCCTTCTCTTCACAACTCCGGAGAACGGCAAGACGGTGTGGGCATATGTTACGTATATCCTCATGATGACCGTATATACCGGCATCAATGTTCCTTATGGTTCGCTGATGAACGTAATGACAGCTGATTCCGATGAAAAGTCCGTTCTTTCGTCATTCAGGATGTTCTTTGCATATGGAGGTAGCTTCATCGCCCTCTTCGCATGGGAACCACTCTGCAACATGTTCGACAAGGGTCGCGTCGCTGCAGAAGGCGCAAGCGGTCTTGCAGCCATTTCCACAAGTCCTGATGCATGGCAGAAGGCTATGATCCTTATCGCTTCATGCTGCTTCATCCTCTTCATCCTCAGTTTCCTCCTTACAAAGGAACATGTGAAGAGCGAGTCAACGGTATCAGTCGGTCAGGATCTCAAGCTTCTTCTAAAGAACAAGCCTTGGTGGCTCCTCATCGGTGCGGCTTTGGCGTCGAATCTCTTCAATACCGTACGTGGTACTACAACAGCATATTTCTTTGCAGACTATATCCAGAAGACCATCGATATGGCTCCGCAGTGGGCATTCCTCGTGTCTGCCAGCATCTTCCTTTCAATAGGTGAGATTTCCAATATGATCGGAGTCGTTCTTGCTGTCCCTATGTCGAAGAACCTCGGCAAGAAGAGTACATATATGATTTCGATGGCCGCTCTCATCGGTCTCAGCATCGCCTTCTTCTTCCTTCCTGCAACTACAGGCGGATATTGGGCAATGCTCGCCTTCCAGATCATCATTTCAGTGTTCACAGGCGTCATTTCACCTCTGATCTGGAGTATGTACGCAGACGTTGCGGACTATTCCGAGCTCAAGGACGGAACGGCTTCTACAGGCCTCATCTTCTCATCAGCATCGATGGCTCAGAAGTTCGGCGGCGCATTCGGAGGCTCTGCTGTGATGTGGATGCTTGCTGCATTCGGTTACAGCACTGTTGCAGGTGCAGTCCAGACAGAAACAGCGATCATGGGTCTCCGTATCCTCATGAGCTGGGTTCCTGCAGCTGTTGCAGCCCTCTCTATCCTTGTCGTATGGTTCTATCCTCTCACAAAGAAGAAGATGGAAGGCGTGCAGGCGGAACTTGCTGCAAAACGTGACCAGCAGGTGTGATTGTCATGCTGAACGAAGTGAAGCATCTTTAAACATAGGAAAATATCATGAAAAGAATTCTATCTATTGCCCTGGTGCTTGCGGCATCGGTTGTGGTAGCCGCACAGGTAAGGGTTTCGACCCCGAACATTGAAATGATATTGAAGGCAGATCAGGGAAGTGAACTGCAGATTCAGTATTTCGGTGAAAAGCTTTCGGATGCTGATCTGGCCAATCTTGAGGCTGCCGGTGTTCCGAACCATAATGCATATCCGGCATATGGCTTCTGGTGTGCCTCGGAGGCTTCTTTAGGAGTGACCCACAGTGACGGCAATATGTCCACTGTGATGAGGATCGAGTCTGTAAGTCAGAGTGAAGAGCCGACTGCGAAGGTTACAAAGATCAGATTGAAGGATACCGTATATCCGTTCTATGTGACCGTATGCTACCGTGCTTATCAGGACGTTGACATGATCGAGACATGGACGGAGATCGAGAATCGCGAGAAGAAGCCTGTGACATTGACAAGGTTCGATTCGGGATATCTTCCTATCCGCGTCGGTGATGTATGGATAAACCATCTTCACGGAACATGGGCTAATGAAGGACTTCTGGTACAGGAGCCTGTCGAGCGCGGAATGAGGGTCATCAAGAACAAGGACGGAGCCCGCAACTCCCATACGGATCATGCGGAGGTCATGTTCTCGCTTGACGGAAAGCCTCAGGAGAATGCAGGTCGCGTAATCGGTGCAGCTCTCTGCTACAGTGGCAATTATGAACTTCGTATAGATACGAAAGATACCGATTATCATGAGTTCTACGCAGGTATCAATCCTGATAATTCAGCTTACAAGCTTGCTTCAAAGGAGGTATTCAAGACTCCTGAACTTGCTCTTACATTCTCTGATGAGGGTCTCAGCGGAGCAAGTCGCAACTTCCACAAGTGGGGCCGCAAGTACAAGCTCGCTCATGGTGACAAGCTCCGCAAGATTCTGCTCAACAGCTGGGAAGGCGTTTACTTCGACATCAACGAGCCTGGCATGGATCAGATGATGGCTGATATCGCATATATGGGCGGTGAGCTGTTCGTCATGGATGACGGATGGTTCGGTGAGAAGTACCCTCGTCTTACCGACAATTGCGCCCTCGGAGACTGGAAGGTCGACAAGAACAAGCTTCCTAACGGCATCGGCTGGCTTGTGGAACGTGCGGATGCTCATGGTATCAACTTCGGTATCTGGATCGAGCCGGAGATGACCAACAGCGTCAGCGAGCTTTACGATGCTCATCCTGAATGGGTCATCAAAGCTCCGGAGCGTGAAGTTGTAAAGGGACGTGGAGGCACTCAGCTCGTTCTTGACCTCGGCAATCCTGAAGTTCAGGATTTCGTATTCAGCATCGTGGATGACCTCATGACCGAGAACCCTAAGATCGACTACATCAAGTGGGATGCAAACATGCCTATATCCAACCACGGTTCTCAGTATCTTCCGGAAGACAAGCAGAGCCATCTCTATATCGAATATCACCGTGGCTTTGCTGCTGTCTGTGACAGGATCCGCGCGAAATATCCTGATGTGACCATCCAGGCATGTGCTTCAGGCGGCGGACGTGCCAACTGGGGAGTCCTTCCTTGGTTCGACGAATTCTGGGTGAGCGACAACACTGACGCGCTTCAGCGTGTATATATGCAATGGGGAACATCATATTTCTTCCCTGCAATCGCAATGGCTTCGCACATCAGCGCCACTCCGAATCATACCGTATTCCGTACGACTTCGTTGAAATACCGTATCGACGTGGCAATGAGCGGACGCCTCGGAATGGAGATCCAGCCTCGCAACATGACTCAGGAGGAGAGGGATCTCTGCCGCAAGGCGATTGCAGAATATAAAGAGATCCGTCCTGTAGTGCAGCTCGGTGACATCTATCGCCTTGTTTCTCCATATGACGGTCACAACATGGCTTCGATGATGTATGTCTCGCCTGAGAAGTCGGAAGCCGTATTCTACTGGTGGAAAACCGAGACATTCTATGATGATCATCTCCCACGCGTGAAGATGGCAGGTCTTGATCCGGAGAAGTCATACAAGATCCGTGAGCTGAACCGCATAGATAACGAACCGCTTCCATATGAAGGCCTTTCTTTTACAGGTAAGTTCCTCATGGAGAACGGCTTGGAGATTCCTCTCAAGCACAAGGTTGACTACCACAAGCAGGACGACTGGAGCAGCCGTGTGCTTTACTTGGTGGAGGATTAGTCGCTGATAATCAGCGAGTTATGGAAAAACCCTGCTGTCATCTGACAGCAGGGAATATGTGTAAACTGTTGAATTATAGTGGTTTATGTTCCACTGTTTCTTAATATGAAAAAGACATTCGGATATTTTGACGATCACAACAGAGAATATGTGATTACCGATCCAGCGACCCCGTGGCCATGGATAAACTACCTTGGAAACGAGGATTTCTTCTCATTGATATCCAATACTGCCGGTGGATATTCATTCTACAAGGATGCCAAGTTCCGCAGGATCACCCGCTACCGCTACAACGGTGTGCCTATGGACAATGGAGGAAGATATTTCTATATCAATGACAACGGCAGCGTATGGTCGCCGGGCTGGAAGCCTTGCAAGACTCCGCTTGACTTCTATGAGTGCCGCCATGGAATGAGCTATACCCGCATTACCGGTGCGAAGGACGGCATCGAGGCCAGCGTACTCTTCTTCGTCCCTCTGCATACATGGGGTGAGGTTCAGAAGATGACGCTCCGCAATACATCAGGTGCAAAGAAAAGCTTCAAGCTCTATTCATTCGCTGAATGGTGCCTCTGGAATGCGGCTACGGACATGGAGAATTTCCAGCGAAACTTCTCTACCGGAGAGGTTGAGATCGACGGTTCGACGATATATCACAAGACGGAATATAAGGAGCGCCGCAATCACTATGCGTTCTACAACGTGAATGCCCCGGTTGACGGTTTCGATACCGACAGGGAGACGTTCATCGGTCTTTACAATGAGTTCCGTGATCCTCAGAATGTCATGGCCGGAGTGGCTGGAAACAGTATTGCTCACGGATGGAGTCCGATCGCTTCGCACTATATCGAAGTCGAGCTTGAGGCAGGGGAGAGCAAGGATTTCATCTTCCTTCTCGGATATGTGGAAAATGCGCAGGAAGAGAAGTTCGTGACCGAGGCGGAACCTGGCTTGAAGCACAGCGGAAGTTCGCCGATAATCAACAAGGAGAAAGCGAGGAAGATGATTAACGCATTCGATACGACCACGAAGGTGGATGCTGCATTTTCAGAACTTAAGGCATATTGGGATGCCCTCCTTGACATATATTCTGTAAAGAGCCCTGAGGAAAAGCTCGACAGGATGGTCAATATCTGGAACCAATACCAGTGCATGGTTACGTTCAACATGTCCCGTTCAGCTTCGTTCTTCGAGAGCGGAATCGGCCGTGGAATGGGCTTCCGTGACTCGAATCAGGACCTTGTAGGCTTCGTGCATCAGATACCTGAGCGCGCGAGAGAGAGGATCATCGACATCGCTTCGACCCAGTTCCCTGACGGAGGCTGCTATCATCAGTATCAGCCGCTTACGAAACGCGGAAACAACGATATCGGAGGCGGATTCAATGATGATCCAATGTGGCTTATCTTCGGAACAGTTACATACATCAAGGAGACAGGCGACTTCAGCATACTCGATGAGCCTGTACCGTTCGACAATGAGCCGGGATCGGAGGTTTCTCTTATGGAGCATCTCCGTATCTCTTTTGACCATGTCGTGAACAATCTCGGCCCTCACATGCTTCCTCTGATCGGACGTGCGGACTGGAATGACTGTCTCAATCTGAACTGCTTCTCATGGGATCCGAACGAGTCTTTCCAGACCACTGAGAACAAGACGGAAGGCTCTAAGGCAGAGTCACTTATGATAGCAGGACTCTTCGTGGTCTGCGGACGCGACTATGTCGAACTCTGCAGGGAAAGAGGACTTGCGGAAGAGGCTGAAAGAGCGCAGAAGTTCATCGATGACATGGTCGAGGCTGTCAAGAAGCATGGCTGGGATGGCGAGTGGTATCTCCGTGCATATGACTATTTCGGACACAAGGTCGGATCTAAGGAGAACGAGGAAGGACAGATATTCATAGAGTCTCAGGGATGGTGCACGATGGCCGGAATAGGTCTTGAGGAAGGCATGGTGCAGAAGGCCCTTGATTCGGTGAAGGAACGTCTTGACTGCGAGCACGGCATTGTGCTGAATAATCCTGCATTCACGAAGTATTACGTCGAATATGGAGAAATATCGTCATATCCTGCGGGATATAAGGAGAATGCCGGCATATTCTGCCACAACAATCCATGGGTGATCATCGGTGAGACCGTTCTCGGACGCGGTGATTATGCCTGGGATTATTTCCGCAAGATATGCCCGTCATATACCGAAGAGAACAGCGCTCTCCACAAGGTAGAGCCATATGTATATTCGCAGATGATTGCAGGAAAGGATGCGGCGAAGCCGGGCGAGGCCAAGAACAGCTGGCTCACCGGTACTGCTGCATGGAACTGGTATGCCATTACTCAGTTCATTCTCGGCATCAAGCCGGCATACAACGGCCTTGAGATTGATCCGTGCATCAGTTCTCAGTGGAAGGAATATACGGTAAGACGCCGCTTCCGTGGTTCATTGTACGAAATCACGGTAAAGAATCCGGACGGTGTCTGCAAGGGTGTTCGAGAGATTCTGATGGACGGCCGGAAGATCGACGGCTGCATCATTCCATGCACCCCTGGCACACATGAAGTGACAGTTACTTTAGGTTAAACATAAATATTGAAAATAGCCCGCTCTGCAGTTGAGATAACGGCAGAGCGGGTTTTCCATATGCTGTCTCATATGCTGTGCCCATATGTTGTGTCTGGCTGTCCCCATAAGCACCAATCCCCGGATGGAGCTCGCTCCGCAGAAGCATGGGGATATGCTTCGCTCGCTCCTATCCGGGGATTGGTGTGTTCTGTCGTCATTCGTGATCTGTCATCATTCGTGATCTGTCATCATTCGTGTCGCGAAGCCGTTCTGAGAGGTCTTACGTCCGCCTCGCTGCAAGCAAATGCACTGATTGTCCTGTTTTCAGACCACGAAGCGGATCTGGGAGGGCTGACGTCCGCTTCGCGACAAATCTTAAAACAAATGCGAGGAAAACGTAATCGGCTTTCCTCGCATTTTGTATATACCAACTATTATGACCCGGTACTTATAACCCCAGTTCTTCGATGATGCGGGTCATTCCGGCATAGCGGTCAAGAGTCCAGAGGACGAATCTGATGTCAACGCAGACACACTTGTTGTATCCGTTCTCGCACCATACATCGCTTGAGAGCGATTCCTTGTTGCCGTCGAAGGCAAGACCAATGAGTTCACCACGGGAGTTGAGAACCGGACTTCCTGAGTTTCCTCCGGTTATATCGTTGTCAGTCAGGAAGTTGACGTACATGAGGGAGCTGTCTGATCCGAAACCCCATTTTCCCCAGTCACCTTTGCGGTAAAGGAGATACTGCCTGTCGCTGAGTTTGAAATCGTAGTCATACGGATTGTATTTCTCAAGGATTCCTGCCGGAGTGGTCTTCCAGTCACAGATGACGCCGTCATATGGCTCATAGCCACCGACTGTACCATAGGTGATACGCATTGTGGAATTCGCATCAGGATATTGTACGATGCCCTTGTCCAATCTCATCTGATAAAGGGCATGGGTATATTCCTTGTTCAACGTAGTCCTGCTCACTTCGCCCTCAGCTGCAGATGTAGCATCATTGAATACGGTTATCCTCACCTCCTGAAGGAAGCGGAACAACGGATCTCCGAGATAGTCGTCAAGTGTGTGCTCCTCTGAAATGAACCTGTCAAAGCGCTCTGTATCAGCCATGAAGCTATTGTTCCAGACCTCTGCAGCGATCTTCTCGCAGTCGCCTCCGTTCTTTTCGAATATTTCCTTGTGATACTCTCCCCAGAATGCCTTCTCCACGTTTTCATAGAACTGTCCGACAGCATAATGGAAGAGATCCTTTTCCACCCTGAGGTCGATTCCCTCATATTCCTTGAGCATGGCATCGATCTGCTTGCCGTAATCCTTTCCACGGAACGTGAATGTCCTGCTGAATTCTGTCTCAGCCGGATCCGGACCGTCCTTCAGCTCAAAAAGCTTCTTCGGAGTCATGCCCTGACTGGTCATCACTGTAGTACGGAATGAATTGAGCTTCGAGCAGATCCTTGACACCCTTGTTCCACGGACAACAGTCTCACGATAGAAGTTGATGTTTCTCTCCGGAGTTTCCACAGCCAGATACTTGGTCTTGAGATCATTGAGAAGGTTGCCCCAGCGTTCCTTTCTTTCAGGGGAAGCTTCGATCCATTCCTGAAGCTCCTTTTCTATGACCTCTTTCTTCTCAACCACATCGAATCTTCCGAGGCAGTCCACCTCACCGCTGTACAGCTCCTGCACGTTGCTGAGCGAAAAGAAATAATCGGAATATTTCAGACGTATCTCCGGATCCCTGTCCATCCATCCCTTTATGATCTCCATCTGCTTGCCTCTAAGCGTGTTACAGATCGGATGTCTGAGGGTTTCATAGAAATTCACCTCATATGAATTGCTGTAGCGGTTGGTACTTCCCGGATATCCTATGATCATTGTGTAGTCACCGGCCTTGTAACCGTCAAGGGATATGTTCAGCTTTGCCTTCGGCTTCATCGGCACATTGTCCTTCGAATATCCTGCTGGTGATCCGTCAGGAGCAGTATAGACGCGGTACATGGCGAAATCGCATTTATGCTGAGGCCATTCCCAATTGTCAATATCTCCGCCGAATGCTGCAGAAGACACAGGAGGAGCGGCAACGAGACGTATATCGCCATATACCTCATAAAGTGCCATATAGTACTTCGAACCGTCCCACATAGAAGCCAGCCATGCTTCCAGGCCTGTCTCATTGCTGTACTTGGTCTCCAGCTGGTAGCTGAGCTTCCTCATTCCCATAGGCTTTCCTTCCATATCCGCTCCGGCCTTCATCTGATTGACTTCGTCAGTCACATCCAGAACTTTTTTCAGGAAATATACTTTCTTGCCCTTTATGTTCACTTCCTCGTCGGAACGCATTGCCCAGAAACCCTCTTCAAGGTAGTTGTGGTCAGGAGTGCTGAGCTTATGGACATCACCGTATGCGCAATGGTGGTTTGTGATGAGAAGACCGTTGTCAGAAATGATGCTTCCGGTACATCCGAATTCCATAGAGACGACAGCATCCGCAACAGCGGCTCCCGGTGCATCTGCATTATATATCTCGCCTGCAGACAACTCCAGACCCCTTTCCTGCATCTTCTTCTCCAACGCCGCATCAATCGCATGTATCATCCACATACCCTCATCCGCCTTTGCACTGAAGTTTCCCAGCAATGCCGTCAGAGCAAAAAGCATCAGTTTCTTGAAATTATTCATATCTGTCACAAATTATTTGTTGCTGCTAAAAGGTAATCAAGGTCTGAAAACCATGGCCGCCCGTGGCCTTGTGAACGGGAGGGGCCCGCTCCGCAGGAGTGGGAGGGATTTAGTTTTCAGACCTTGATTATCTTTTAACCATTGTATTCATATGACACTCCCGGAGTCTTGAAACTGATCTTCGCTCCCTCCTCACGCACATCATCCTTATTGTAGGTGATGGTCCATGTCTCCATAGTCATGAGCTCCCAGAGCTTAGCCTCCGTCATAGGATCGGCATATCTGATCCGGATAGCCGGCTGGAGATCCTTGTTGAGATCAAGATATACTCCGATCACGCCATCGAATCTCGAAAGATGGTTGCTCAGGAACGGCATGTTGCGCAGGATGATAGGCTTCTCGTAGTTCTTGTCAACTATCTCATATACATACTGCTGCTTGCCCTCGGCTGCCTCTATGCGGCTCTTCCACTGCACGCTGAACGGAGAGAACATGTTCCTTACGAACTGCTCCGTACTGATGCGTCCGGTCTCGCCTTCATAATCCTCGAACTTGTAGTTCAGCTCGATATCGTTGGTTCCGCCTCCGTGAACAGGCATTGCAAGCACTTCCTTCTCCACGATTTCCTCGAACCAGTCCTCATCGAGTTCCTCGGCAGGATCCATATATACACGTACTATGAGAGGACATGCGAATTCGGTCTCAAGACCATATATCTTCTTGCCTGTCAGACGCATCTGCATACCGAGATAATTGATGTCCATCTTGTCGTACATTCCTTCTGTCCTGATGGTGACGATCTTGAGTTCGGGAACAGCGGTGTGGTCAGGTGTCGCAACCCTGAATTTCGAAGGGACATAGATAGCCTCCTGGATCTTGTCAGGATTTGTCTTGGCAGGGTCGTAAAGGATGTCTGCAGAATGTCTCTTGACATAGGTCTTTACTCCATGTACGCCCGGAACCTTCTCAAGTTTTGCTTTGAATGTCATTGAGCTTCCGTAGCACTTTACTGAGCGGAGCCCCTCGATGGAAGTGGTCTGGAGGGCATCCGGATCAACGAGCTGAGTCACCGTGCCGTCTTCAGCCACAGTCTCGATTCCCCATTTCATGTCGATTGTAGGAAGCTCGATCTTTCCGCCGGCCCACATTCCGAATGCTATGAGTCCTACGGTCAGGACTGCAGGAACAAGGTTCCATATCCTGCTTCTGGTCGGTTTGCATATGCCGATGTTGAGGGCCTTTGTCGAACATGCCGCCACACATTCTCCGCAGAGGGTGCAGTCAACATGGGCTACCTTTCCGCTGTGAACGGACTTCACGTCGATGTGATATGGACATTTCTTCACACAGAGTCCGCAGTTGTTGCAGAGTCCGTCGTCCTTGGTCACATGAAGGATCTGGAACTTTGGCTTTGCGTGGAAGGCCTCCAGGATATATCCGAGGATGCAGAACGCACCAAGGAGAGCTGCCCATGGGATTCCTGCTCCGAGAGCATTTGCTGCATAATATATTCCGAAGAGGACACCGATCCATATCCAGAACTTGAGCGAGTTGGATATCGCTCCGAGCGGACAGAGATAGCGGCACCAGAACATGTCGATAAGGAAGCTTCCGACCACCACAAGACATATGGATACGATTGACATCCAGAGAGTTATCTCTCCCTTGAAGCCGGTGGCTACCGCATAGTAAGGATCAAGATTCTTGCAGAAGAGCTCGCTCGCATTGACGGTCATGTAGAATATCCAGAACACGAGTGCGTACTTCACGATGCGCAGAACCTTGTCTGCTGCCGAACCGTTACGTACCTTGATGCTCTTGATATGCATCGCATTGCGTGCCTTCACGATAAGGTCCTGCACTGTTCCGAGCGGACAGATATATGCACAGAAGAGCTTGCTGAAAAGCACGACTGCAGCAACGAGGGCTATACCCATCATCACCTGAAGTGACGACATGCTGCATGGAAGGCTGTTGTTCGCAAGATAGGTCGCAAGAGCCTGAAGACCGCCCATCGGGCAATATGCCTCAGGATCCACCGCCTCTTCCGAAGGAATTATTCCTGTAATGAAGACAATCAAGGCGATAAGCACTCCCCACTGGAGGAGATATTTAGGCCAGTTTCTGATTATTGTTGATCTTTTTGCCATGATATTTATTGTGTTATTTCAAATTTGCACATTTGGCACGAAGATAATCATTTTTAATGGCTTAAACAACTCCACCCCTCCGTGACATGAGAAGCATTTTCCTGCTTCAGGTATCACGGTGGGGTGGATCAGTCTGAGACGGAGGTGTTATGCCAGTATTATATCAGCATCTATACTGAGCTTTGCTGCGATCTGCTTTGCTTGCTGAAAAGTCGGTTCTTTTTTTCCGTTGAGTATTTCGCAAAGACGTGGTGCTGTCATGCCAAGAATTGCAGCAAGATCCTTCTGAGACAGTTTCATTTCGTGCATTCTGTATTGGATGACAGATGCAAGCGATGGGGTCTCTATAGGGAATGCCTCCTTTTCGTATTCTTCCACAAGCTCGGACAATAAATCGAGTTCCAGCAGCCTGGAATCTTCTGGAGAAGTGTTTTCATCCGTGCTGTCGAACAGATCATCGATTCTCTTCATTATCGCCTCATAAGTTTCTTTATTCTTGATCTTTGCCATAATCAGATGGTTTTTACATCAATCCTGTCATATTCATTATGCGTGCCTACAAACCTTATATACACCAGCTGGGGTGTGAATTTGACGGCAACCACCAGTCTGTGACTGTTTCCTTTAATGTTGAATACATATCTTTGATTACCGACATAATCAACTGAATTGAAATCTCTTTTCATGTCGCTGAATGATTTCCACTGTGCTTTCCCTACCTTCACGTACCACTCGCTCAACGGAATCCTTGTTTCCGGATGCCTGTCCCAATAGTCCTTCAGTTTATTGACAGATATTATTCTCATGACACAAAATTATTGCATTATTTTATAAATAACAAAATTATATTTTAGATAACTTGTTCTGATATGTCTGTTATTGGCAAAAGTCAGAAGAATAACAGGCAATCTGTTAAAAATAAAGAAATACTTTTTTTTATAAGTCGGGATTTTCGTCCCAATAATTCGGTTTTTGTCACAAACAACTCCACCCCACCGTGATACCTGAAGCAGGAAAATGCTTCTCATGTCACGGTGGGGTGGAGTAAGTCTTGTATGATTATGTTACTCGGCGTCCTTCACGCAGCGGAGGGATGCTCCTGCGAGGAAGTTGCCGTATGCCACAGAAACCTTCTCGTTCGACGCGTTGTAAAGCGGCATGAGGTAATGGTACTGGATATTCTTGAGACTGCCGTCGTCATTTGTAGTGACCTGATGCAATGACGAACCAATGAGGTATGACATGACTCCGTAAATGCCGTTGTAGCTGGTCACCAGGTATGCGCCGTTTGAGCTTGTACCTGCCTTGTTTCTGCAGCTTGCGAACTGCCAAGGCCATCCTGCTTCAGCAAGAGCTGCGATGCTTGCACCCTTGATGGTGGCATCATAATATGGTGCTTCCGTATTGATCAGGTCGCTGTTAGAACTGTGGCCTACGAGACCGGTCATCTCGGTAACGGTAGGGATGTGCCAGCCCGGAGGGCAGATACCTTGAGTCCCTTCGAATGAATCTGCGTTTGCTGCTGTAATTGAAGAAACTCCGAATGCTGTAGCTGCATCATAAAGAAGTCCGAGGCTCTCCACGAGTGCAGGATCAGCAGTCTTTTCTGCGTTTGCGGCAGGATACCAGATGCCCGCATCGGCTGCAGGATCGCTTGAAACGGTCTTTCCGCGTGGGATGAAACGGAGGTTCTCTGCCATCCATATGTTGCCGTCAGCGAGCTCTGCTGTCTTATATTCCACTCCGTCATATACGAAGTAACCCTCATATTCTGTAAAATCGACAGGGGTATCTTCAGAGCTGCTTTCGCCCTCGAAATCGATTTCACCCTCGTCAGTCCAGTTCTCGATTTCGCCGGAAGCGCTTACTATCATATTGTCCTGGACAAGACGTGCATTGATGGAATACTGTCCTCCTGACTTGAGGGTCATCTCGGCAAGCGGCTGGGTGATCTTCTTTCCGTTAGAAAGGTTCACTTCCACCTCCAGTGCGACTGTCTGAGGAATGATGATAGCCTTCCATACTTCACCTGCAACATCTTCATAAGCGGTGACCTCAGACACGATTGCAGGAGCTTCGCCTGTGTAAGGGAGGATGGCGAGATTCAGAAGGTCAAGCCCGCATATTGCATCACCACCGAGAATCCTTACAGTCTCGATTTCAGATCCGGAAAGATTTTCGATATTCACTACAATCTTGGTCATCATATGCTTGAAGACCATTGTGACGGCATTCGGAGTAGGGAGGACACCCTTCTTTGATGCAGCCATGAAGTCGGCCTGTCCGATACCGTCTGTCTGATCCTCGAAAACGGAATAAACCTCAGGCGTACCTTCTTCAGAATATGGATAATATGCAAAGACGTCAGCCTCGGAATAGGCATCGGCATACCACATCAGTTCTCCTGAGAACAGATCACCGTCAAATGTAAGACACTCATTTGCGGCATAGCTCTGAGTATCGTTGACCTTTGTCAATGTCAGACCTATCATGTCGCCGTTCTCGAAGTTCACTTCTGTGGCTTTGGTAATGACAGGTTCTACCTGAATCTTTCCTGGTGCTGTTTCCGGACGGATGATCTCCGGAGCATCAGGTTTCTGGCAGGCTGCGATTGCAAGCGCTGCGAGCGCGATCGAAAAGTAACGTTTCATAGTATTGTGTTTTTAAAATTCATATCCTATTCTGAATGTGGCGGAAAAACGGTCAGCTCCTGCCATATGTATCAGTCCGAATCCATGTGCCCATGCTCCTCCGGCCTTGAGATATATTCCGTTCAGGAAGTTGTATCTTAGTGATACTCCGGCATTTATTCGTGATGCGGTCTGGAATTCCATCTGACGTTCATACCATTCCTGAAGCCTGAACGGAGATGTCAGCACTCCTGTGTTTCCGCTGACGGTCTTTTCTGTTTCCGACACTTTCCCTTCTCCATATGAAGCCTCGGCCTCGATTTCAAATCCTCCTGCACGAACTGCCATATCGATTCCTGCCTTCCATGTCATGATTGACTGATGATATGCATAAGGATACATCTGCGAAGACAGTCTGCCGGTATGTTCCATATCTGCCCATGCCCTTATGTCCATGAGATCTGAAACAAATTCATATTCAGGAGACAGCGACCAGTGTTCCGATGCCAGGATGCGGTTGCTTCCATGGTTATAGACAGTTGTGACACCGTTTTCAGAGACCTTCTCCAGAATGCTTTCGTCCAGTCCCAGATTCTTCGTTTCCAACTCCACTCTTGCGAAATGTGTGGCACGGTCAGTCTGATGCCTGTAGCCAAGGGAAGCCGAAGCCTCGTTTCCCGGAAAACGGAACCATATATATTCCTTTTCGCCTATGACGCCTGAAGTCCTCAGATATTCAACCTCGGCGAAAAGCCCCTTGTACTGCATCTGAAGAGCAGCTCCGTTGCTGAAATCTTTCACTGGCAGCGCCATGACTCCTGCCTCGTGAAGATGCAGGCCGCTTCCGCTCCAGACTGAATATATACCATACATCATTCCCTTGTCCAGGAAGGCATAATATGATGATTCTGAGGTTCCCAGCTGCTCGGCCTCGATGGTTTCGCCTGTCTTTCTGAATATATAGCTGGCACCGATGGCAAAATCGTCATTATGGTACATGAATCCCGGGCTGACCTTCATGTCAAGCCTCCAGTTGCCATGCCTCAGGTCCTTCCTCTTGGCCATGTTCGCTGATTCGAAGTCCATCTTTGCACCTATCCTCCAGGCAGCTGACAGATCGTATGAAATGCCTCCGTCGAATGCATATGTCTGGAGGGTCTTGCGTCCCGGAGTGAATTCAAGCACGTCAACAGGATAGAATCCAGGTTTTATGAACATGGATCCGCACATGTCATATCCTTCTGTCTGCTCGAAAGAGAAAGATCCGGCAAGGGATATCTTCTCCATATGCCTGATGCTGGCTGTGACAGCTCCGGCGCTCCAGCCTTCCGGAGCCTGCCATGTGTCACGGAATCCTCCGCCCTCATATGTGGCATATGCCTCGGCGAATGAACGTGAAACAGTGTCCTGACGTATGCCTGTGACATTGTCCGAGCTGTTCCAGAAATTGTTTCTGAACACCTTCTCGTAAGTCTGGGCCTGAACAGTCAGACAACAGAGGAGGCTCAGAACAAGTATGTATCCTGCCTTATTCATGGAGTGACTGTTTTTCGGATTCATAAAAATCGTTCAGGGAGTTGTTCGTGTCGGCGAGTACTTCGTATCCTGATACGGCAGTAGCCGCTTCATCGACATTCCTCATCAGGCTGCGACCGAGGTAGGTGTCTGTCTGCATCACGTAGCCTGCATCGATTGCAGGAGGAAGCCTCTTCGAATTGTTTGCAGAGCGTCCGTCAAAGACCTCTACGGCGTCATATACCCACTCGAACGGAACCTTCACCACGTTGTCTATGCTGCTGCCAGGCACAGGAATCACATTGTCCGTAATGCTTACAAACTCATGCATTGTCATGCCTTCCGGCTTCCATACCACAAGAGTAGGGGAACTGATGGACATGGTATATGCGTTGGCCTGTCCGGTCTTGATCACGACGTCGATTATCCTGTCGTCGGAAATCAGGTCTCCAGGTGCAGGATGATATTTCGTGTTCCAGAAATATGTGATGTTGTAGCAGACGAAATAGTCAGGTTTGTTCAGATTCACGGAAAGCGGATACTGGATGGTGTGATCTATGGCTCCTCTGAGACATACCACCGCGTCCTCACCCGGCTGCAGAGGGAAATCGTCACCGTCACCAGGGAACTGCCATACGGCCTGGATCACAGGAAGAAAGTCCGGGAATATCGTTTCGCCTGTTGCCGGATCCTTGGACACCCAAGGGTTCGAACCTGTCGCGTTGTTCGGAGAAAGCGTTCCGAAGCACAAGCTGTCAAGATATTGCACCTGATAGTCGTTGTTGTGGAGGATGAAATACTGGTCACCCTGATAATCGCCCTCCTGAGGAAGCATCTTGCATCCTCCGCAGTAAAGTTCCTTGATGACTATGGATCCTGCTCTCGAATATGTGAGAGGCAGATTCAGTGTCATGTCCTTTCCTGAAAGCACGACCTTGTCAGCGGCTCCGTTGAATACGTCGGAACCGGATCTTCCCCTCATGTTTATGCGGTAAAGTCCGTCAGGAAGGCTGAAGCTCACGCATCCGGATGCATCGGACATCCGGGAATATCTGCTGCCGGTGTTTATCTCCTCGACCACGGCAGTGAGTCCCTCTTTCGTGAAACCATCCGCTCCTTCAGGGTATATTGCGCTGATGCTCAGGAGGTTCAGCCCGTCTTCATACGGGTTGTCATTCCTGACCTCCGTGCATGATACCGCAAGGATGAGGGTCAATATGTAGAAAACTCTTTTCATTTCTTATGTAAAGATCCTTCGCTCCGCTCAGGATGACATAGTTAAAATTTCAATCTGCATGTAAGGCCATAGTAGAAGGCAGGGGTGAAAATAGCCCCGACTCCTGTCGCCATTGACTGTACATATGGTCTTGAATTGGTGAAGTTGTTGGCAAAGAAAGAGAGTGACACGTGGTCTCCGATCTCTTTCGTAATGCTCAGGTTCGCCGACATATACGGGCCGTAGCCGTCCTGAGCGAAGGTATATGCATTAGCAGACTTCAATATCAGGTTCGCGAATGCCGGATCTGCGGCCTCGGCCTCGGTGAAAGGATGTATGTTTCCGTCAAGATCCATATATGACACCGGATAGACCGCAGTGTAGGAATTTCCTGCCATCGGGTCTTTTCCTGTAGGGGTCTTGCCGGTCTCGCTGACCGTGAATGCATATGTCTTTCCGTCATATACGGACAGATTGCGGCTGCGTCTGAGCAGGGACATCTCGAGTCGGCATGTGATGATGATGCGGGCCTGAGGGATATGTGTGATAGCTGTCAGGTTGGCATCGAGATTATGGGTTATCTTGCCGTTGGCAACATGACTGTTGCTGCCTCCGTTGGCATATATTCCGACATACTGGTATGAACGGTCCGGAAGATATGTATGTGACCATCCGTTCTGATAATATGATGCAAGCTGCTCGTTGAGGTACTTCGTATGAGTGTAGGATGCATCGAGACGGAATGTGGTGCGGATCTGACTGATTTCAGGGAATTCCATCACAAGTTCGGCTCCCGATCTCTTTACATCAGCTCCGTTGTTCTGCTTGGTTGACTTTGCGAATGTACGGTCTGTAACCTTGACATCCATAGGAGTCCAGTAATCATTGCCGTCTCCACGGACATATAGCATTCCTGTCTGGCTGTCAACCTTTATCAGAGGATCCGAAGGCATGGTGAAGCCATCCGGTCTGGTAAGGATGTCATATGAATAAGGTTCATAAACGTTGATGAGGTTGTATGGACCTTTGGTCACGTTGCGGAATCCCACCAGAGATATCTTCATTCCTCTGAATGATGCGTCTATTCCGACCTCGGAATTCCTGTTCCTCTGCCACTTGAGCTCAGGATTGTATATCACCGTATATGGCTGAGTATAATAGATATAGCTTGTTTCTTCGCCGTGCGAAAATCCGAATGTCTGTATGTCGCGGTACTCCTGCTTTGGATAGAGGATATGATATGACGGAAGCTTCTCCGTGATTCCCCAGCCTCCTCGTATCGCGAATCCTTCGGCCAGTTCCCATTTCGCATTGAATCTTGGCGAGAGAGTGGTCTTGTTGCTGTAAAGGGAGTTCTTTATGAACACATTTTCAAGTCGGAGACCTGCCGTGACTTCAAGCCTGGTCGAAGCTACGGGAACCGTAAGGTGCTCTTCTGCATAAATGGAAAGGTTATGCATGAAAGGGTATTGCGAGTATGGTCTCGGTCTGTATCCGTCAGCGGCAAGAGACGGATCCATGTAATATTCTCCCTCACCGACATTTCCGTTCGCCTTCCATTGCAGTCCGGCCTTCAGGGAGCTCTTCGTCTCATCCCATCTCTTATGCCAGTTGTATTTCAGAGAGGCGGCGAAGTCCAGTTCCTTCGAATCGATCACCTGATCCGAGAAATAAGTCAGCGGAAGCCTGTCCGCGAGATAATATCCCTCGAGCTCGGAATGCACTGCCGGCTGGTTTGAGGCGTATGATTCGTATTTATGGAAATGATACAGATTGTCATTGAAGTTTAAGGAGGCGTCCAGCTTCAGATTTGTGACCCATAATCTGTTGAGCAGCCAGGTAAGGGAGGTGTTGCCGCGGAAAACATTGTCACGTTCCTTTTCGAACTGACCTGTGAATACGTCAGGATCGTCCTTGGAGTTCATTCCTCCTATGTTTCCGGTAAATCCAGCCTCGAAGCGGAGAACCTTTGCGAATGTGTTGCTGTATCCGAGGGTTATTCCTGTTCTCGTGTATGACTCATATGGCGATATGAGCTTCTTTACAGCTCTCGCCCATTCCGCACTCAAGTTGAGTACTCCGTTATCTTCCTGAAGGTCAATGCCTTTTGAAACGGAAGCCTGATATGTCCTCGGGTTGACGGAGAAGGTCACATTGACTGGTGTACGTCCCTTGCGGGTGTTTATCTTGACCATTCCGCTATTGAGGTCTCCATATTCGGCAGAAGGTACACCGGTGATGACTTCTATGGATTCGATATTCTCTACCGCTACATTCCTGGTATCGACTCCTCCCATTTCCCTGAAGGATGCATTGTTGCCGATTCTTACTCCGTCTATCTCGACAGCTGTTCCGAATGCCGAATTTCCGAGGTCGGATCCTCCTTCGCGGAGAGAGAACTGATTCTCGGCAGTCAGGTCAGGATTCACTGTCTTTCCTCCCGGAAGCAGGGCCGCCACGTCGGTCATGTTGGAAAGCTGGAGATGATTCAGGGCATCACGTCCCAGGTTGTGAGATGTACCCAGTCCGTCCTTTGCCCTCTGTGCCGTCACGACCACCTCGTCCAGAGCCAGGGAGTTCTCATGCAGCGTTATCGTAATGCCTTCTATGTTCCTGTCTGCGTTGATCTCGACATATGCCGTCACATATCCCAGGCATGAAACTTCAAGGACATAGCTTCCTTTCTGGACCTTGTCGAAGGCAAAAAGTCCGTCAAGATCGGAGGTCGTCCAAAGGTAGTCATCTCCAAGTCTGATTACCGCACCTATTACAGGAACACCGGTTCCGGCTTCGACGACCTTGCCTGAAATCTCCCGCCCCCTTTCAGATACGACATCTGCCGGGAGTCCGTTTGAAAGGGCTTCCGGCAGATGCGCAGTCAGTGCAACTGTCAATGTCAAAAGGTATATGAGTAACTTATTCACACTGCAAAGTTACACATTTTCGTCAGTACGGATATAACCATTTATAGGTATTTTACCATCCCTTGCCGTTGATACCTTTGGTAGTGACGTCACATTTCTGCATTGTTCCGTCCTCATTGTATATCACTTCCTCCACTGTTACGGAGCGGCTGTAGCTTGTTCCTTCAGGAAGGGTTCCGTTGTGTGTGAACATGTATGTCCTGCCCTTGAATTCCACGATCGAAGGGTGTGTGGTGTTGCAGTTTCCAGCGCATTCCGACACCAGTCCCTTGAACTCCCAAGGGCCGTGGATGCTGTCAGCCATGGCATATGCCATCTTCTCAGGCCATCCGCATGCATATGTTAGGTAATACTTGCCGTTGGCCTTGTGGACCCAGGCAGCCTCTGTGAATGGCCATCGCTCGTCGAATTCGAGTTTTGTGATCTCTCCTTCGATCTCGATCATGTTCTCCTTGAGCTTGGCGTAGTAGCAGTATCTGTTGCCCCAGAATATATATGCCTGTCCGTCATCATCGATGAATACGGCAGGGTCGATGCATACCCATCCATGGTCTGCTCCCTCGCAGTCGTCCTTGGTGAGAAGAGGCTTGCCGAGGGCATCCTTGTAAGGTCCCTCAGGACGGTCGCTGACTGCAACGCCTATTCCCGCTCCGCTTGTGCTGATGTAGTAATAATACTTGCCGTTACGCTCGGCCACATGAGCCGCCCATGCGTCGTTTGTCACGTTCCAGGAGAAATCCGTGCTCTTGAGCGGGGTCGGATGCTCTGTCCATGTCTCCATGTCAGTTGTAGAGAATGCACACCAGTCCGTGAGGTGATAGCCTGTCTGGTTTCCCGCCACATCCTGTCCTGTAAAGAGCCACAGAGTCTTTCCGTCAACCATGGCGGCTGGGTCGCATGTGAATTTGTGAGTGAAGATAGGATTGCCTTCGGCCTTGTATTGAGGAAGCTGCTCCTGGGCACGGCAGCCCAGGGTGCAGCAGAGCAGCATAGCTGCAATCGATGCTTTTCTGATCATACGTTCCAGTGTTTTATGCGGTTATTTATCTGTGAGTCTATCTTACTTCGATAGTCTTGCCGTGATCCTTGGCTACGATCTCCTTCCATTTGTCGGTGTAGCCCGGCTGGGTGATCTTGGCAGGTATGCAGTCGGTGTGCTCGTTTGTCACGAAGCTGCCGTCCTCGTTCTGAGCCTTCACGTTACCGTCGATGAACTTCACGAGAAGGAGCTGCTCGAGAGCCACCCACTTGTCGAATATCTTCTGTGCATTGTCAACGGAGAATGCTGTAAGATAGCTGCGTACGTCAGCATATGGATCGACGGTCTTGCGTGCCTTGTCATTCCTGCGGATCTTCTTCTTAGGCTTTTCCTGAGCGGCGTTGTAGAGCTTGAGAGCTTCTTCGTCAGCCTTTGCAACAGCCTCTGCCATCGATGTCTCCCATGCGTCGATCTCGGCGTCGATTGTAGGGAACATGATGTCATATGCCTTGTAGCATGCGTTCGCCACGCGATTCGTCATCCAGAAAGCCGATGTCGGAGAATAGGTGATCATGTTTCCGTTGCCTACACGGAAGCTTTCAGGAACCTCTGTGGTGCATGTATAGATAGGAGTGAGGTATGATGTCGCTGCATCGTCGCATCCGAACCAGTTTACTCCTCCGATCTCGTCAGGAAGCCATCCGCGTGACTGACCTACGAACCAGAAGCCTGTCTGCTGTGTCGCGATTGCTCTTTCGTTGACATATTCCTTTCCTTCATATTCGAATCCCATAGGTCTCCAGCGGTATGGAAGGGCGTTTCCGCCAGCTCCGATGTCTGCTGTCATGTCCATAGGGGTTCCTTCATAATGGTCGCGCATCACGTCAGCCACGTTCTTTACGCTGATCTTGCGTGAAGGCTTTACGAAGAGAGGGAATCTCTTGCTCTTGTCCCATCCCATAGCGTAATCGATATAGTCATATGCGTCCTTGGTGACAACGTTTCCGTTTTCATCCTCGAATGTGAACTTTCCGTCGCAGAGAATGTTGAATGCAGACCATGCACGTGCCTCGCAGCCTCTCATGCCGCTGAAGTCGAGCGGTGCGTATGCATCGCAGAAGCTGAACTCTTCGTCCTTGCCGCTGAAATAGCCCTTCTCGCGTGCGAAAGTGATCACGTCAGGTGCATAAAGACAGTTCTCAGGGTCATTGAGCGGGAATGTGCTGATGCGGGCCTGGTTTGCATGTGCGCAGATGTATCCGTCCGGAACACGTCTTGCCACCCATACGATACCCTTGTTGTCAGCACCTTTTCCGATAAGGTCCATTACCCATACTTCCTCTGTGTCTGCGATCGAGAATGACTCTCCGCTTGAGTAATATCCGTAAGTGTTTGCAAGGTCAACGATCACCTTGATTGCCTCACGTGCGGTCTTTGCCCTTTCGAGAGCGACATAGATGAGAGAACCATAGTCCATGATTCCCTTAGGGTCTTCAAGCTCGGGACGTCCTCCGTATGTGGTTTCGGCGATGATGAGCTGATGCTCGTTCATGTTGCCCACTCTCTGATATGTCCTTGCCGCCTGAGGGATCATTCCAAGATACTTTCCGGTGTCCCATTCGTTTATCTGACGCATGTCACCTGCGTTCCAGATGCCTGCAGGGGCATAATAGAGTTCTCCGTAAAGCTGGTGCGAATCCGCAGCATACGAGATCATGTTCGATCCGTCGGTGCTGGCTCCCTTTGTCACGAGGACGTTTGTGCAGGCGTCGCTGTCAACGCCGGCAAGGAACGCTGCCGCCGCGAAAAGGATGATGGCTGTTGTAAATCTTCTCATTTTGTACTTTGGTTATTATTAATTATTTTTGTCTCGATTTTTCATGCGCCGGCATCTTTCTGACGCATATCAATGCAAAACTATAAAATTTTTCGATAGATATGAAATTGAAAGCATATGCAGCGGTCGCTTTCCTGTTGCTTTTTGCCTGTCTGAAGGTTTCTGCACAGCAGCAGCCGGAGAAACCGGATGTTTATGAGCAGGCTGAATTGGAGGCTGACAGACTCCAGAGGATACTTGAGCTGGAAGACTGGCAGCTTTTCTATGTCGATTCGACCTTGAAGCACGACCTTCCTGCAATGATGAGTGAAATAGAGAAGCTCAGAGCCTCGAAGGTTTCAAACAGCTCGATGTATGTCACAGTCCAGGACAAATGGCTCGAACATATCGATTCCACATACAGGACGATATTCAATGACAAGCAGTGGACTGCATATCAGAAGAGCGGTGCGGCAAAGGCGCAGAAGGCCCGCGACAAGCGTAAGCAGAAAGCCGGAGGCAGATAAACTTCATCCCGTCGAGGGACTTAAAACAAGAGAAATGGATTTTTTGGAAGTAATAGAGAAAAGACACAGTGTCAGGAAATATTCTGACAAGCCTGTGGAAAGAGAGATTCTTGATGCAATTGTAAGAGTCGCTGAGACTGCACCTTCTTCGAGGAACAGCCACAGTTCTGCATTCATGATTGTAGAGGACAGGGATACCCTTGATGCTCTTGCACTTATGCGTGATTATGGTTCAGGCCTCCTTTCCGGAGCGCAGGCTGCCATTGTCGTGCTTGGAGATGACACCAAGACAGATCTCTGGGTTGACAATTGCGCCATTTCAGCCACATTCGTACAGCTTGCAGTCACTGCGATGGATCTTGTGAGCTGCTGGGTACATTGCAACGGCCGTCCGCGTCTCAAGGCAGAGCCTGACGGGGCGAAGGCGGAGGATTATGTACGCGGACTTCTCGGACTGAAGGAGGGCATCCGCCCATATTGCGTCATCGCTATCGGATATCCGGTAGAAGAATCGACTGAAAAATAGTTATCTTTGCAATCTTGTCCGTAAAAAAGCTCATTTTACGGATGAAGGTGTAAAAACAGGGGCCTTTGTCCGTAAAAAGCCCCGAATTACGGATGATAAAGTAAATAACGATATATGAAAGAAAGAATCGAGGCCCTGATGGCCGAAGTTGCTGCTCTGTCATGCAAGACAGAACAGGAAATCGAGGAAGCGCGTGTGCGTCTTCTTGGAAAGAAAGGTGAGATCACAGCCCTGTTTGAAGAATTCAGGACAGTGGCACCGGAACTCAAGAGAGAATTCGGACAGAAGCTGAATGTACTCAAGAATACAGCTGCTGCAAAGATAGAAGAGCTTAAGGAAGCCGCTGCAGAGTCTCCTGCGACAGGCGCTCCGTCATTTGACTATACAATGCCTGGTGATCCGGTACAGCTCGGATCGCGTCATCCGGTGTCCATAGCAAGAGAAGAGATCGTAAGCATATTCCGCAAATTCGGTTATGATGTTGCCGAAGGTCCTGAGGTGGAAGACGACTGGCATGTATTCGAGGCTTTGAACTTCCCTCCAGAGCACCCTGCCCGCGAAATGCAGGACACATTCTTCATCAGCGACAGCGACAATCCGGTCCTCCTCC
Organism: Bacteroidales bacterium; assembly: GCA_017437125.1. Classification (GTDB taxonomy): domain Bacteria; phylum Bacteroidota; class Bacteroidia; order Bacteroidales; family UBA932; genus Cryptobacteroides. The sequence goes on along the minus strand of JAFSBV010000002.1, from coordinate 13,425 downwards.
GTACCCACACATCATCGGTACAGGTGCGCGCAATGGAGAAGATGCCTCTTCCTATCCGAATCGTATGCCCTGGACGAGTGTTCCGTAACGAGGCCATCTCTGCACGTGCGCACTGCATCTTCCATCAGGTCGAGGGACTCTACATCGACGAGAACGTGACATTCGCGGACATGAAGCAGGCTATCCTCCTCTTCGCACGTGAAATGTTCGGAGCGCAGACCCAGATCCGTATGCGTCCGTCATACTTCCCGTTCACAGAACCGTCTGCTGAGATAGACGTGAGCTGCAACATCTGCGGCGGAAAGGGCTGCAACGTCTGCAAGGGAACAGGCTGGCTCGAGATCATGGGCTGCGGAATGGTTGACCCTAACGTCCTTGAGGCTTCGGGAATTGACAGCAAGAAGTACAGCGGCTTCGCTTTCGGTATGGGTGTCGAGCGAATCGCGATGCTCAAGTGGCAGGTACGCGACCTCCGCAACTACTTCGAGAACGACCTCCGCTTCCTGAAGGAATTCGAAACATCACTTTAACATTCATACAGGCACAGGGGATACTCTGTGCCTGCATTGTATAAATACGTGACTATGAAAAAGATACTGTTTGTTCTTACCGGCTTGCTGTTTCTGGCCGGATGTGCCGAAGATGCTCGTGTGATCTGGACTGAGGGTGAAACTGATCCCGCTACAGGCAAGGCTGTCCATACTCTTACCGTTGTGAATGCCCCTGAAGGCACAGACTGGAAGATATGGCTTTCATCTAACCACATATCTGCCGGAACCGTTGAGGGAACCGAGGGCGAGATCGCATTGCATCATGGATGCTGGTACGCCATGACTCCGTATGAGCATGAAGGCAAAGACCTCGTTGTCCGTTATACCGACAGCCCGCTCCAGCGTCACAGCTGGGCTCCTGAGGGCTTCTCTTTGGAGCATGACGGAAAGGTCATCGAACTGGATGCGGAATATGTGTTCCTTCCTGCGGAAAGGATCCCGGATTTCCCTTATAATCAGGTGGAAACAAATATATGGGATATGATTCCTTCTCTCAAGAAGGTGGAGCCGTCTGAGGGAGTGACTGTTGTGAATGCGATGCCTCAGGTAACTTATGTCAGCTCTGAAAGACCGGGATGGTACAGAATCACCATTGACGGAGAGTGCAAGGTGGAGGCTGCAGACGAGGACGGAGCATTCTATGCCGAGGTCACTCTCGACAACCTCAGACGCAATGCTGGCGGAAACGAACTTCCGAACATGGTGATCGAAGACTGGCCGGATCTCGCATATCGCGGTCTGATGCTCGACATCTCAAGAAACTTCACCTCAAAGGACAATATCCTTAAGCTCATAGACCTTCTTGCACATTACAAGGTCAGCATCTTCCACCTCCATTTCGGAGATGACGAGGGCTGGAGACTTGAGATAGATAAGTTCCCGGACCTCACCACATACGGAGCGCATCATGCTTTTCCTGAGAGGAATGAGAGGGGTGAATATGTTGAGACAGAATATCTTATGCCTTCATATAACGGCCGTGTCAATCCGTACGACATGACTTCGACAGCCAACGGCTATCTGACCAAGGAGGATTATATAGAGATATTGAAATATGCCTGGGAGCGCCGCATACAGGTCATTCCGGAATTCGATACTCCGGGCCATTCAAGAGCTGCCATCAAGTCGATGGAGGCGTATGCAAGGCGTACAGGAGACGATTCGTATCTTCTCAGCGAGCCTGAGGACGAGTCGGTATATCTCTCCATACAGTATTACAGGGACAATGCCCTCAATGTGGCACTTCCTTCTACATACAGGTTCATCGAGGTCGTGTTTGATGAGCTGATAGCATATCACAAGGAAGCTGGTGTTCCTCTTCCTGCAATCCATGTAGGAGGAGATGAAGTGCCTCATGGAGCATGGATCGGTTCGCCTTCATGCCAGAAGATAATGAAGGAGAGGGGATGGGACAATATCGAGCTCATGAAGTCATATTATATCGAGAACGTACTTGATATTGCCGAAGCGAGAGGCGTGAAGCTTGCCGGCTGGCAGGAACTTGTGATGGATCTCGAGGATCATGTTTATGAAAGACTCAAGAAGAACCTTTATTCCATCAATTTCTGGCACACCGGTTCAGGACAGGAGGAATATCCTTATAAATATGCAAACGACGGTGTTCCGGCCATCCTTTCGAACATGACCAATACATATGTGGACTTTGCATATACGCCGGACAAGACCGAGCGCGGACTCTCATGGGGCGGTTTTGTGGACGAGCGCCGCAGCTTCTCACTCCTGCCTTATGACGTATATCGTTCGGTAAGATGGGACGACAGGGGGCAGATGCGTGATATTGCTGACCTTCCGGAAGGAAAGACCCCTCTGAAAGCAAAGGAAAACATTGTCGGAGTTCAGGCACAGCTCTGGACCGAGACCATAAGGAACTTCGACCATGTCACCAGCTACATATTCCCGAAGGTCTGCGGAATATTCGAAAGAGCATGGAACGCCAGCCCTTCATGGGAAGGCACTACGAAGGCCGACGACCCTGCATTCATGTCGGATCTTGACAGATATTACAGCACTGTCGTATCGCATGAAATGCCATATTACGAAGAAATGCAGATAGATTATCGCAAAAGGAAGTAACAGATAACTGATCTATAGACGGGAATTCCCCCCTGATGCAGTTTGAGAAGCGGATAAGAAAGGAAGTGCTTCTTTCGTTGCATCAGGGGGGAATTCCGTTATCAGACATCCTTCTTGGTGTGGTATAAAAGAAAAAAGCCGACCTTAGTAAAGGACGACCTGCATATAATTGTACCACGTCTGGTTATTTCTCATAACAAAGGTCATCCGAAGATGACCTGTTTTGGAGCGGAAAACGAGACTCGAACTCGCGACCCTAACCTTGGCAAGGTTATGCTCTACCAACTGAGCTATTTCCGCGTTTGACCCATTCTTTTCGTTTGGGATTGCAAAGGTACGCAGATTTTTTAAACTTCCAAACTTTTTTGATAAAAATTTTAAATTTTCTTCAAAAATCTGTTTTTTTTTGCCCCGTTTTGTGGTTCGGAAAGCCTATTTCGTCACCTTTATCCAGTCAATTTCCATCCATCCGCTGTCGTTCTTTGACGCCAGTCGATTGCAGAAGAATCCGAATTTCGCTCCGATCCATTTGCCTGGTCGTGCGGTGAATGCATATCCGGACTTGCCGGAACCGTTTCCGGAAGGCTGGAGCTGAGTCCATTTCTTACCGTCGGGACTGTACCAGAATGTGGCGGTCAGTTCGGGAACGTCACCTTTGCGTTCGCGTGGCATGACCTTCAGACGGAGGTATGCCTCTGCCATTTCATATGATACAGGAGCGACAGGAGGAACTGATGTGGACATATATATATTCGAATATGGCGTCGGAAGTGGCTCTGAAATCAGCGGCATTTCGCATAATACGTTTTCCTCCGACCCCTTCAATGCGTTCTTGCATTCCACGTACTGCAGCACAATGCCGTCCTTGGTGTCAACCATCTTTATTGCAGCATAGTCCTGTCCCATAAGCACGAGACCGCATGATTCGCCCTTTTCCTTCAGCTGAGGATTCGGTACGAAGCGGACTTTTGCTGTAGCTGTGAAGGAGTCTGCCGGTGTCTTCTGCAGAAGCAGGTTAGGGGAGTCTCCAAGATTCTTCCATCCTTCAGCCTGATCGACGGAATATAACCTGAGTGCGCCCATTCCGTTGGTTCCGTCCTCGCGGGCAGCCGGATTCAGATAGTACCAATAAGGAGACGGAATCCCGTGCCATTGCCACTGAAGACCGAGCTCCGTGCTGTCGAATTCGTCGCTTTCGGCCGGCTGGAACACTCCTGACGATGTCAATGCAGGCTTTCGGTGCTTCATGACAGGCTCTCCCACTCCGTCGCCGTCCTTGTCAAGACCGATGACCGGCCATCCGTCTGATGTCCACTCCATAGGCTGGAGATGAACCACTCGTCCATATGCGTCCTTGTCCTGGAAATGCATGAACCAATGTTCTCCTGCCGGGGTGTCGATCCATGCTCCCTGATGAGGTCCGTTCACGCCTGACCTGCCTTCTGCCATGACCACCTTTTCCTCATATGGACCCCATGGGCTCGAAGAACGTAGAACGACCTGCCAGCCTGTCGGCACTCCTCCTGCCGGCGAGAATATATAATAGTATCCGTCACGCTTGTAGAATTTGGTGCCTTCGATCGTTGGCTGTGTCTCATGTCCGTCATAGACTATGCGGCTCGGTCCGAGAAGGCGTGTTCCGTCAGGAGACATAGGCGCCACGAAAAGCACGCTCTTGATGCCGGCACGGCTTCCTGCGCATCCGTGAGACAGATATGCCTTGCCGTCTTCATCCCAGAACGGACATGGGTCTATATATCCTTTTGCCTTCACTACCCATACGGGATCCTCCCAGCGTCCGCGAGGGTCATCGGTCTTTACCATGAATATACCTCTGTCGGGATCACCGCAATAGATGTAGAACTCTCCCTCGTGATATCTTATTGCCGGAGCCCACACGCCGTTTCCATGCTGAGGCACTGTTCTCCATGCATGACTGTCGGGAACATCATCATAAGGTTTGTCAAGCTGCTGGCTCAGAGTCTCCCAGGGGCGTTCGTCCGACCAGTCCGGTCCAGGGTAGTCCGTAAGCGCTGCTCCGATGATCTCCCAGTTGACCAGGTCGGTGGAATGCAGGATCTGAAGTCCCGGGAAACATGCGAAAGACGAAGATGTCATGTAGAAGTCGTTGCCCACACGGCATACGTCCGGATCGGAGTAGTCTGCGTTGAGGACAGGGTTTACATAATGTGTTCCCTTGTCGGGATTCCAGCTTTCAGACGGTTGCTGGGCATATGAACTTATAGTCGAGACAGCACAGATGATGGCTGCAAATGCTGCATTCGGAGTCTTCATGAAAATAAATGGTAGTGTTTCCGCAAATATAGTGTGATTTTTGCTATATTTATGGCGCATATTCATTAAAAACATAAGTTATGGATAAAGGTAGATTCTTCAGCGGCCTGTTCATCATGGCCGGACTGGTGGTACTCGGACTCATGTTTCCGAAATCGGTCGATAAGTTCCGTTCGTATGACCGTACGGTCAATGTGAAGGGATTGTGCGAAAAGGAAGTGATGGCCGACAAGGTCATATGGCCTGTGGTATATAAGGTCATGGCTGACGATATTCAGTCCATATATGACCAGACGGACCGCAATAATGCTACAATAATGTCGTTCCTCAAGTCAGGAGGTATAACCGCATCTGAAATCACGATTTCCGTTCCTCAGATTTCCGATAAGTATGCGAACGAATACGGAAGCAATGACAGGGCTTTCCGTTATATCGCGACAAATGTCGTGACTGTATGTACTGATAAGGTGGATGTCGTTCTCGAACTCATGTCGAAGCAGTCGGATCTTTTGAAGAAGGGGATTGTGACCGGAGGCAACAGCTGGGAGAATCCGGTTGAGTTCAAATATGAAGGTCTCAACGGAATCAAGCCTGAAATGATCGAGGAGGCCACGAAGAATGCCCGTGAGGCTGCAGAAAAGTTCGCGAAGGATTCTGACAGCAGGCTCGGAAAGATAAAGACAGCCAACCAGGGCACGTTCAGCATAGAAAACCGCGACAGCAACACTCCTTATATAAAGAAGGTGCGTGTCGTCACATATGTCACCTATTATCTGAAAAACTAATCATATGAATAGATCGTTTAAAGCTTTTGTAGCGGCTTTCATGCTGCTTCTGATCCCTTTTGCCGCCGACGCACAGGACAAGAAGGCCGAGCGCCGTGCGAAGAAAGAGGCACGTAAGATAGAGGCTGCGATCCGTGATTCCCTCAGAAGGATCGCTGCCGAGGAGGAACTTGTGGACCTGGGATATGGCAAGGTCAGGAGAAAACTGGTTACTTCGTCTGTTTCAAAGGTCAGCCTTACTGAGAAATCCGCAAGCAGCTACACCGATATGGGAGAGTTCCTCATGGGAAGGGTTCCCGGACTCACCGTCACCAAGACTGGCAACGGATATAAGTATGTCATAAGGAGTACCAATACCATATATGGAAATACCGATCCTCTTTTCGTGGTGGACGGTATGACGGTGGATGATATTTCCTATCTCAATCCGAGCGATGTGGATCATGTCGAGGTGCTGAAGGATGCTTCTTCGGCAGCCATCTATGGTACGCAGGGCGGTAATGGAGTGATATTGATTACAACCAAGAAGCAATAATTTCGTATTCCTATGAAAAGAATTCTTTTGGCGGCAGTTCTGACAGCCGTCGTATCTGTCGCGTCGTCCGCGCAGGGATATGTTCCGTCTCAGGACAATCTGGAGGCTCGTGAGGCATTTGCCGACAGCAGGTTCGGTGTTTTCATCCATTGGGGAATATACAGCATGTTCGCCCAGGGTGAGTGGTATATGAATAAAGGTGTTGATGCTCAGGAATATGCGAAGGCGGCGGGAGGCTTCTATCCTGCCTCGTTCGATGCCCGTGAATGGGTGAAAGCCATCAAGGCGTCCGGGGCTAAATACATATGTTTCACGACCCGCCACCATGACGGATTTTCCATGTTCGATACCAAGGTCTCGGATTATGACATCATCGATGCTTCGCCTTTTAGAAGGGATATAGTCGCCGAACTGGCGGAGGCCTGCCGTGAAGAAGGCATAGCCCTTCATTTCTATTATTCTCTTCTTGACTGGACCCGCGAGGACTATCCTGTGGGACGTACCGGACTCAATACGGGCCGTAAGGGAGACTCTCAGGATTATGACAGTTATATTGCCTTCATGAAGTCCCAGCTTACGGAGCTTCTTACAAATTACGGAGACATCGGAGCCATATGGTTCGACGGTCTTTGGGATCACGATAGCGACCCTCAACCTTTCGACTGGCGTCTGGACGAGATATATTCTCATATCCATGCCATAGATCCTTCATGTCTCATCGGAAACAACCATCATCTCACTCCGTTTGAGGGTGAGGATTTCCAGATGTTCGAAAGAGATCTTCCAGGTGAAAACACGACAGGATGGGCGGCTGAACAGACCGTAAGTGCGCTTCCTCTGGAGATGTGCCAGACTATGAACGGAATGTGGGGCTACAAGGTTGAGGATCAGAATTACAAATCAGTAGAAGAACTTGTGCGTCTTATCGTAAGAGCAGCCTCGAAGGGATCCAACCTTCTTCTTAATGTCGGCCCTCAGCCGGACGGAAACCTGCCTGCTGCGGCTGTCGAGCGTCTGAGCGGTATCGGTGAATGGATGGGCAGGTACGGTGAGTCGGTGTATGGAACAGATGCATCCGGCATTCCTGAGCAGAGCTGGGGAGTCACCACAAGGAAAGGCAATGTCATATATATGCACCTCATCGAGCCTTTGGAAGGCGTCGGTTCGGTAGTGCTTCCTCTGGATGCGAAGGTGAAGTCCGTAAAGGCCATGGCTGACGGTGCGTCACTGAAATACAGACAGTCTGACGGCAGACTGACTGTGGAACTGGAAAAGACTCCGGCTGATGTGGATTATATAATAGAAGTACAGCTGAAGGATTAGGCGTGTTCCATCTTGATAAGTTCGCGTTTAAGCTTCTTTCCGAGGGCATATTCGCCGAAATCGATGGAACTGTCATCAAGAATGCTTTTCAGGCAGAGGTCATCACCCTTGAATATGGTGGCTTCTGCCTTTCTTTTTATTTCGTTGATCTTGTCGATGGACTCCTTCGGGATGACCAGATGGCACGGGATTATGACGGATATAGGGTTCAGACCTATCGCGTGGGCTACAGCACGTACTCCGGCCTTGTTCTCGCATAGTCCGGCAAAGTCGCTGTAGCATATGAGCTTCATGTCCTCTTCCGTTTCCTGTGAGGTGTCGGAAAGACCGCCATGTGTGAGTTCCCACAGCTTCCGCCATACCTTCTTCTGAAAATCTGTTCCGAAAAGGATGAAGTCGTCCCATGCGATCTTGCTGCGAAGGTCCCAGACCTGTCCGAACGGCACTGTTTCGGCCGTGATCTTGTCATAAAGCGGGCTTTTCCGGTCTTTTCCGGCTTTCTTGCCTTGTCCCTCGCTGGCGATTCTGGCACTGATCTCTGCCAGCATCCTGTAATCTGTCGATATGGCGGCTATCTTTCCGTCTATGCGGACGATGACCCATTTCCGGTCGGTTTCCATAATATAGCTGATGATGAATGTTCTCTTTTCTCTCTTTTACCGTCTCACTTGTTTCTTCCTTGTAGTCTTACAACTCCCAAATATACAAAATATTCCATGAATTTCCTTTCTTTGTTGTGCAAACACTTCAAAATGATGTGCGACCCTTTTGTTGAACGGTTTAACTTCTATTTATTTTTGACTCGTTGCACAGAGCAGACGGAGCAACACCTGGGCTGAGCTTCCTCTAAATAGCTGGCTGGCGTATTTGCCAGCCGCGTTGCCTTGCTGCACGATTCTTTAACTTGTCAGGGCAGGTTACAACTTGTGTAAAAGAAACGATAAAGACGTTAACAGTCTGAAACATGCTATGGAGTACAATGTTATGTATGAGTTTAAATTGTCGGATTCAAAGGGTCTATATTCGTAGAGAAACTTCGTGAAGGATTGTCAAAGTCAATACCGGATACATTTGGATTATATATGGTGTAGTATCGTCAATCGTTAAATTGCTTGTAATGTTGTCGGACGGTGCTGGTTTCGTACGTTAGACTAGTGTTTTAGGGGGCGTCCGACATTCTTTCTGCCAATTAAATGTCGGACGACCATTGTTTCTTATTTCGGAAGAACCAGACATCGCCGAATCTGGGACTCACTCAGGTGACGGACACGGTAAAGATGTTCTGCAATACCTTGCTTTTCCTTTATGCTCAGCTGATATACGGATTTTCTGTCGTATCTGGTTCTTGCGAGATTGTCCAGTTCCGTGCATAGCTCGATATCCGAAATCTTCCGATAGTCGGATTTCCCGTTTTCAAAGATGATCATTCTGGTATCTTCGTGCATGTTGACTCCACGTTCAATATTGTGAATGTTTATCGGTGGCAGTCCATTGGCATCTTTTTGCTGCTCGGCCTCCCATTCTTCAGAAGATTTTCTGCTCATATAGTAGTTAAATGCACGTGGAGTTCCGTACAGTGACTCCATTTGAGGTATGTCCAGCACGCTTTCGCGTGTGAATACTCCACTTGCCGTCATCTTGTAGCTGTCAGGATATCCGGCATATCTGCCGAGAAATCTGGAGTATGATCTGATAGGCAGAAGTGCTTCTTTATGGAACTTTCCCAGTTCTTTTCTGAATATGGCGTTTGCAGAACAGTGTGGATATGCATATGGAAGTGGTGCGACTCCGTGATGCAATGCATTTCTTAATACATAACTGGCAGCAGCAATGGTGTGATGATGTCCTACCACCTCTAATGTGAAATGAATGTCTTCCCCAAGTCTGCCCGATCGTCCGTACTTGTTGTTGAAATATTTGGCATACGGATTTCGGAAATTGAACATTAATCCTTTGGGGTCATGAGTCTGTACCAATTTGTGTGCATGTGTGGACATGAATGATTCAACAAGACCAGTGCTGTCTGTCTTGTAAAGAGCCAGTGCAAAACAATTGAATCCTCTGTTATAGTCTTCGAGGTCTCTGAACAAGGCCTCGTCTCCAGCCGAAAGGCATAGATGGTAAGTTCTTTTCATACATTATATCTTTTACACGTTCCTTCTCTTCTGTCATTCGCCGCATCTCTCTTGAAATGTCATGAAATCATCACAAATCTATAAAAGATTCTCGTATCTCGTGATGTTTTCTTCATGAAAAAGCTGGACTTTAGGTCGTCCGACATCAAAGGACTGAAATACATGATGGACGGTCCTGTTTTAGGATTGTTTAGCAGTGTTTTGGGGACTTTCCGACAGAAAAACACACAAATAACTGTCGGACGATGGCTGGGAATCTTTCCACCTGCTCTGCCCGGTCGAGATGATGGAAAGGACACGGTCTGTATGGAAAGATGGTGGTTATCAACAATCCAATGCACTGAATTTCAATATTTTTGTTGATAAATAAAAAATTATTCGTATATTTGCAGCCCCCAAAATACGGGGTAATATACATAAATTAAAGATTTACAAACATTTATGCCTACAATTCAACAATTAGTTCGCAAAGGACGCGAGGTTATCGTCGAGAAGAGCAAATCTCGCGCGTTGGATGCTTGTCCTCAGAGAAGAGGCGTATGCGTACGTGTGTACACAACTACACCTAAGAAGCCTAACTCAGCAATGCGTAAGGTTGCCCGTGTACGTCTTACTAACTCAAAGGAGGTCAATGCATACATACCTGGCGAGGGCCACAACCTCCAGGAGCACTCAATCGTGCTCGTTCGCGGTGGTCGTGTAAAGGACCTTCCGGGTGTGCGTTACCACATCCTTAGAGGAGCTTTGGATACTGCAGGTGTCGATGGAAGAACACAGTCACGTTCTCTCTACGGTACCAAGAGGCCAAAGAAATCTAAGAAGTAATTTTTAATTAATTCATCACCTTAATTTTTCAAAAAATGAGAAAAACGAAGCCTAAGAAGAGGATTCTACTTCCTGATCCAAAGTTTCACGATGTAAATGTAACACGTTTCGTGAACAACCTTATGCTGGATGGAAAGAAGAGTATCGCGTATTCTATTTTTTACGATGCCATTGACATGGTAGGCGAGAAGATGAAAGATTCTGACAAGGCTCCTCTAGATATTTGGAGGAAGGCCCTCGAGAACGTAACTCCTCAGGTTGAGGTTAAGTCACGTCGTATCGGTGGAGCTAACTTCCAGGTGCCAATGGAGGTGCGTCCTGAAAGAAAGATCTCTCTCTCAATGAAGAACATGATCAATTTCGCACGTAAGCGTTCAGGCCACACAATGGCAGAAAAACTTTGTGCTGAGATCATCGCCGCATACAACTGCGAAGGTGCAGCATTCAAGAGAAAGGAAGACATGCACAGAATGGCAGAGGCCAACAAGGCATTTGCACACTTCAGATTCTAATCCCCCTAGACCAGACGGACAATGGCAAGAGATCTTAAATTTACAAGAAACATCGGTATCATGGCTCACATTGATGCCGGTAAGACCACTACTTCAGAGCGAATCCTCTATTATACAGGTAAGACACACAAGCTGGGTGAGGTTCATGAAGGTGGTGCCACTATGGACTGGATGGTTCAGGAGCAGGAGCGCGGTATCACAATCACATCCGCTGCAACAACTGCATTCTGGAACTATAACGGGGACACATATCAGATCAACCTTATCGACACTCCGGGCCACGTTGACTTCACCGTTGAGGTGGAGCGTTCACTCCGTGTGCTCGATGGCACAGTCGCTACCTTCTGTGCGGTAGGACGTGTACAGCCACAGTCTGAGACTGTATGGCGCCAGGCTGACAAGTATGGCGTTCCAAAGATCGCTTATGTCAACAAGATGGACCGTGTAGGTGCTGACTTCTTCGCTGTAATCGATGAGATGAAGGAGAAGCTTGGTGCCCGTGCAGTTCCTATCTGTATCCCTATCGGTGCAGAGGACAAGTTTGACGGTATCATCGACCTCGTTGCTATGAAGGCGATGATTTATGACCACAACTCGGATGCACTTGTGAACTATCAGATCACAGACATTCCTGAGAAGTATGTGGATGAGGCTAACGCTTGGAGGGAGAAGCTCGTTGAGGCTGCTGCCGAGTATGACGAGACTCTTATGGAGAAGTTCTTCGACGATCCTGACTCAATCTCTGAGGAGGAGGTTATCGCAGCTCTCCGCAAGGCTACAATCGATATGGCCATCGTTCCTGCATGCTGTGGTTCTTCATTCAAGAACAAGGGCGTTCAGTTCCTTCTTAACGCTGTAATGCGTTACCTTCCATCACCACTCGACAAGGGTGCTGTAAAGGGTACAAACCCTAACACAGGTGATGAGGAAGTACGCCAGCCAAGCGTCAAGGAGCCTTTCGCAGCTCTCGTATTCAAGATTGCTACAGACCCATTCGTTGGTCGTCTCGCATTCATGAGAGCATATTCAGGAAAGCTTGATGCCGGTTCATATGTACTCAATACACGTACAGGCAAGAAGGAGCGTGTTTCACGTCTCTTCCAGATGCACTCAAACAAGCAGAACCCTATCGAGTTCGTCGAGGCTGGTGATATCTGTGCAGCTGTAGGTTTCAAGGATCTTCGTACTGGTGATACAATCTGCTTCGAGCAGGCTCCTATCACCCTCGAGTCTATGGAGTTCCCTGATCCGGTAATCGGACTTGCAGTTGAGCCTAAGACCCAGAAGGATCTTGACAAACTCGGAATCGCACTTGCTAAGCTTGCTGAGGAGGACCCTACATTCACAGTGAAGACAGACCATGACACAGGTCAGACAGTCATCAGCGGTATGGGTGAGCTCCACCTCGACATCATCGTTGACCGTCTCCGTCGCGAGTTCGGCGTTGACATCAACCAGGGTGCACCACAGGTTAACTACAAAGAGGCTATCACTCAGACAGTTCAGCATCGTGAGGTATTCAAGAAGCAGACTGGTGGACGTGGTAAGTTCGCTGATATCATCGTTGAGATCGGACCAGCTGACGAGGGTGTTAACGGCCTTCAGTTCATCGACGAGGTCAAGGGTGGTAACGTTCCTAAGGAATTCATCCCATCTGTAGAGAAGGGCTTCAAGTCAGCAATGTCAAACGGTGTACTCGCAGGTTACGAGGTTCCATCACTTAAGGTAACTCTCAAGGATGGTTCATTCCACCCGGTTGACTCTGACCAGCTTTCATTCGAGCTCGCAGCACGTCTCGCATTCCGTCACGCATGCCCTAAGGCTAAGCCGGTTCTCCTCGAGCCTATCATGAGCCTTGAGGTTGTTACTCCGGAAGATTACATGGGAGACATCGTGGGTGACCTCAACCGCCGTCGCGGACAGATCAACGCAATGGACTCGACTCTCGGTGCACGTATCGTAAAGGCATACGTTCCGCTTGCAGAGCAGTTCGGTTACGTGACTATCCTCCGTACAATCTCTTCAGGTCGTGCAACAAGCACAATGACATTCGACCATTATGCTGAGGTTCCAGCAGGACTCGCTAAGGAGGTTATCGAGAAGAGTGGCTACAAGGCTGAGGATGACGAATAATTGTTTAACTGAATTCAACGAATTTTGATATGAGCCAGATAATTAGAATTAAACTCAAATCATTCGATCACATGCTTGTTGACAAGTCAGCAAAGAAGATCGTTGAGACAGTATCTGCTAAAGGTGCTCGCGTGAACGGACCTATTCCTCTCCCTACTCACAAGAAGATCTTCACTGTCAACCGCTAGACTTTCGTAAACAAGAAGTCACGTGAGCAGTTCGAGCTCAGCTCATTCT
>JAFSBV010000052.1 GCA_017437125.1 Bacteroidales bacterium | reverse complement strand
GGGTCAATCACTTTTTCTGTGTGCTTGATGGTTACTGGTTACGTACGCCACCCTTGACTGAACCTGTCAGAAACGCTGCGGCTTAAGTGCCGACGGTGAAGAACTCAAGAACAGCCTGCCTTCTTCACCATATCGGCTGCTCAGTATAGCGTTTCTGCCAGAACCCGCCAAGGGCAGGCCCTGCTTCGCAGGGTGGCTGTTTCTATGCCTCAGGCTCAGGAGCCTAAGAACAGCCTGCTTATAACACTTTGCACCTTTACACTTGAATAAAAGAAGGATCATCCTGTAAGGTTGTACGTATCATCCTGGCAAGATGAGATACCACAATCCAAAGGAGACCCTTCATCATGCAGTATATCCGACCTGAGGCTGACGGACAACTCACATTTGCAGAATCAACAGATTTTTTGATGATTCCGTGCTGCCTGTATGGCTTCCATAATACGGAGACTACCGTTCATGAAGCGGTATCCGGCAGAAAAGTCTTCTGCTACCACGGTACGCTGGATGTCCCTCCGGAAGAAACGGTCTGTCCGGAGTGCGGCGCGAGGATGCATGTGAACCAGCATCCGGAGATCACTCTGCGGCATCTTTGCATCGGCGGGAATCTCTCCAGTGTTGTGTTTCCGCATAACCAGTTTCGGTGTCCGGAATGCGGCGGGACACATTCCCTGTTCATCTCTTTTAAAGCGGATGGGCACCGGATCACGAAAGAACTGTACCAGTACACCCGGGATCTTTTGGCTCATGGAACATATACACTCAAGCAGGTTTCCGAGATCACCGGCCTTGGGAAAAACGTTGTCAAGGCAATCGATAAAAAGCGCCTGCAGGATGCGTATACGATTGACGGCAAAAAGCTGCGTAAGCCGGAACATAAGGCAAAGTTTCTTGGTATCGATGAGTTCAAGCTGCATAACGGGCACCGCTACGCTACGCACATCATCGACATGGAGCGCGGCCACGTCCTCTGGATCGGCCACGGCAAGAAGAAGCAGGTCGTCTACGACTTCATTGACCATGTCGGGATGGAGTGGATGGAAAGCGTAGAAGCTGTCGCCTGCGACATGAATTCCGATTTCCAGGAGGCCTTCGAGGAGCGCTGCGAATGGATCCAGCCGGTATTCGACTACTTCCACATCGTCAAAAACTTCAATGATAAGGTGGTCAGCGAAGTCCGGCGCGATGAGCAGAGACGGCTCACTGAAGAAGGAAACCTCGAAGCAGCCAGGGCACTCAAGCGCACCCGCTATATCCTTACGTCCAGCCGCTCGACCCTTCAGCGGAAGGATCAGGAAGCATCTGAGGGCAAAGTGTTGTCAAAGGGCGGCGGTCTCTTCAATAAGGAAGAGGTCATCCGGAAGTCCGGATATGAGGCAAAGTATGACGCGCTCCTTGCGGAAAACGAGCTCCTGTTCACGCTGGATCTCATCAAGGAGAAACTCAGCGAGGCGTACCGGCAGACCAGTGAAGTAGTCATGGCGGAGATGATGACTGAGACCATAGATATCTGCTTCGCCACAGGGAACAGACATCTGCGGTGGTTCGGCCGCCTGATTGAAAACCACTTTGAAGGTATCATTGCCCATGCGACTTACCGGATCTCAGCCGGAAAGATCGAAGGACTGAACAACAAGATCAAAACACTCAGGCGGCAGGGCTATGGCTATCCAGATGACGAATACTTCTTCCTGAAGATCTTCGACATCAGCCGTCGGGACTATGACCGGAACCCTGCATCACACAGAAAATGTGACTGAGCC
>JAFSBV010000051.1 GCA_017437125.1 Bacteroidales bacterium | reverse complement strand
CTATGGTCACCAGATTGAAATCAAATCCTGTAGGAATCTGATCTTCCGGAGTATTATTGTCTCCTCCGCATGCCCACAGGAGCAGCAGAGAAGACAATAGTATAGATATTCTTTTAATCATTATTAAAAGAGCTTAGGAACGAATTCGGTCAGATAGATTCTCCAGTTCTTCCAGATGTGTCCTCCTTCGTTTTCAAGATACTCATGAGGATATCCGTTCTCGTTCAGCTTCTTGACGAAATCCTTGTTCGCTTCGAAAAGGAAGTCTGTGTTTCCGCATCCGATCCAGAGGAGGTTCGGCTTCCTGCTGAAATAGGTCGCAAGCTTGGTGTCGAAGTCCTGGTAGATAGGGGATACCGACGGGTCGCTGACTCCTATCGCTGCCGAGAACATGCCAGAATATCCAAACATGTCAGGATAGTTGAGGCTGATGTAGAGGGTGTGGAATCCGCCCATCGAGAGACCGCAGATCGCGCGGCTCTGCTTCTTGGCGATGGTCCTGTAGTTGCTGTCGATGAACTTCACTACTTCTGGGAACGATGTCTCGAATGTGCCCTCCATTGTCTGCGGAAGAGCAGTCGTAGGGTGGATGTAGCCTGTCGAGTTCTGGCAAGGAGCCGCTTCCTGGGAGATGTTTCCGTTGGTGAATACGACGATCATAGGCTTTGCCTTTCCCTGTGCGATCAGATTGTCAAGAATCTGTGCTGCGCGTCCCTGGTCGAGCCATGCATCCTCGTCTCCGCCGATGCCGTGGAGGACGTAGAGTACAGGGTACTTCTGCTTCTTGTTCTGCTCGTATCCTGCAGGAGTATAGACGCTCATTCTGCGGTCAAAACCTGCTGCTGCGCTCTCGTACCATACCTTTGATACTGTTCCGTGAGGCACGTCCTGGATGGTGTAGAGGTCCGCACGTCCGCCCGGAACGATGAATGCGCTGGTGAGGGATGCGATGTCGCGGTTCACCCACATGTTGTTATTGTCGATGACATTGTTGCCGTCCACATTGAACGTGTATGTGTACATTCCGGATGCAACCTTGAAGTCTGTGGTATATTCCCAGACTCCGTGCTGTCCTTCCTTCAGCTCGGCAACTCCTGGAGCATCATAGGTCATTTCCTGGCCGTTCATCTGGAATGTCAGCCTCTGTGTGGGCAGGAAGTCTCCTGACACCGTTACCTTTACTGCTTTAGGAGCATGGTAGCGGAATGTTACTGTTCCGTCTTCATTGATTTCAGGAGATACGGTTGATGCGCTTCCCCAGAGCGCCTGCTGGGCGAATACTGTGCCGGCCATGAGGAGAGCTACAGCGATTGTAATGATTTTCTTCATATCTTAAGTCTTATTTGAAAAGAAGCGGTGCGAATGTATTGAGATAGAGTCTCCAGTTAGCCCAGACATGGCCTCCGTCGCTTACAAAATAAGTGTGTTCGAGACCGTTTGCCGTGAGCGCCTTGTCAAGTTCATTTGCATTCTCGAAGAGGAAGTCTGTGTTTCCGCATGCGAGCCAGTAAAGCTTGTAGCCGGCCTTCTTTATTCCCTGGAGCTGTGCATCGAGTTCAGGAGTTCTTTCTGCACCCATGGAAAGAGGACAGATGTAGTCGAATACATCAGGATACATTCCTGATGCAGCGATAGTGTGGCCACCACCCATCGAGAGACCAGCGATAGCTCTGTGTGACTTCTTGGCCACTGTGCGGTAGTTCTTCTCGATGAAAGGGACGATCTCCTCTACAAGGCTCTGGACATAGAGATTGCGGTTAGCCGGATCTCTCCAGTCATACTCTGTTGTAGGAAGACCGAAAGTCTGAGCGGCCTGCTGGTTAGGATTGCCGTTAGGCATTACCACGATCATAGGCTTTGCAAGACCCTTCTCGATAAGATTGTCGAGAATCTGTGCGGTGCGTCCCATTGATGACCATGCTTCCTCGTCTCCGCCTGCTCCGTGTAGGAGATAAAGAACAGGGTACTTAGCCTTAGGGTTGGTCTCATATCCATAAGGAGTATAGACCGTGAGACGGCGGTTGATGCCGAGTATCTGACTGTCATACCAAGGATGGCTTACTGTGCCTCTCTTGTTTGCAGACTTGTAGTTTTCTGTGCGTTCTCCGTCCACAAGGAGCATGCTGAGGTAGCGTGAACCGTCGCGCTGTACCATTACGTTCTGAGGGTCGTTTACAGACACTCCGTCAGCAACGAAGTTGTAAGTGTAGATTTCCGGCTCCGGAAGAGGTATGGTCACTTCCCATACATTGTTCTCGCCGCGCGTCATATCGATAGTGCCACCCCAAGGATTTGGCATCCAGGAGCCACTGAGCTTGACAACCGTGGCGTAGTCTGCTTTAAGTCTGAAGGTTACGCTATCATTCTGTATCTCAGGAGAGACTACAGGCTTTTGTCCCCAGAAGGAGAAGTTTGTGAGCTCCTGAGCACAGAGTGAACTGGCAGCAAGGAGCAGTGATGCTAAAATTGCGGTTATTCGTTTCATAGTTATAAGGATTTGGCTGTCCCCATTAATAGGGACAGCCAAAGTTAGTATTAAAGTGTCAATGCGCCAACATATCGTGCGTTAACTGCCGAGCTCTCGAGAGTGATGGTGTATGTGTCACCGTCAACAGCAACAGTAAGTGTACCGTCAAGTACCTTGGCCTCAGCTACAGCTGCACCACCTGATACGCTCCACCAGCATGTTCCCCAGTTCTCGAATACCATACCGATACCCCAGAGGTCACCTGGATCCCAGCCGATACCGAACTCACCCTCAGCGATAGTGCCGCCTGTTGCACAGGCAGTATAAGTACCAGGAGCGAGTTTACCGTCTGCAGAGTAAACGTCAAGTGCGAGGTAGTGTCCCTCACCTTCCCATGTGGTCTGCCATGTAGTAGGGTCTTGTGTTGAAGAGATTCCTTCCTCAGCGAGGTTGATTGTAACTGAGTTTGTGCCGTTTGCTACATTGCTTGTTGCAGAAAGGAGAACAGAAAGCTCTGTGCCTTCGAATTCAGGTTCTTCACCACCACCAAGGTTTACTACTT
>JAFSBV010000036.1 GCA_017437125.1 Bacteroidales bacterium | reverse complement strand
GAAGGGTCGTAAACCTTCAGGAAATAATGATATCCCCATTCCGAGAAGTTGGTTATTCCGTCATCTCCCAGATTCCTGAGGACCTTCACATCTTTGAAGTGAGAGTTTTCCGGCAGATCCTTGAAGATGGCTTTGACTGTCCTGAGGTTGGCATATCCTTCATAACCGAGGCTCATTCCTATCTCAAGATCGAACTTCTCGGCGATGCTTTCGCTGATGGCAAACGACTTCGTATCGGAAAGATCTTCGATTGAGCCGCTCACCACTTCCACTCCCAATGCTTCCAGAGCCGTTCCGGAGAAATTGGTGACGCCAAGGTCTATATCCTGCTTTACACCATCTCTTTCGATCCAGTATCTTGAGTCCTCAGTCCCGCTGAAACTTACGATACCTCCGTATTCGATATTCGGTGATGCTTCAAGGATGATCTCTGCCAGAGGGCGACAGAAGTTCAGCTGTCTCTTGTCAGCGTCTCCGTCCATGCTGCCGGAAGACATCACAAAGACCTTCTCCGAATCCTTGATGCCCTTGTTGAAGTTAAGGTCGTAATCCACCTGAACGAGAATAATGTAGAATGCTGCGAACGCCACAGCCATACCCAGCACATTGAGTATGCCTGACATTGCTGAGCTGCCACGTCTGAATATGTTGAATGATGCCATTTCGTCAGTTATGTTTAGTCGTTGTGTCTATCGGTTAAGTTGTCTATCGGTG
The DNA here is from genome assembly GCA_017437125.1 of Bacteroidales bacterium. GTDB lineage: Bacteria > Bacteroidota > Bacteroidia > Bacteroidales > UBA932 > Cryptobacteroides. The sequence continues at coordinate 829 of JAFSBV010000036.1, read as the reverse complement.
TTTTATGATCTGAAACTGTCAGTTGAACCATTAATCTTAATGGAGGATGCTCCGCTTGCTTCAAATTTAATATCTCGACCATCGCCGTTGATGGTTACTTTGCTGGCGCCAGATGCATCGGTATCGATGCATCCTGAGAAATCTCCGACAATGCATACGTTTGATGCTCCGCTTGCTTCGACATCAAGATCGCCACTGTTACCGGTTATGATAACTTTGCTGGCGCTGGACACGTCAGCCTCAATACTTCTTGAGAAGTCTCCGGAAATAGACAAACTTGATGCTCCGCTGCAATCTATTGAAAGCTCACTGCCACTTATATGCAGTCCTTTTACCGATGTGGCCCCGCTGAGATCTATATTTAGTCTACTAGTCTTGAATACACCTGAAGTTGTGAGTTTTGCTGCTCCTGACAAGTCAAGGTATTCTATTGTAGGCATTTGGAGATATACTTTGATACCTTTTGAATTATTGACCTTTTTTACCTTGGAATTCATCGCTAGGATAAGTTCTCCATTTATGCATTTAACTTCAAGACATTTTTCTAATGTGGAGTCATACACAATGGTCACACCTTTCTCATGTCCTTCAGTCACTTCTATTTCGTAAATAGAACTGGCATCTATACTTTTTATCGTATCAAAATCATATCTCTTGGTAACGGTGTTTCCTGCATATGAAGAGAAAGTGAGAATATGCAGAACTATAATCACTATGAGTGTCTTTTTCATGTGCCTTTGTATTTAGTATTAAAATAAAGACAGTATCTCACGACAGTGCCTTTGTCAAGTTCAATATTTATGTTTAACAACTCTTAGAGTTCGTTCTT
>JAFSBV010000011.1 GCA_017437125.1 Bacteroidales bacterium | reverse complement strand
GTTGTTATCAGTTTGTCAAAGATAAAAATTTCGAAAGCAATTCACAACAGCCTGTCGGCCAGCTGCCTGATGACATCCGTTGTTATCAGTTTGTCAAAGATAAAAATTTCGAAAGCAATTCACAACAAGATGCACAAGGGTGAGGTCGATGCCTCAGTTGTTATCAGTTTGTCAAAGATAAAAATTTCGAAAGCAATTCACAACATCAAGGCCAAGACAAAGTCTAACAATAGAGTTGTTATCAGTTTGTCAAAGATAAAAATTTCGAAAGCAATTCACAACCTGAACCACTTAAATAATTATTGTTATGCGTTGTTATCAGTTTGTCAAAGATAAAAATTTCGAAAGCAATTCACAACATGTCATCCTGTGTGCGGCCAGCAATTGTCGTTGTTATCAGTTTGTCAAAGATAAAAATTTCGAAAGCAATTCACAACTATATTGCTTTCATATCTATATCATTTATACTGTTATCATTGTGTCAAAGTTATATAATTCAGAAGTTATTCACAACATAATCATTATATTTGTCCCATAACTGATGGGCTATGTTGTACATTGAAAGGATATATCTTGAAGACAGTCCGGAAAGAGAGGGGCAGTATTGGAATGAGATTCCTCTGATAAAGGCGGTTACTGAGCGCGGGAGCTTCAGATTCCATAAGCCCGTAACCTTCATTGTCGGTGAGAACGGAATGGGAAAATCCACTCTTCTGGAAGCTATTGCCGTATGCTGGGGCTTCAATCCTGAAGGCGGGACGAAGAACATGAGGTTCTCGACAAAGGAATCGCACTCCAATCTATGCGATCATATCAGGATCGCACGTGGTCCTCATTATGCCCATGACGGATTCTTCCTAAGGGCTGAAAGCACCTATAACGTAGCATCTGAAATCGACAGGCTTAAAACATCCGGAGGAAACGGAGAGCAGTTCATGCAGTCATACGGCGGGAAATCTCTTCATAATCAGTCCCATGGAGAAAGCTTCATGTCAATTATGCAGAACCGCTTCGGCGGTAACGGCCTGTATATCCTGGACGAGCCTGAAGCAGCCTTGTCCCCTACCCGTCAGATGGCCATGCTGTCATTGATGAAGCAACTGGTTGACAAAGATTCCCAATTCATAATTTCAACACACTCTCCCATCCTGATGGCCTATCCAGACGCGGAAATAATAGAACTCGATGAACAAGGCTTCAGGGCAACGCCATATAAGGAAACTAGCCATTACCGTCTGACAAGTTATTTTCTCAATCACACAGAAAAGGTACTTGAACAGCTGATGTGATCGAATACTGATTGGAATTATTCCAGCTAAACAGTATCTTTGCAGAAACACTAAACTTCATCCTATGTACAAATACACCCATTCCGGCAAGCCGAATACACGTATCGATGTTGCAGACATCCTGAGAGGAATCGCCATCGGAGGCATCATCCTCATACATTTCATCGAACATATGAATTTCTACAGCTTCCCGGAACCTTCCAGCGAATTCTGGGCAAAGATCAATCAGGCTGTATGGGATTCCACATTCTTCTTGCTGGCCGGAAAGATGTATGCGATATTCGCCATGCTTTTCGGACTTAGCTTCTATATCCAGCATGACAATCAGGCGCAGAAAGGAATAGACTTCAGGCCAAGATTCGTCTGGAGGATGGTTCTGCTGATGCTTTTCGGACTTTTCGATCTGATGTTCTACAACGGTGACATCCTCTTTCTATATGCCGTATGCGGACTTCTCGTCATACCTTTCATACGGGCAAGCGACAAGGTGATCTTATGGGCAGCCTCCATCCTTATGCTTCAGCCCGTTGAGCTGGTATATATCATCATGGGACTTATCGACCCTGCTACCCAGCCTATGGATCTGGGAAGCGGAGCATATTGGATGCAGGTATATGAAGCTACAGGAAACGGCTCCATTCTTGATGTGGCCGCAGCCGGAATAAAGTACGGACTTCCTATCAACTTCCTCTGGGCAATTGAAAACGGCCGTATGACACAGACAGTATGTTTCTTCCTCTTCGGAATGCTTCTGGGCCGCAAAAGGCTGTTCTACAACGAAGGAAATAATCTTGCAAGATGGAAGAACATCTTCATCATCAGTCTTGTCGGCTTCATCGTGATACTTCCGATGTATTATATTCTTCCGGGAATGACCGAGGCAAGATGTGTATCCCATAGTCTGAACGTCATGCTGAACATGTGGAAGAACTTCTGCATGATGATGATGATCGTTTCGGGAGTGACCCTGCTGTATTACAAGACATCTGCAAAAGACTGGCTCATCAGGATCGCTCCATACGGCAGAATGAGTCTGACAAATTATCTTACCCAGTCTATTTTCGGAGGCCTTCTTTTCTACAACTGGGGCTTCGGGCTCTTCAGGCATTGCGGCCACACAGCCAGTTTCCTGATGGGAGCATGCTTCATAGTCATTCAGTTCATGTTCTGTCAGTGGTGGCTCAAGAACCATAAGAGAGGGCCGTTCGAGCAGCTGTGGTACAAGGCAACCTGGATCAGATCCTGAGACATGCAGATACGCAAAGCCACATCAGATGATCTTCCACGCCTCATGCAGATATTTGCCGAGGCCAGGATCACCATGCGTGAAAGCGGCAACATGAACCAGTGGCCGGACACATATCCTTCCGAAGAAGCGATATTGAAGGATATATCCGGAAACCATTGCTGCGTATGCTGTGAAACAGACGGAACCATTACAGGAACATTTGCCTGCATTCCTGGGCCTGACCCTACATATAATGTCATATATGAAGGAGAATGGCCGGATGATAAGCCGTATCATGTCATTCATCGGATTGCTGCTTCAAGAGTACCCAGACCGTCTGAAAGCATAGCCGATGTATGTTTTGAATGGACATTCAGACATACCGATGTCATACGTATCGACACCCACCGTGACAATGCTATCATGCATCACATCCTGTCCAGACACGGCTTCACCAGATGCGGAGTCATACTTCTGGCCAACGGAGATCCTCGGGACGCCTATCACAAAAACATTTGCAGGATAGAAAAATAAACGTATATTTGCGTCAACATTCTACATAAGTCGCTCCATCGTCAGCGCAAATCTTTCATCGTAACATATCCGACGGCTGTCAAAGGCCATTATGGGGATCTTGTATCCCTTCCTGTCAGGCAATGAGGCCTGACGAGTTCTTTGACATATCGGCAGCCGTACGGACAGATTACCGTTCAACCATTAATCCATATGTTATGATGAAAGAAAAAAGACATCAGCTTGTAGCATGGACCAGGCATGCTGAAGACAACGGAATCCCGGAGGTCAGAATGATTCCAAGCCTCCATCACGAAATGCAGGAACCGTATTTCAGGAAAAGAGGCATAAGGGGATATGAGCAGAATGCTGAATTTGATTTCTGCACCGGGCATTACGGTGAAGGAATCAGAAGGCTCCGTCAGGCAGCCATAGAGTGCATAATGGGATGCGACTGGGATCTTGACTGGACCGGTTATGACAATGACCTTGGAAGCTATGATCATTTCATCGGAAAGAATCGTGGAGAGTTCTTCAGGCTTTATGGAAAATTCATGAAATCGATCGACAGATACAAGAGGCAGGACATCCTGATCGAGAGTGAATCATTGAAACTCAGAGAGCTTTATGACGAACTGACCAGGCCGGAAAGGGACCTTCACAGACATTTACGTGAAATGAGAGCATGGAAATAATGAGATTTTAGTAAATTTGCAGTTTGCAAAACTGAAAAGAGATGCCAAACGAGATATTATTGATCTTATCGTTCCTCATCATTTATGGTGGCGTGGTCGTCTTTTACCGTTTCTTCGGTAAAGGCGGCCTGCTGGCCTTCAATGTTCTGGCTACACTTCTGGCCAATATAGAAGTGCTGCTGCTCGTACGTGCATTCGGAGTTGAGATGACGCTCGGTAACATAATGTTTGCCAGCACATTCCTCATCACCGATATCCTCAGCGAGAACCATTCCAGAAAGGACGCGAACAAAGCTGTGGTCATAAGTACGGCCTGCTCCGTAATATTCATAGCTGTTTCACAGATGTGGCTCCTATATACCCCAAGTGAAAACGACTGGGCCAACGGAGCATTCCATACGATCTTCAGCAGCACGCCAAGGATCGTATGCGCATCGCTACTCGTCTATCTTGTTTCACAGCTTATAGACGTGTGGCTGTACCACAAATGGTGGGACTGGTGCAGGAAGATATTCAGAGACGACAGAAAGGGATTGTGGATAAGGAACAACGGATCTACCATGATCTCACAGCTTCTGAACACCTTCCTTTACACCTTTTTCGCATTTTACGGAACATATGACATGCATACCCTGTTCTCGATCTTCCTCAGCAGCTATGCGATATATTTCGTGACAAGCCTTCTTGACACACCGTTCGTTTACTGGTGCAGGAACATTCATGACAAGCATAAAACAGACTTATAATGCCGCAGGAACAGATTCAAAGTGCCGGACGCCCGAAAATAAAGGCCGCACCGGAAGAGCCTAAAAAACACAATGTCATAATCCTGAACGACGACTACACGACCTTTGAATTCGTCATTTCAGTGATGATGGCCGTATTTTACAAGACATATGACGAGGCATGCAGCATCGCTGAGACCACCCATGTAAGGCAGAGGGCCGTTGTGGGTTCATATTCACTTGACATAGCCAGAAGCAAGGTCGCCAAGGCGACAGAAATGGCACGCGCGGAAAACTTTCCGCTCAGATTTGAAATCGAATAAACATTATTGATATGAAAAGATTAATCATGGCAATCGGAGTAGCTGCAATGGCAGTTTGCAGCTGTTCACAGAACAAGGATGCAGGAAAGCCTGCAATCGATCTTGCAAATTTCGACAACTCGGTATCACCAGCAGAAGATTTCTACCAGTACGCCTGCGGAGGATGGATGGAAGCGAATCCTCTTACTCCTGAATACGCCCGTTATGGCATATTCGACCAGCTTGAGAAGGAGAATCAGGAGAAGCTCAAGACATTGATCGATGAAATCAATGCCAAAGATCAGGAAGCCGGAAGCGTAGGTGCAAAGATCAAGACAATGTATGCCCAGGGTATGGACATGGAAAGAAGAAATGCAGACGGCGCTGCACCTGTAAAGGAACAGATGGAGGCCATCAGGAACATTTCCGACATGAAGGAACTCAGCGCGATGATAGGCAGGATGCACGTCGAAAGCGCAAGTCCGTATTTCAGCTTCTATATCGGAGCCGATGAGAAGAACAGTACAATGAACCTGCTTCAGTTCTTCCAGGGCGGTCTTTCAATGGGCGACAGGGATTATTATCTCGCAGATGACGAGAACTCCGTAAGAATCAGAAATGCATATAAGGAATATGTGAACAGGATATTCACGCTCGGAGGATACAGCACTGAAGAAGCGGCAAAGGCTGCGGATACAGTGATCGGACTTGAGACCGAAATAGCAAAGGTGTCAGTTGACAGGGCGGCTCTCAGGGATGTTCACAAGAATTATAACAAGATGACTGTCAAGGAGTTCACTTCAAAGTACGATTTCATTGACTGGGAGATCTTCTTCAAGGAGACCGGTATCAGCAAATCAACCGAGCTCAATGCTTCACAGGTCACATTCTTCGAAGGTCTGACGAAGGTTCTCAGGAACGTACCTCTCGAAAGCCACAAGGAATACCTCGTGTTCAAGCTTCTCAACTCGGCATCAAACTATCTCAGCGAGGATTTCGTCAACGCCAACTTTGATTTCTTCGGCAAGGCAGTCCAGGGAAGAGAGGAACTTCAGCCGCTCTGGAAGCGTTCTCTTTCAGTCGTGAACAGATCGCTTTCCGACGCATTCGGACAGCTTTATGTAGAGAAGTATTTCCCTGCTTCATCCAAGGAAAAGATGGTGGAGATGGTAGGCAACCTCCAGACTGCACTCGGAGAAAGAATCGCTTCACTTGACTGGATGAGCGACGAGACCAAGGCAAAGGCTCAGGAAAAGCTCGGCACATTCATCGTCAAGGTCGGCTATCCTGACACATGGATGGATTACACAGCCCTTGATATCCAGGACGATTCATATTGGGCAAATATCTGCCGTGTAAACAGATTCGGCCACGAAGACATGATGAAGGACGAGGGACAGCCTGTTGACAGGACTGAATGGGGAATGAGTCCTCAGACCGTAAACGCATATTACAACCCTACCACCAACGAGATCTGCTTCCCTGCAGCCATCCTCCAGCCTCCGTTCTTCAATCCTGAAGCTGACGATGCTGTGAACTACGGTGGAATCGGTGTTGTCATCGGACATGAGATGACCCACGGCTTCGATGATCAGGGAAGGAACTACGACAAGGACGGAAACATCAGCGCATGGTGGACAGAAGAAGATGAGGAGAAGTTCAACGCACGTGCAAAGGTACTTGTAGATCAGTATGACAAGATCGTAGTGCTTGACTCGCTCCATGCTGACGGAAGCTATACTCTTGGTGAGAACATCGCTGACCAGGGAGGACTTCTCGTGTCACATCAGGCATACATGAATACTCTTAAAGGCAAGGAGACTCCGGCCGACATCGACGGATTCACCCACAACCAGAGATTCTATCTCGGCTACGCAAACCTCTGGGCACAGAACGTAAGGCCTCAGGAGATCATCCGCAGGACCAAGACTGACGTTCATTCACTCGGCAAATGGCGTGTGAACGGAGCCCTCAGGAACATCGATGACTTCTACACAGCATTTGACATCAAGGAAGGTGACGCCATGTACATGGCTCCTGAAGAGAGAATCAACATCTGGTAAACATGCCGATAAATCAGACATCAAACGTAACTTCAGCACTGGTCGAGGCTTATGGTATCGCTACTGAAAAGCGAAACGAATATCTGACACCGGAACATCTGCTGGCAGGGTATCTCAAGGACAAAGACTTCTGGGATGCCCTGAGCAGGTGCGGCCGTTCAGAAGAGCTGGAGACCGAAATATACGGATATATAAACGGACTGGAGCAGGTTCCTGCCGATATGGAGCTTTCCATCGAATTCTCCTCACAACTTCAGGAGCTTTTCGAAAGGGCGGCTGATACGGCGTCATCAGCAATGGTGCAGACCATCCAGACCCATCATCTCATTTATTCGATATTCCATCTGGAAGATTCATACGCAAGATTCCACCTCGAATCATGCCTTGACTGCAGCATACCGGATTTTCTGAATTCACTTATCGGTCTTGCCGAAGAGGACTCTGAAGCCGGAGCAATGCAGCCGGAAGAGAAATGGAGCAGATATTTCAGGCCTGTAGAACCAGACGGAAACATAGTAGGCAGAAAAGAGGAGACCGCCAGGATCCTGAGGATTCTCTGCCGCAGGAACAAGAACAATGCGTTGCTGACAGGAGGACGTGGAGTCGGAAAGACAGCAATTGCGCGCGGTATAGCCTCCCTGCTTGCAGAAGGCAATGTTCCGGAAAAACTGAAAGGCTACGCACTGATGGAACTGAATACCGGAATGCTTCTCAGCGGTACTCAATACAGAGGGGATCTTGAAGGACGCGTCCAGTCGGTTATGGATTCCGTCTCGGCAGAAGAAGGTATCATAGTATATGTTGACGAACTGCGCTCACTCGGAGGAATGAGCAGGATGGAAGATGGTACCAAAGACATCCTTAGTCTGCTGATTCCATACTTCAAGTCGGGAAACGTAAGATTCTTGGTATCAGCCACTCCTGAAGATATAAAGAAACTCAATTCCGTCGATGGAGGTGTAGCAGGCCTTTTCAGGATGGTAGAGATCGAAGAGCCTTCCGAAGATGAAGCGGAGAAGATAATAAGCGGTATTCTGCCCGGACTTTCAGACTATCATGGTGTCACTTATGCCGATGATGTAATCAGACATTCCATCGGAATGAGCAGGAGGTATATCATGGACCGCTGTCTTCCTGACAAGGCGATAGATCTTCTTGACGAGGCTGGAGCATATGCCGAGACAAAGGGTGAGGCCGAAGTGACAAGGCAGACGGTAACCAAGGCATTGGCCGATATTTGCAGGACTGACGTAGAGGCCTCAGAGGCCGATACAAAGGACGATCTCCTTCATATGGAGGAACGCCTCGGAAAGAAGATATTCGGCCAGGAAAAGGCCATAAAAACCCTCACAGAGGCCATTCTTATGTCCAAGGCTGGACTTCTGGACAATGACAAGACTATAGGAAGCTTCCTCTTCGTAGGTCCTACGGGAGTCGGCAAGACCGAGCTTTCCAAGGTTCTTGCCCAGCAGCTGCATGTTCCTCTGCACCGTTTCGACATGAGCGAATACTCTGAAAAGCATTCTGTAGCGAAACTGATAGGCTCCCCTGCGGGATATGTCGGTTATGATGACGGAGGCATCCTCACCGATACGGTAAGGAAGAATCCTTATTGCGTCCTGCTTCTTGACGAGATAGAGAAGGCTCATGAAGATATATATAACCTCCTCCTTCAGATCATGGACTACGCCGTGATCAGCGACAACAAAGGAAGGAAGGCCGACTTCAGGAACGTCATACTCATCATGACTTCAAATGCAGGTGCACGCTATGCCCACATGGCTTCAGTCGGATTCGAAAGAAAGGTGAATGCGGGAGAAGCCATGGCCAAGGAGATAAAGAATGTCTTTGCACCGGAATTCATCAACAGACTGACATCCGTTGTCGTTTTCAATGACATGAACGAGCAGATGGCGGAAAAGATCCTTGATGACAAGATCTGCAGACTCCGGGAAAGGCTTTCATCAAAGAATGTAAAGCTGACGATAGAGCCTGAAGCCTATCGCAAGCTTCTTTCTGAGGGTTTCTCTCCTGAATATGGAGCCCGCGAGATAGAACGAGTACTCAATGCGAGACTGACCCCTCTTCTTATGAGGGAGATTCTTTTCGGAAAACATAAGGAAGGCTTCACCGCCGTCATCGGGCATTCTGATGACGGATTCGAACTATCCTGCATCTCATGATATTCCAGCTGGACCATACAGACAGTTTCCCGGATCCGAGATACGGAAATCCCGACGGCTTTTATGCCGTCGGAGGGGAAATCTCGCCCGAAAGGCTTGCAAAGGCTTACCCTATGGGAATATTCCCCTACTTCTCCTTCCGTCATGAACCTATCATCTGGTGGGCCCCTCAGGAAAGATTCGTGATCCATTCCGACGAGATACATGTCTCCCACTCCATGAGGAACATGATCAACAAGAGGAGATACCGCTGCACAATCAACGAAGCATTTGCAGACGTCCTCGCCGGATGCGCATGTACTGACGACCGTATTGATGAAGACAATGCATGGCTCGGCCCTGACCTGCTGGACACATGGATGATACTGAATGAGCAGGGACACGCAAAGAGCGTGGAGGTATGGGACGGCGAGGAACTGGTCGGAGGGCTCTATGGATTCGTCTGCGGACGGGCATTCATCGGAGACAGCATGTTCTCTCTGGTTCCGAGTGCATCAAAGCTTGCCCAGATACATCTTGCACGATACATGGAGAAGCAAGGCGGCGGAATCATCGACTGCCAGCTCGAAACCCCGCATCTCAAGTCTATGGGCGCACGCTACATCTCATATGAAGTCTATCTTGAAAGCACTTTGTCGAAAGACGTGCTTCTATGGCCATAGCGGAAGCAATGCAACCACTTGATTATAAGCATATTACAATAAAACCCTGCCTTCCAAACACAGCAGGGTTTTATTGTAACGTATTACTATTCAATTTGTTATATTGCTCTAACCAGAGCATCCACAGCTTCCGGTCTGGTAGCCCAGCTGGTACAGAAGCGTACTGCCGTATGTTCCTCATCCACCTTCTGCCATACAGAGAAAAGGAAGTCAGATGAAAGCCTTTCCATAGTCGCATTATCCAGTATCGGGAACTGCTGGTTCGAAGGGCTGTCAACAAGGAAGGAATAACCCTTGGCACGGAAAGCATCTCTGATCCTCATAGCCTGAGCCACCGCATGTCCGGACAGCTGGAAATACAGTCCGTCTTCAAAAAGAGTCAGGAACTGAATTCCGAGAAGACGGCCTTTCGCCAGCATTCCACCGTTCTGCTTGATATTATATCTGAAATCCTTCTTCAGGGAATCATTGACGATAACCACCGCCTCTCCAAACAAGGCACCCTGCTTCGTTCCACCGAGATAAAAGACATCAGCAAGAGAAGCAATGTCTGCCACGGTCACATCACAGCCCTCAGATGCAAGTCCATATCCCATACGTGCACCGTCTATGAAAAGAGGAAGGCCGTATTCACGGCATACGGCGCTGACAGATCTGAGCTGATCAAGCGAATATACCGTACCCACCTCGGAAGAGAATGAAATATAAACCATTCCTGGCTGGACCATATGTTCAGGGCCATCCTCTGCCAGATGAGCTTCCATTGCCTCACGTATCTGTGCAGCAGTCAGCAATCCGTCATCAGCAGGCAAAGCAAGCACCTTGTGGCCACTGTGCTCGATTGCTCCTGTCTCATGGACATTGATATGGCCGGTCGATGCACAAAGCACTCCCTGGTACGGACGAAGTATGGATGAGATCACGGTAGCATTGGCCTGCGTACCTCCCACGAGAAAATGCACATCAACATCATCCCTTCCTATAGCCTTACGGACTGCCTCACGAGCCGCCTCGCAATAATGATCCTCTCCATATCCGACTGTCTGTTCGAAATTGGTCTCCATCAGACGCTCCATGATGCGGGGATGAGCGCCCTCGTTGTAATCGCACTGAAACTGGTACATATGATTTCCTTTTATATCAGAAGACAAATATATCAAACTCTTTCGTATTTTATTTATATTTGCTGAATAAACTTGATGACATGACATATTACCCGAAAGATCCGGCAATGCTTATGAGCTGGATAAATCTGAAACTCCGGGATTTCTACGGAAATCTTGATGAGCTGTGCGACGATCTGGAAATCGACAGAAACGAAGTCGAAACGATACTGAAGCAGGCTGGATTCGAATATAATGACGAATTACATAAAGTCTGGTAGCGTTTACAGCTAATTATATAATAATCAACACATGAAACAAAATAATTATAAGTAATAACATTTTTGTTAACCTATGAAAAAGCTTAAAATCGGACTTCTTGGCAAGATCTTGATTGCTATAGCAATGGGAGTCTGCATAGGACTGGTCGCCCCGGCATGGATGGTCAGGATATTCCTCACATTCAACGGAATTTTCAGCCAGTTCCTGGGATTCGCCATCCCTCTCATCATCGTCGGTCTGGTAGCTCCTGCCATCTCCGATATAGGAAAGACTGCAGGAAAAATGCTGCTTATAACAGTTGCTATCGCATACGGTTCGACGATATTTGCAGGACTTGTATCATACCTTACCGGTGCAGCCCTTTTCCCTGGAATGATCCAGAGCGGCGCTTCGCTTCAGGAAGTGGCCTCGGCGGCAGAACTTGCTCCATACTTCACGGTCACGATACCACCGCTGATGAACGTAATGACCGCACTGATCCTCGCCTTCACACTCGGCCTCGGACTTGCCGCTCTTGACGGTCAGACTCTCAAGAATGCTCTCCACGACTTCGAGCAGGTGATAATAAAGACCATCAAGTCAGCTATCATCCCTCTCCTTCCGCTGTATATATTCGGAATATTCCTCAACATGACCCATGTCGGACAGGTCTTCTCCATCCTGACCGTATTCATCAAGATAATCGGCATCATCTTCATCATCCACGTCGGCATCCTCCTCCTTCAGTTCACCATCGCAGGCGGATTTGCAAGGAAAAACCCTTTCAGACTGCTGTGGAACATGATGCCGGCATATTTCACGGCCCTTGGAACGCAATCATCTGCAGCAACCATTCCCGTGACATTGGAACAGGCAAAGAAGAACGGAGTATCTGAAGATACTGCAGGATTCACCATACCTCTCTGCGCGACTATCCATATGGCCGGCAGTATCCTGAAAATCACAGCATGCGCCCTCGCACTCATGATAATGCAGGGAATGCCGTATGATTTCGGCATGTTCCTCGGTTTCATATGTATGCTGGGAATCACCATGGTAGCTGCTCCAGGCGTACCAGGAGGCGCAATCATGGCGTCCCTCGGACTGCTCCAGTCCATGCTGGGATTCGATCAGGAAGCACAGGCACTGATGATAGCCCTTTACATAGCAATGGACAGCTTCGGAACAGCATGCAACGTGACCGGCGATGGAGCGATCGCCATAATAGTTGACAAGATTACAGGAAAGAAAAACGCCTAAAGAACAGGCATCACATAGACAAGACCAAGGGATATGCGCTGGGTATGAGGCATATATGCATTCAGGCTCAGCGCATTCTCTGCAAGCTTATGTCCATGATAGACATAGTGAGCGAATATCTTCAGGCCCTTGTCTTCATTGAAAGGAAACCACTCGAGGCATGCCTGGGCATTCCATGATGTGATATATCTTCCTTTTGCAAACATGCCGTTAGCCTCATATACTCCGGCTGCCTCGTATGCACCTTTAAGATATGCATTCCATTTCGGATGGAACTGATAATCGCAGTTGGCGATGAAGGTCAGATGCTGCGTATTCTGGGCAGTAACCGGTAGCATTCCCCTGCTCTGGCCCTGAAGCGTAGTGATACGCTGCTGGCTGTCGATACCTTCTCTTGAATAAAGCACGTCAAGATAAGCCACTACAGGCCCTTTTTCATAGATGTTTCCGCACATCAGATAATATATGTTCTTACCCTTTGCCTGCTGTCCTACAGAAGCCGAATACATGAGATGAACTGTCTTGTCGGCAAACCATCCGTTCCAGTTGGCTGTAGCAAGAACAGGCAGTTTAGAGGGTTCTATTCCCGCAGGAAGTCCATATACATACAGGTCACTGTCGCTTCCGCTTCTGAGATTCGTCACCTGAAGTGTGAACTGATTGTTGTCATTCGGATGCATGACACCCATGAGACCGGCCTGGTAAACGGCAACGTTATTGTTGAAATTACAGAACTCCCTGACCTCCAGAGCATTGAGATAACCTTCATATCCGGCAAAAGCTACAAACTGCTTTCCCGCAACAAGTTCGAAGAAATCGCTATGATGCCATTTGATGTTGGCATACTCAATAGATGAAGACAGATTGTCAACGGAATGCGGATTGCTGTATTTGTTGAACGACTGACGGAAATGATATGAAAGATTCTCATTCAGTCTTCCATACATCTCGAGACGTACCCTGTTCATCTTGAATGCTGCTTCATCAAACTGCCCTTCAGTCAGATATGCATTTGCAGATGTCACGAACTCCAGGTTTATATGCGACGTGATCCTTCTCGGCTGATAGCCTCCCCATTTTGCCGAATCCTTCTGAGCGATCATACGCTCTATCATGGATGGAATGGAATCGTTAATTCTGAGGAGGGTCTTGTCATTCTGAGCTGAAAGTGCAAACGGAATAAATATAAGCAGTGAAATAAAGAGTCTTTTCATATCGATATCAGTCAAAATCCGCTGCAAAGATAATCAAAATTCCGTTAAACGCAGGTCATTCACTGCCTCTCCATATCATACACGCTCTTGCGGAGATAGTCACCGAATGCACGGACATCATTGCCGAATCTTTTCTGCTCCTCAACGGATATCACTTTGCCGATGCCGATATGCATTGTCTTTCCTCTCTTGTTGAACACCTCTGCAGGAAGACGGAGAAGGCGGATTCTCCAGTCAATCAGTCCCAAAGAATAATAAAAAGCCGAATTCCCGTCGAAGAATCTGACAGGAATCACCGGAACCTGGGCCTTCATAATGAGCTTTATCACTGCCTCCTGCCATTCCCTGTCCCGCACGCATCGATACTTGATGCTGAGATCGGAAACAGCTCCAGATGGGAACAGACCAAGCGATCCTCCCGAACGCAGATGCCTTAACGCTGCCTTGATTCCACTTACACTGGCTGAAGTCGGTGCAGTCCTCTCCGTCCCCGTCGGGGTAACCTGGATAAAGCAATTTTCAAGAGGCTTTATCATAGACAGTATCTTATTGACCATCACCTTGTAATCCGGTCTCATATGACCGAACACATCAACTAAGCTGATACCGTCCACATGACCACAGGGATGGTTGCTGACGGTAATGAACGGACCATCAGGAATGACAGAAGAAAGAGTTTCAAACGGATCTGCGGAAGCACAGCCAATATGATACCGCATGTCGATATCATCCAGCACTGCAGCCGCGAAATCAGGCCCGTTTACGGCTGTATTCCTGTCATAAAGCTCATTCACCCTGTCAATGGACAAGAGGTGCATCATTCCTTTGGCAAATGCATTTCCTGCCCTGCCCTTGAATATCGGAGCCATCCGCTCCAGTTCTTCTACAGACAACAGCGGCATCTTACCTCCTTTTTCTGAACACGACCCATTCGCCCATGCTGAAGTTAATGATCCCCGAAATGCAAAGTGCTGCAAGATTGCATATTACAACATTCCACCCAAACAAAAGCTCGAACATAAGAAGGAAGCCCATCTTCAGCAGGAATGTCATAGAGCATGAGAGATTGTAAAAGAGATATTTCTTGAAGAACAGCCTGATTCCATCCATCTCGACCCTATCCTTCCATATGAAGAAGAAGGAACAGCAGAAGTTTGAGAATACAGCGAATTCGAAAGAAATCAAAGGCGACAGCATATAAGTTCCCACATAGCTGTGAAAGACATGCTCAGACAGGGCCCACAATACGGCAGTATCCACTACCGTACCAAGCGCATTCACAAGCACGAATTTGGGAACACGCACAGCTATCTCAGTTTTCCATCCCATGCCTTCAGCGGATCGATCTTGGAATAAGCTTTGGCGTCACCTGCAAAATTTGACAGATGTATCGCCACAAGCACGAACAGAATCGCCAGTCCGACAAAATCAAATGAGCCGAGAATGATATCTGTTCCCAGGACATTGACAGTCAACGCGTACTCTCTCAAAGGAGCGATATAGATGAACAAGGTATTCACTATTATCATGATGATACGGAACTCTGTCGGTCCCATTCCGGCATATGTAAGTTTGAACTCCCCTTTCAGATGAGCATTGATATAGACGGATATCGACAGAAGCAGATACACCACAAGCACCGCCATGGCGATATAAAGATTAAGCAGATCTGACAGTCCTGCTCCGACACACATTATCGCCATGGTTATTCCATCAATGCAATGATCCAGATAAAAGCCGTAAACCGGCCTTTGAGTGCCCCTGACGCGGGCAAGTGTACCATCCAGCGAGTCTCCGTACCAGTTCACGAAGAAGCCGAAAGAAGCGAACCATAACCATCGGATATCGTAATTAGAGAGCGCATATCCTACCGCCGCCATGATAGCGCCGAGAACACCGATGAATGTAAGGATATCCGAAGTCATCCACTTGGGCTGTCTTGAGGCAAGCCATACCAGCACCTTCTTCTCAGCCGAATTGAGTATCGAGGTCTGTATTCTTTTAGATTGTTCCTTATGCATAATGCAGTCTGATTATTACCATTTCCCGCAAACAAAAGATATGCCCGAAGAAAGCGTCTGACGTTTAGAAAAGACCTTTTGCAAACAGTTGAAGCAGAAGTGCAATAACGGCGAATGTAAGAATAAACGCCCATAGGTTCACCGTTCTTGAAGTCGCTTCAAGTACCATATCGCCATACAGAAGTCTGAAGGCATCCATCTTCCATGAAGGATTCCCGTCAATAAGCTCCTGCGCATTCCCTTTGATGTACTTTCCCGGCATATTCAGAGTGAACAGGAAGGAATTCTCAAAACAGTCGATTATCTCCGTTTCTCCTTCATATGCCATATCAACCGCTTCCGGATTCCTTTCATATATCTTTCCGAATCCCGAATCCGGGGCGACCATGGCCATCCTGTCATCAAATTCATCCGGTTGCATGGCAAATAACGCCTCACGCTCGAGACCTTCCATAAACCTTTCCTTTACGGTTTCAAGGACTGCAGCCTGCTCATCTGTGCAGAACGGGATGAAGATCTCGCACATCACATCATAAGTGGCATCAGAGTGCCATCTGGCGAAATTCTGACAGATATCGTCCAACAGATAGTACATTTCTATTCCGTTCCATCCCTCTGGCGGATCATCACCCACGAAAAAGAGAGCCTGCTGCTTGTCTGTAAGATATCCGTCAAACGGAAGCGGAAGCCTGTCCCTAAGACTGCTGAATACGGCACGGTAATCATAATACGTATAGAACCACCTGAATCTGCGATCAACAGATTCATCCGGACTTAGAACAGGATCGTCTCCACCATTCAGTCCTAATGAAACCGCATCCATATCCAATCCCCTGCATTCAGCCATATGAGTCATTTCCTCAGACACATCATAGAAATCAACAACGAACGGGACATCTAATGACGAAACCTTCCAGCCGGAACCGGCATCGACAGGAAACGAGACCTGGGAAGCATCGTCAGAAGAAGCATATATCCTTCTTTCAACATTCAAATCATTGTCAACATCAGTAACCACATAATAATATGTAGTACAAGAGTTTATAAATGCAATCAGAACTATTGCTATAAATAAGCGAAAATTATCCATGGCATGAGGGATTATATATTTTCTCTGTTTTTCATAGAATGTTCATAGGCTTCATACAGTCTCATAGCTCCCCTTGTTCCACGTCCCTCAATCCTGGCCTCATTCCATATGTTTCCGTCTTCAACAGGGGAAGATGATAGTAATCTGAATCCACCGGCACACAGCGCGCATATCAGTACTATGCAGACAGCGACCACCAGCCTTTTCAATATGATCAGGGCTGTCTGCAACTCAGAATTCTCTACCGAGCGGATCAATATGGATTCTCTCAGGCTATCCGGATCAGACGGAGCACCGGTGACCTTCCGGAGATAACCGACATATGCATCATAAGCAATATATTCATCTGACTTTTCCATATCTTTCAAGTTCATGTCTGACTTTCATTGCGGCAGCATTCATATGGCTTCTGACCTGTTCTTTTGTCATTCCCGTTATCGCAGCAGTATCAGAAACAGAAAGTCCTTCCAGCTCATTGAAAGCGAAAACAGCTCTCTGCTTGGCTGAAAGTTCCTGCGAAGCCCTGCAGAAGACTGCCCAAGTCTCTTTTGTAATGAAATCATCTTCGGGAGAAAGTGCATCAGGAGCAGAAGCCTCATACACAGAAGGACGGATAGAGAAATAATCAAGGATCCTGCGCATCCTCAGGCATTCCATACATAAATCATATGTGATCTTATATATCCATATCTGAACGGACGATCCCCCATCGTACAAAGAAGCATTCTTCCATATCTTCATGAAGACCTTCCTGGTAACATTCTCACTGTCCGGACGGTCACACAATATCCTGTAGGCAGTTCTGGAAACCACTGCCATATATCTGTCAATAATCTGTCTGAGGGCAGCCTGACGTCCAAGAGAGATTTCCCCCATCAGTTCCGAATCGCGTGAATGACCGCGTATCATATGTCTGTTTGTAAAGTTCATTCCGGGTTCTTTTCAAAAACAATTCCGAAAATCTTACACTTTTAAAAAACTTTACACTGATTGTAAAGTTTCTTTACACTACGCCCTTGTAGCTATTTTATGTAAAACATTGATTATCAATGTATTGCAAAGTTTGGCACGGCAGATGTTCTATTTCCGGCAAAACCAAAGTAAAACAGCTTTATTATTATATAATAAACATGAAAAACCGGATAATAACAACAATTGCCATCCTCCTCGCTGCTCTGCCTGTTTCGGCACAGGAAGAAATGACCTTGTCCGAAGCGATACATACGGCACGCACAAGATCGGTAGCTGCGCTTGAAGCCAAGCAGGCTTTCGTTTCAACTTACTGGGCATATCGTTCATACAAGGCAAGCCGTCTTCCTTCCTTCTATCTTCAGGGTGACATCATGAACTTCGACCGTTCACTGACACTCCTTCAGAATCCTGACGACGGAACATTGAAATATGTCAGTTCCAACAATCTCCAGAACGGCATCGGTCTGCAGATGAACCAGAACATCACATTCACCGGAGGAACTCTCTCTGTATTCTCAGATCTTTCGCGCATAGACCAGTTCGGAAGCAACAGGAGCCTCACCTGGTATTCAAGACCTATAACCGTTTCGTACTACCAGCCGCTCTTCTCGTACAATCAGTTCAAATGGGACAAGAAGATCGAGCCTAAGGAATATGAAAAAGGCAAGAGGAATTATCTGGAATCAATGGAAGGAATCACCATCAATGCCGTCTATGCATATCACAATCTCCTTCTGGCCCAGATGAACAACAATATCAGCAAGAGCAATTTCGAGAATTCCGGAAACATGCTCAGGATCGCAAAGGAAAGGCTTCAGCTGGGAGATGTCACACGTGCGGAGTACCTTCAGATGGAACTCAGAATGCTTAACGACAGCATTTCCATAAATGAGACTGCCGTTGCGGTCAGAGAGGCCCAGATGAGCCTGAACTCCATCCTCGGTCTCGACGAATCATTTGAAGTTGTTCCGGTAATCGAGGAGGAACTTCCTGATGTGCAGATGGATTATGACATCGTGATGGAGAAATCCCTTTCAAATTCCAGCTTCAGCCTAAACAACGAACTCAGCCTGCTGAATGCAGAATCCTCGGTAGCCCATGCCAAGGCATCCAGAGGCTTTTCATTCGCCTTGAATGCACGATTCGGATTGTCGCAGACAGGTCCGGAATTCCCGCAGGCATACAAGAACCTTCTTGATCAGGAAGTTGTCGGCATAACATTCAGCATTCCTATCTTCGACTGGGGACTCGGCAAAGGAAAGGTGCAGAAGGCCAAAGCGGCACAGGAAGTCGTCAGGGCTCAGGTACAGCAGTCGGAAAACGACTTCAGAAGACAGGTCTTCACTGCTGTCAGCCAGTTCAACAACCAGAGACAGCAGTGCATGGTCTCAAGAAAAGCCATGCAGGTCGCATCAGAACGATATGAGCTGACCATGCACCGTTTCCGCGAAGGAAACGCCACGGTAACCGACCTCAACATGGCTCAGACTGAAAACGACAGCGCCATAAGACAATACATAAGCGATGTCAGCAACTTCTGGACATTCTATTACCAGCTCCGCCAATGCACTCTCTACGATTTCATCAAGGGCAGAGACCTGGAAATCAACGTAACCGAAATGATTCCATAGATCTTTAAATGAAAGTTCAGCATGACAGAATATTCCAACCCGAAAAAAAACTAAACAACAATGGATAGAGTATTAGAGAAAAAGAAGGGCATCGCCCTCGTATTCAGCAAGAAGGCACTGCCCTACTGGTTCGGCGGCTTCATGGCCATATTCATACTTTGGCTTATATTCCGCGACGACGCAAGCACCCTCCGCGTCAATGGCGAGACACTTTCGATCAGTGAGGTGAAGGCCGGCGAATTCAACGATTATATCCGCATAAGCGGACAGGTACAGCCGATGACCACGATCCAGGTAAGTCCCCGAGAGACCGGCATCGTTGAAGAGATCGTATGTGAGGAAGGAAATGAAGTAAAGGCCGGTGATGTGATCGTCCGCCTGAGCAACGATGACCTCGACCTTGAGATCCTCAACTCGGAAGCAAACCTCGCAGAGAAGGAGAACGCGCTCCGAAACACTATGATCCAGATGGAGCAGGAGAAGATGCAGCTCAGTCTCAACATCCTCGAGCTTCAGACGGAGGTGAAGAGGAAGGGACGTGCTCTGGAGTCTCAGAAGAGGCTTTTTGATGACGGGCTCATCGGCAAGGAAGAGTACCTGCGTTCAGAAGAGGATTATGTGCTTTTCTGTAAGAAGCTTGAGGTCACATTGGCCCGTGCCGAACAGGACAGCATGTACAGAGGCGTACAGATCAAGCAGATGGAGGAAAGCCTCGAAAACATGAAGATCAACATGCAGAGGATACGCAAGAGAAAGGAGAACCTGGCAGTCAAGGCTCCGATCGACGGTGAACTCGGACTCCTTGAAGTAGTTCTTGGACAGTCCATCGGCAGCGGAATGAAGATCGGCCAGATCAATGCTACTGGCAGCTTCAAGATAGAAGCAATGATAGACGAGCATTACATCGACAGGGTTTCATCAGGTCTTACCGCCACATTCGAGCGTCAGAACGAGACATATGATGCAGTCATCCGCAAGGTATATCCGGAAGTACGCAGCGGAAAGTTCCAGGCAGACTTCAGATTCAGCGGAGAGCAGCCGTCGAACATCAGGACAGGTCAGACCTACTATCTGAATCTCCAGCTCGGCCAACCGGAAAGCGCAGTCCTCATCCCTCGCGGCACTTTCTATCAGAAGACAGGAGGAAAATGGATATATGTAGTCTCTCCGGAAGGTGGAAAGGCAGTGCGCCGCGAAATCCGCATCGGCCGTCAGAACCCGCAGTTCTATGAAGTCCTCGAAGGACTCGAGCCAGGCGAAAAGGTCATAACCTCCGGCTACGACAACTTCGGCGACAACGAGGTGCTTGTCTTCTGAATCCATAATCCGACGGCCTCCAAAATTAGAGCAACACAAATCACTAACTATCAACACTTTACACCCAAACCCTGCATGAAAAGGAAGGCAGGGTTCAGCAAGAACTAATTAAAAATCAGCAACATACGTTGCACTCATAAAAATGAAGATAAAAGAAACAATAATAAAGGCGTTGTCTCTCGGCACGGGACTGGCGATAGGAATGGTCCTGATCGCCAAGGTATGCTTCGAGATGAGCTATGACGGCTTCTACAAAGACGTTGACAGGATATATTGGATATACAGCAATGCCGTCCAGGGACAGGATGAATTCGATTTCAATCAGTGCAGCGGAGCGATTGCACCAGGCATCAGACAGTACGCACCGGGAGTGGAGTCTGCCACAAGAATGACAGGATTCTTCGAGCAGCACATATGGAGAGATCAGGATGGACATGAAGTCGAAGGATTCTCCAATTTCGCAGACACCTGCTTCTTCGATGTATTTGACAGGGAGATACTGGCAGGTGATCCGAAAAAAGCGTTAGGAGAAATCCATTCCATCATGGTAAGCCGTTCGTTTGCCGAAAAGATGGGAGGATTCGACAATATCATCGGAAAACAGATCTGCAACATCCAGATGCCTGAACTTCTGGCTACCATAAACGGAGTATATGAAGACTTTCCGGAGAACGGCACAATCCCCTACGATGTGCTGATTTCAATGGAGACATACTCAAAGCAGAGTACTGAAAACTGGATGGGAAATGACAGGTACAGAGGATTCGTGAAACTGCATGAAGGAGTGGATCCTGCATCCTTGAAAGACGCT
Organism: Bacteroidales bacterium; assembly: GCA_017437125.1. Lineage (GTDB taxonomy): Bacteria > Bacteroidota > Bacteroidia > Bacteroidales > UBA932 > Cryptobacteroides. The sequence continues at coordinate 33,425 of JAFSBV010000011.1, read as the reverse complement.
ATGAGGCTCATGCAGGAAACCCATCAGGATATTGAGGAGTATGAGGCTATGGGAATGAAGCTATGGTACACCCTCAGGCCATTCAGCACCATCCACACATCTGACCCGCATACAAGGAACATGATGTTCATTCTTTCTCTTGTAGCATTCCTTCTGCTCGCGATATCAGTAATGAATTATGTGCTCATAGCCATATCAGCGATAGTGAAGCGCTCAAAAGAAGTCGGAGTCAGAAAGGCATATGGAGCCGAAGGCATCAACATCTACGGCGTGCTTTTCAAAGAGACTGCCGTCAACATGGGACTGTCGCTTATCGTGGCAGCGGCGATCATATATGCTGCAAAGCCTGTGATTGAGAATCTGCTCGGCGTAAGCCTGATCGGTCTTATGATTCCACAGACAATCATAAAACTTACAATTGTATGCATTCTGATATTCATGGTCTCAGCCATTGTCCCGGGATATCTGTACGTAAAGATCCCTGTGTCTGCGGCACTGAAGAACTATAAGGAGAACCGCAGGAACTGGAAGAAGGCGCTTCTGCTCGTCCAGTTTGTGATAAACGTATTCCTGGTAGCAATGATGCTCGTGATTGCGAAGCAGTATCAGAAGGCGATGAACGATGATCCGGGATATGAATTCGAGAATCTGGTCGGATGCAGTTTCGACAGCATGGCAAGCAGCGACATAAACAGGTTCATTGAAAAGATAAAAGGGATGCCGGAAGTCATTGACATTGAGAGAAGTTATGGTTTCCCTGCCGGAGGGGCAAGCGGCAACAATATATTCAGCATGGAAGGAGGCCAGTATAAGGAACTCTTCAACGTCGCAGACCAGTATGAAGGAACCGACGGATTCTTTGAAATCCTTGAGATACCGTTCATAGACGGAAGAGCGCCTCGTACCGCAAATGAAGTCGCAGTAAGCCGAAGCTTTGTGGAGAAGATGATGGATTTCGAGGACTGGAGCGACGGAGCTGTCGGCAAGCAGGTCCTCATCACAGAACACAGCCAGACTGACGACCAGGTATTCACCATCAGCGGAGTATATGAAAACTACAGGATCGGCACTATGAATGCCTCTGACCCGCGTCCGAGTGTCAAGTTCTGGATGGATGGAAACAACGGTGACTCGTACAATATGCCTATAGTGATGATAAAGCTGGACAATGTCAATCAGGACATCATCAGAAGACTACAACAGATAGTGGACGAACTCTATCCCGACAGAAGACTGGAGATAGTCTCATTCAAAGAAGAGATCAGAGGCCTCTATTCGGAAGACAGGAAGATGAAGAACACCATCATGATCGGATGCATATTCTCCGTGCTCATCGCCCTCTTCGGACTTATCGGATATATCCGCGACGAATCGGTTCGCAGAAGCAAGGAGATGGCAGTCAGGAAGATAAACGGCGCATCGACAAATGAGATAATGAACATATTCATAAAGGATGTATTCAAGCTTATCATCATTGCCGTCATAATCGGAGATATCGGTGCATGGCTGGCGGCCGGCGGATGGCTCCGGCAGTTCGCAGAGAAGATAACGCTGACTCCATGGTACTTCCTTGCGGCGGACATCATCGTCATGACACTCATCATAGGGGCAGTAATAATGAACTGCCTGCGCATCTCCCGCAGCAATCCGGTGGAGTCGTTGAAAAATGAATAAATAATATCATTAACAATTTAAATACAAAACATCATGATTACAGTAACAGATCTTTGCAAGGTTTTCCGTACAGAGGAAATCGAGACAACAGCACTTAACAAGGTTTCATTTGAAATCAAAGACGGCGAATTCGTAGCCATCATGGGTCCTTCAGGATGCGGCAAGTCAACTCTCCTGAACATCCTCGGACTTCTTGACAACCCTACAGACGGAAGCTATATGCTTCTCGGACAGGAAGTTGCAAAGCTCAAGGAGAAGGACCGCACCAAGTTCCGCAAAGGAAACATCGGATTCGTATTCCAGAGCTTCAACCTCATCGACGAGCTCAATGTGTTCGAGAACGTGGAACTCCCCCTCCGTTATCTCAACATCAGCGCATCAGAGCGTAAGCAGCGCGTCACAGAGATGCTCAAGCGTATGAACATCAGCCACAGAGCACAGCACTTCCCTCAGCAGCTCTCCGGTGGTCAGCAGCAGCGTGTCGCAATCGCCCGTGCTGTAGTATCGAATCCGAAGCTTATCCTCGCCGATGAGCCTACCGGTAACCTCGACTCGAAGAACGGCAAGGAAGTCATGGACCTCCTCACAGAACTTAACAAGGAAGGCACTACGATCGTTATGGTGACTCACTCGCAGAAAGACGCTTCATGCGCACAGAGAGTCGTGAACCTCTTCGACGGTGAGATCGTCAGCGATGTAAAGAACGAACTGTAATAACCAACGCAAATAGACACGAAATAACCCTATAACAACTTACAAATGGCATCATTCAAAATATTCAGACGCGGCGGATCGGCCATGTCGGGCATACTCAATGTGCTCGGTATGGCGGTCGCCTTTGCTGCATTCTATATCATTCTGGTTCAGGTGGATTACGACCTGAACTTCAACAAGGGCATCAAGGATTCGGAGAGGGTCTATGTCCTGGGAGCTGACGACTGGCAGATTGAGGGAAAGAAAAGCATGTACTACAACAGGCCTATGGCCGAAACCGCTCTTCAGGCATCCCCAAATGTAGAGAGTTACGTGATGATACGTCTGACGAATCTGCAGACCCAAAGCTTCATGATCGACCCTGAAGGCGAAAGACGCACAGTAAATATTCATGTAATTGATTTCAGCGGAAAACGACTTGATGATTTCGGTTTCGAGGCCGTGGCAGGCTCTTTTGACGATGTCATCGATTATCACGCTCTGGCTTTAAGCGAAAAGACAGCGGAGAGGTTCGGACTGGAAGTCGGATCGAGATTAGGTCAGGGAGATGACATATGCACCGTCGCCGTGATATTCAAGAACATGCCGCAGAACTCTCATTTCGGCGATTTGGAAATTCTGAGGAATATCGGGGACAAAGGCATCGACAATGTGTCCGAATGGGGATATAACTATTTCGTCAAGGTATATGATCCTGAAGAAATAGAGGCAACTGAAGAGCAGATGTATGCTACTACTGGAAAATGCTATAAGGACCTTCTCTTCAAGGACATTCAATCTCCGGAAGAATTGGGAATGACCCAGGAAGAGGTGGATGAGGTCCTGAAGGAATTTACCGAGAGAGCAAGGCCAAGTCTCTTTTCTGTGGAAGAACTATATTTCACAGACGAGATCAACATGCCTCTGGAACACGGAAACAGGACAACTACAATCATACTTCTGATCGTTGCGATTCTCATCGTAGGCATCGCCTTCATCAATTACATCAACTTCTTCTTTGCGCAGATCCCCGAGCGCATAAGAGCTGTCAACACAAAGAAGGTCCTCGGCTGCACCCGTCGCGAACTCATCATAAGCACACTGGCAGAAAGCATAACGCTTATCGGAATAGCTTTAGTTCTTGCTTTCGCATTCGTGATGCTGTTCAACATGAGCCAGCTGACTCATCTGATTTCTGCAGACAGCGCATTCAAGGCAAATATCGGAGTGACTGCAACAACAATCCTGATTGCATTTCTGGTTTCAATCGTCTCAAGTCTCTACCCCGCCCTCTACATCACATCATTCGAACCGGCAATGGTGTTAAAAGGATCATTCGGTGCCACAAAGGCCGGCCAGAGACTCCGGTATATTCTTGTCGGACTTCAATTCACCATATCCATCATCCTGATAGTCTGCACCTCATTCATATCCCTCCAGCGAAGATATATGGTAAATTACGATATGGGCTTCAATAAAGAGCAGCTGCTTTTTGTCCGTGCAGGAGATTATATCGGGGCGAATGCCGAGGCGGTGGAAGAAAGTCTTAAGAGCAATCCGCAGATCATTGATGTGACCTGGGCGGCAGGTAATCTGCTGGCAACCGAGAGAATGGGTTGGGGACGCGACTGGAAAGGAGATGTCATCAATTTCCAATGTTACCCGGTAGCATATGATTTTCCGGAGTTCATGGAGATAGACATAACTGAAGGCCGTACATTCCGAGAGTCGGACCACAACAGCGAAAACGGTGTGTTCATCTTCAATGAGACTGCACGCAGACAATACGGGATGACTCTGGAAGACAAGGTAAGCGGACATAAGGACGATGCTGAAATCGCAGGATTCTGCGAAGACTTCAGCTTCACGACATTGAAGGAAGAAGTCGCCCCTTTTGCACTTTATATATTCGGAAACGATCCTTGGTGGCAGCTCGGCACGGCATTCATCCGAGTAGCGGCAGATGCTGACTATAAGTCTGTAATGAGCCATATCGGAACAGTCTTGAGCAGATGGAACGGAAGCGTATCTCCAGACGAATGGAACATCATGTTCTTTGACGAGAACATCAACTACATATATAAGAAAGAGCAGTCACTTTCGCAGCTCATAAGCCTGTTCACACTCGTAGCGATCATCATTTCATTGATGGGAGTGTTCGGACTGGTGATGTTCGAGACACAGTACCGCCGCAGGGAGATAGCCTTGCGTCGCGTCAACGGTGCTACCGTCCGCGACATACTGGAAATGTTCAGCAGCAGATTCGTGAAGATCGTGCTTGTATGCTTTGCCGTAGCTGCGCCGATGAGCTGGATCATCGTGGACCGCTACCTTGCCACATTCGCACACCGTTGTCCGATTTATTGGTGGGTGTTCGCCCTTGCGCTCGTCGCTGTGATGGCGGTGACGGTCAGCGTTGTAGTTCTTCGAAGCTGGAGCGCCGCTAATGCCGACCCGGCAGACGCATTGAAGACGGAGTGATTCCCTGTCTGATCGGATATCCTGACGAGTTATAGTGAATAGCAACTGGCAAAAGTTCACCAGAACCAAGGAATAGAGAGGAAAGAGCAAAACAGAGAGCAACACAACCTCTTGTCGCACAAGCGATTAGCAGCCAAGCCTGCCTTCCTCGCCATGCAGGGTTTACAACCAAAACATTGACACACAATAACTTACATTGCACAACAAAATGAAAAGTTACCTGAGATTCCTATCGCGAAACAAGCTTTACACTGCCATCGAGGTGGTGGGATTGAGCGTGGCGCTGGCATTTGTTCTGCTGCTTGGAAATGTCGTGCTTGAAGATTTGAGTTGCGACAAGAAGATAAGAAACGCCGAAGACATCTATCTTGTGCTGCCTGATGATTCAGGCTTCTACCGACCTGATCCGGAGGTTGTATTTCCTCAGGTACCGGAAATCGAAGATTGGTGTAATGCCGTAATTCACACCGCTTACGACGGAAAGACCCAGTACATACAGACAGTATCACGGGAGCAGAAGATGGACATCACACCTGTCCTGATACGCGGAAACTATTTTAAGTTCTTCGGAATAGAACTCAAATACGGAGACCCGAAGGCGGTCATGGAACTGCAGAACGCTGCTGTCATCTCTGAAGAGGTAGCAAATGCCATGTTCCCAGGACAAAATCCTGTCGGACAGACGCTTATCATAAACGAACACCGTCTGAAAGATGTGCAGCTGACAGTTACGGGTGTCTATAAGAATATGGGGAAAACCGTCTTGCAGGACCGTGGAATGTTCCTGAACATGGGATACATCAAGAATCTCGATAACGAAATGTATCAGCCACATATCAGGGCGCATTTAGGCCGTACCCAATCCATCCATTATGTGAAACTGTCGAAAGGAGCAGATGCAGAAAAAATCGGAAAATTCCTTTTTGAAAACAATGACACCGATCCGGACAAGGAATATGCCCGATACACAAAGATCGATCTGATTCCATTCAGCCGCATCCATCATACAAGCGAGCTCTCAGGAAACCATTTCGATAATGTAACAAACGTAAACATGTACCATACATTCATGTTTGCATGTCTGATTCTTCTCGTATTCGCTGGCCTTAACTACATATCTCTGACAATGGCATTCTCCCGTTTCAGGGTGAAGGAGATGGCGACAAGGCAATTGCTCGGCACCACCAAAGGAGGAATATATGTCAAATGCATATCTGAGGCAGCGACTCTCGTGACAGCATCATTTGCCGTCGCTCTGGCACTTGCATTCGCACTCAAGAATATAGTCGGAGAACTTCTCGGCAGCCATATTGTCCTGTTCAACACATCCGGGATGTGGATATTTGCAATTGGGGTCGTTGTCATTCTTTCTCTTGCAGCTGGTCTCGTGCCGGCATTGGTGATGTCACGATACAAGCCTATCGAGGTAATCAAAGGAGAAGCAAGAAAGAGCGATAAAGTCACATTGGGAAAGATATTCATAGGACTGGAAGGCCTGCTCAGCATAGCTGCAATAGCAGTGACTCTGACGATATATGCCCAGACCAGGCATATGATTGATACCCCGATGGGATATGAGACCGAAAAAATCATATTTGTTGACTTCGTAACAAAAGACAACCTTAAGTTCAAGGACGAGCTTCTGGCTGAGAGTTATGTGGACAGGATCGGTGATCTGACTCACCCGCCTACCTCTTTCGGCATGATGACATATCTTTCAAAGGGCCATACGATGTATGTCTTGAGCGGTAACTCCGAAGCAATGGATATACTCGGAATCAAGGTTCTTGAAGATTTCGGAACATCTTCAACAATGAAAAACGGTTCCACAAGAAAGAGCCTGCTATGCAAGAGTTCGTATGAAAGACTCAAGGAGCATATTGACGAAGGTAAGATCAAACTGGATGTGACATGGGCAGCTGATGGTGTCGTATCCGACTTCAAGCAGATGTCGATAAAGGAGTATGATCCGCAAAGCGTTCAGGCAGTACTTATACAATCTGATACAGAATCATATCTCTATGGCCTTCTGGTAAAGGTCAACGGTGACGAGAATGAAGCTCTGAAGAAGATCAGGGAGTTCTACAGACAGCGCAAGGATGCAGAGAATATGCCTAAGATCGACACGTTGAATTCTCTTGTTGAAGAAAGGTTCGAAGACGAGCAGAAGGTCTTTGCCATGATAGGCGTATTTGCCCTGCTCAGCATCCTTATAACGATAATGGCGATTATAGCACTCAGTTCCTACTCTGCCCAGATGAGCACGCACGACACAGCTGTACGCAAAGTCTTCGGCTGTTCAAATGCCGAGATCTATTGGCAGATGGTCAAAGGATTTCTGATCCCGGTGCTTGCAGGATCAGTCATAGCCATTGCATTTGCATATGCATATATCGAGAGATGGCTCTCCGAATACCCTGTAAGGATTGAAAACACCGTATGGATATATGCCGTTTCCGTCATCATCGTTATCGCGGTAGTCGTCATCTCCATCAGTTTTCAGGCCTACCACCTGATGCGCACCAACCCATCCGAGGCGCTGAAGAAGGAGTGATGCCAGGCAGCGCCGGCATGACGTTAAACCGTCATCCTGAACGGCTCCAACTGTCATCCTGAACGAAGTGAAGGATCTTTCAGAGAGCAACACAACCTCTTGGCGCACAAGCGATTAGCAGCCAACCCTGCCTTCCTCGCCATGCAGGGTTTACAAGCAAAATACTGATACACAACAACTTACATTGCACCAATAAAATGAAAAGTTACCTGAGATTCCTATCAAGAAACAAGCTCTATACTGCCATCGAGGTGGTGGGATTGAGTATATCGCTGGCATTCGTGATCATCATGAGCTGCTTCGTATGGCAAAACATGAGCGTGAACAGACATTATCCTGATCAGGACAGAATGTATGCCATCGGAGGGGAAGGAGATGTAATGTCAAATATGGTAATGACCCAGACCATGATGGATGCCATTCCGGAGATTGAGGATGGAACTACCTTGAAGGTCTTGAGCATGTATCCTCAATCATCTGTAGAGGGGACTGATATAGGGCAGGGATTCTTCATGGGGGTCTATAAGGAATTTTTCGATCTGTTCCCGACAGAATTCATGTATGGCCACGTGGAGTCATTCAATGACCTCGGCAATGCAATTGTAACTGAAAGCATTGCAGATCAATTCGGCGGTGCAGATATCATCGGAAAGAAACTTCTGTTCGAAGGAGAACATGAGTTTACGATAGCAGCCGTGGTCGAGGATTTCAACAACACGATCTTTTCAAACGCACAGGTGATCCTCAACCTGAACGGTCCGGCCTTCAACAGTCAGTACGGTTATGATCTGCATGGATCATCAAGCGGCACCATTTCCATAATAAAAGTCAAGAAAGGAACTGACGAGAATGAACTTCTCGAAAAGATGGAAAGTGTTTATGAAGCCGATATCTCTGCAGACAGACGCCGCGACAGTTATCTCAGTCTGACACGACTCGACAGAATCTATACATCAGACAATAATGACGGAGACTATACAGGTTTCAAGAAGGGAAACGCCGGTATGATGACAGCATTCAGCATCATAGTTGTCTTTCTCCTTATATCTGCGATATTCAACTATATCAACCTCAGCACAGCCCTTGCTGGCAGGCGAAGCAAGGAGATCGCGACGAGGATGCTTCTTGGAGAAGACAGGCGTGAAGTGTTTGCTCGTAATATTTTGGAATCGCTCGGATTCATGGCTGCATGCATGTGCTTTGCTTTCATCATAGCAAGCCTGTGCCTACCGTATGTCAATGACCTGCTCAACTCCCCTATTCCTGTCAGGATCAGGCTCTCGCACGGCTACATCTACATGTATATGCTGATTCTTGGCGTCGCAGCCCTTCTGTGCGGAATAGTTCCTGCCCTTATATCATTCAGATTCAAACCGATAGAGATAATCAAAGGCCATTACCGCTACCAAAGCAAAAGAGCTTTCAGCAAAGTGTTCATAATAATTCAGAATACGATAGCGATCATCATCATTGCGGTGACCTTGGTTATGGATGCTCAAATCAGGCATATGATCGATATGCCGTTGAACGCATCGGTTGACAATCTGTATTATGCCAGCCCCTATAGCGCCGACTTCGAGAAACAGCTGACGGAACTTCCCAATGCAGCTGATTTCGGACGCGCATCAGGCAGGCCGGGACAATCAAGCGGCACATATGGATTCCTGCTCAATAACGATATCAACAAACAGGTAACCATGGATGTATGTGAATGCGACTCGAAGGCATTTGAACTGTACGGGTTCAGGATCGTGAAGGATTATGGTGTGCCGAACGGAGAAGGTGCATGGCTGACGGAAAGTGCTGTGAAAAAGCTTGAGATTGATTCTGAAAATCCTCTTTTCCCACAAGTGAATGCATGGGTGATAAACAACGCGCCGATTGCCGGAATCATCGAGGATGTACCTTTCTCTTCAGCCCTGAACCTGAATCCTGATGCATCAGGTATAGTTCTGGTCGGTCCGCAGGATCCTGAATGGGCGGCGTATGTGATAAAGCTCAAGGACACATCCAGAGAAAGGATCAAGGAACTTGACGGACTCTGCGAGGTAGAGCTGGTGAGGGTGCACGGACCAAATACTCCCGTATCACCCGGATTCTTTCCGGAAATGATTGAGAAAGCATATGAACCTATACGGAAACAGGCGAAGATGGTCACATTGTTCATGATCGTTGCACTCATGCTATCGGCTCTCGGCCAGATCGCGATGAGTACATATTATGCGACCGAAAAGGAGAAGGAAATCGGCATCCGCAAGGTTTTCGGCGGCACGGTCCGCAGCGAAAGCATCCGCAATATCCTGGAATACATGCTATACTGTCTGATAGCCACTGCAATAGCGGTTCCACTATCAGTATGGGCGGCAGAAAGATATCTGGAGACGTTCATCTACAAGATGCAGCAGAAGGGGTGGATATTCATTGTCGCCGCCCTTGCCGTCTTCGCCATCTCCCTCGCCTCCGTACTCTGGCAAACCCTTCGCGCCGCCCGCACCAACCCTGCCGAAGCGCTGAAGAAGGAGTGATGCCCGGTCGAGCCACCGAAAGAGAAAAGAGCAAAACAGAGAGCAACGCAACCTCTTGTCGCACAAGCGATTAGCAGCCAAGCCTGCCTTCCTCGCCATGCAGGGTTTACAAGCAAAACACTGATACACAACAACTTACATTGCACCAATAAAATGAAAAGTTACCTGAGATTCCTATCAAGAAACAAGCTTTACACTGCCATCGAGGTGGTGGGATTGAGCGTGGCTCTGGCATTTGTCGTATTCATTGCGACATTCGTAGTCAGTGAAATGGGATATGATAAAGAGCTAAAGAATACTGACAACATCTATCTGAGCCATTCGGAGGAATTCAGCATACTAAGTTATACGATCGGAGACATCATCTCTCAGGAGTTTCCTGAAGTGGAAGAGGTATGCAGATTCATTTCCACGTCTATCATCGGAGGTGTAACAATGGAGTTGACGGTGAAAGGTGAAACGATACCGCAGAATGCCATCATTGCAGACACCAATTTCTTCAGTTTCTTCACATTTCCTTTTGCAGAAGGAAGCCGTGACGATGCACTGCTGGAAAGGGATGCGATATTGATCAGCGAATCATTCGCAAGCCTGCATTTTCCGGAACGCTCCCCCATTGGCGAAACGTTACAGATCACTGTAGGCGATCAGAAGAAGGATCTTTTCATAAAGGGTGTATATGAAGACATAGAAAAGTCAGTGTTCCCGGATGCTGACATCATTTACGGAACCCATCATATCAGCGAGATGTATCCAAATCTTGTAAGAGAGGGACAGGGGTCAACTGCAATCTTCTTCAAGCTTGTTCCTGGAGCAGATATCGAATCACTTCAGGACAAAGCTGTCGAAATACTTAAAGAGGATGACATCCTATACAGGATAGGCCTGATGAAGAAATTTATCCTGTCCCCATTCTCGCAGATTCATTATGGTGTATGTACACAACATTTCCCGTTTGTCGGAAGAGTGAATTTCGGTTTCATAATGCTGTTTCTGGCAGCCGGCATCCTGCTTCTGGTGTTTGCCCTGCTGAATTACATCTCCCTGACAGTAGCGCAGATCGGATTCAGAGCAAACGAAATGGCTACGAGGAGACTTCTGGGCGAGCAGAAGCTGCAAATTACTTTCAGATATATAAAAGAGGCTTTCTTGCTTACTGTAGCGTCTCTTGTACTCGCTCTTCTTCTGATCGAACTGTTCGGTCCTTATGCAAAGGAACTGCTTGGGAAAGAGATATCGTTGATAGAGAATCTTGGAGTTGCAGAATTCGCACTGGTGGTCCTGTTTGTATTCCTGGTTTCATTCATAGCTGGGATCGTGCCTGCAATGCTTACGGCTAAATACAAGCCGATAGACGTCGTTAAAGGCGAATTTGCAACCGACGGAAGAATGGTCCTTGGAAAGATTTTCATAGGCGTACAGAATGTCGTGACCATTGCGACCCTCTGCATATCGATAGCGATGTTCGTCCAATTCAGGCATATGCTGGCGAGGGATACAGGATATGTGAAGGACAACATCATCGCCATCGAAGGAGCGCAGAGAGGATCTGACTATCTGGTGGATGAACTCAGACAGCTGCCATTCGTTGAATGCATCGGAAGAACTCAGAGCTCGCCGGTGAGGACAGACAGGTCTGGAATGGGGATGGATCACAATGGAGAAGAAGTACAGCTGGAAGGCATCTATGGCGACAGTACAGCCTTCAACATGCTTGGCTTCAATGTAATGAAGCTGAACGCCAGCATACCGCAAAATGACGGTTCGGTATGGCTCACCGAGGGAGCTCTGAAAGGGATCGGACTGGACTATTCTGATGAGAACGTAGTACTTTCAAATTCATCATATGGTATCTGCGGAATAATACGTGACTACCAGAAAGGCAACAGGAGTATGGAAGAGTGTGCTTCCTCAAATATGGTCTGGTGGAATATGGAATACAAAGGTGAAGAGGATTTCGTATATCTGAGAAGCCTTCTGGTAAAGGTCTCCGGAGATGAAGATGAGGCTGTAGCAGCTATCCAGAAATTCTATGAGTCCCGTCTTAAAGGGGAAATATATGTAAACAATCTGAACAACATCTACAGACAATATTTTTCTTCCGAAGAAAACAACCTCAAGCTCATTACAATCTTTGCCTTGCTCGTGATCATGCTCTCCGCTATGGCCATGATGGCAATGAGCACATACTACAGAAAGCAACAGGCCCGCAACTGGTCAGTCAGGAAGGTGTTCGGCTGCAGCCGGAGCGAGGTATTCTGGAATATGACTTCGGGATTCATAAAAGTCGTATGCATCGCTGCAGTCATTGCCATCCCGGTCGGATATATCGTAATACAGAAATGGCTTGACGGCTATTCATACCGCATTGACAATTACTGGTGGATATATGCCGTCGCACTGATGTTCATTATCCTCGTAGCTGTCATCACGATAATATGGCAGGCCGTGAAGCTGATGAATGCGGATCCGATCAAGGAGCTTAAGAAGGAGTGATATCCAACTGTCATCCTGAACGGCTTCAACTGTCATCCAGAATGAAGTGAAGGATCTTTCAGAGAGCAACGCAACTCCTTATAGCACAGGCGATTAACAGCCAACCCTGCCTTCCCCGCCATGCAGGGTTTACAAACAAAACATTGACACACAACAACTTACATTGCACCAATAAAATGAAAAGTTACCTGAGATTCCTATCAAGAAACAAACTGTACACTGCCATCGAGGTCGTGGGATTGAGCGTGGCGCTGGCATTCGTGCTGATCATCGGCTCTTACGTATGGCAGGAATACAGCATATCTCGCGAGAATCCGGATTATGAGAGGATTTATATTCCTACTCAGTCTATGCCATACGGCATATTCGAGCCGATGAAGGAACAGATTCCGGAAATAGAGCAAATCACCCTTGTCAACAGTTTCGATGATGTCGTGATGGAGTGTGACGATGAAAGATTCGTGACCAGAGGCCTTGGTGTAAGAGGAGACTTCTTCGACATATTCGACTATGAATTCCTGATCGGTGATGCGGGATGTCTGGAATCATATACTGATATCATAATCAGCGAGTCCTATGCCGAAAAACTGGCTGGAAAGCCTGAACTCGCAATGGGTATGAGGATCGTCCCCATTGACTATACTTCACAGGCATACACTGTGACCGGTGTCATCAAGGATTTCGACCACAACTATTGGAAGTATATGGATTTCATCTGCAAAGGTGAGAGTCCGTTGAATGACAGTGCGCAGAAGAATCCGATATTCACGCTTTCTGCAACGGCATTCATCAAGGTCGCCCAATCGGCTGACGCAGCTGGGTTGCAGGCAAAGATTCAGGCTGTATTCAAGCAGTTATGGGGTGATAAGATGCCTGCAGACAGAATCGATCAGTTTGCCGGTAGAATTGGTATCGAGAGGTTCGACAAACTGTACTTTTCCGGTGAGATGATTGACAGTTATCTTAATATGGGAGACAGGAGTCAGATCATCATTCTCCTCATAGTTTCCCTGCTTCTTCTGGTCTCTGCTGTCATAAACTATATCAATCTGAATCTAGCCTTGACGAACAAAAGGGCGAAAGAAATGGCTACAAGAAGCCTTGTAGGTGCAGAGAAAGCCCATATTGCAGTAAAGTATATACTTGAGTCAATCGGATTTACGGCAATATGCTTCATCGCTGCCGCAGGCATTGCGGTCGCACTTGCGCCATATATCGGACGGATCATTGACGGGCAGACAATTGCGATTCCGTTCAATGCTGCCAGCATCTCTATATACATATTGTTCGTTATGTTGATCGGCAGCATCTGCGGTCTCATCCCAGCTCTGAACATATCTTCCATCAAGCCGATCAGCATTGTAAACGGTACATACCGAAGAAAGAGCAGAGCCGGTCTGAACAGAGTGTTCATCCTGCTTCAGAACATCCTCGCCATCACGCTGATAGCCTCGGCTATTGTCCTCGACAAACAGATGAACTATATGATCGATATGCCTTTAGGAGCCGATATCAAAGATAAATTCATCTTGTCAACGGATGCGGAAGAAGCCGGAGATGTCATTGCTATGATGGATGAAATCAGACAATTGCCGTTCGTGAAGAAGGTGGCTCTGTCAAGGGGATACCCTACAGGTGTACATTTCAGCACTGCAATTCAACTGGAAAACAGCACAGACCTGACCCCTGTAAAACTGCTGATATGTGACACGGAAGCATTCGGGATATGGGATTTCGATGTTCGGGAAGATTTCAGGACTCCACTCGCCTATTCTGTATGGTTCAGCGAAAACCTCTACAACTGCTTTGATTCAAGAGAAGAAGCCGAGAAAAAAGCAAAATCCTGGAACGGCAACTTCAACCGGACCAGAATCGACAACTTCGGCGGAGTTTTAGGCAATATCGCAGGAGACAATGCGATGAACGAGAGAATGGACCAGTCCAAGGTTGCTGTGATTGTCCTTCCAATCGATGACTTCGGACTATATAACAACACCATTCTCATCGAGACCGATGACAACCACGACGAGGCAACCGAAGCATTCGACAGCATATACAGCAAGTTCTCCGATGAATATAACGGAGTATATCTCGAGCCTTGGGAGTTCGGTTATGTCGAAGATATGATGGTGAGAGAACTGGAGGAAGACAACCCGACAGTCAAACTGCTCAAGATCTTCGCAATGCTGGCAGTCATATTATCCGTCCTCGGACTTGTCGCAATGAGCACCTACTTCGCTTCGGAAAGAGAGAAAGGCATCGCCATACGCAAGGTATTCGGCGGCACGATGGCAAGCGAAACCCGCAGGAACATATCCGAATATATGATCATCACCCTCATCGGAAGCGCAGTAGCCGTTCCGGTTGCATGGATATTCTGCGGACGTTACCTTGAAGAGTTCGCCTACAGGATAGAACTTACGATATGGCCGTTCGCCATAGCCGTGCTGCTTGCTCTGGTCATCTCCCTCGTCTCCGTCCTCTGGCAGACCCTCCGCGCCGCCCGCACCAACCCTGCCGAAGCGCTGAAGAAGGAGTGATTCCCGATCAAGCCACCGAAAGAGAAAAGAGCAAAACAAAGAGCAACGCAACCTCTTATCGCACAAGCGATTAGCTACAAACCCTGCCTTCTCCGCCATGCAGGGTTTACAAGCAAAATACTGATACACAACAACTTACATTGCACCAACAAAATGAAAAGTTACCTGAGATTCCTATCAAGAAACAAACTGTACACCGCGATCGAGGTGGTGGGCCTCAGCCTTGCGCTGGCGTTTGTGATTCCATTGATAAACGTCATCGCTGACAAATATGAAAGATCACATGCACATGAAAAGTATGAGGACATATATGCTGTCGGTTATATGGGAAACCTTTATACCGAAGTCAATTTCAGTGATTACCTGAAGGAAAGCATCCCTGAAATTGAAATGGCCACTTCCGCAATGCTGGGCACAAGAAGCATCGTTGATAAGGATTTCTTCTATTTCTTCCCGTTCGAATTTGTCGAAGGAGACGAATCATTCCTGGATTCGAGGGATAATATTGCCGTGTCAGAAAAATTCGCAGCAATGATTGCAGACGGATCGGCCATGGGCAAGGCCGTAAAGATCGAGGACAGATATTATACTGTCGCCGCAGTCTTCAAAAACAGCAGGAATGACATCCTGAAGGAATGCGAAATACTTCAGAATATCGCTCCATTCAAGGAACTTCGGGAAAACGGAGGCATTTCCAGCGGAGTGACATTCATATCGATCAGGAAGGGACATGACCGTAAAGAGATCGAAAGCCGTATTCTGGAAGCGGCAGACACATTCAATGCAGGAGATGAGACTTATATGAAATACAAGGAAGCCGGTGTTTTCAGGGGGCTTGTAAGATATGACGAACTGCCGACATGCATGGTGAATTACGGGCAGTTCATGAAATATCAGCATGGTCCGATGGCCTTGGTTGCCGCTCTCCTGCTTCTGATATTCATCACCGCCATTCTCAACTACATCAACCTGAACGTCGCTCTATCGACTACCAGGGCAAAGGAGAATGCGACGAGAAAGCTTGTCGGAGCTACACGCAGACACCTGATAATAAGCAACCTATACGAATCATTGGCATTTACTACAGCATGTTTCGTACTCGGATATCTGTTGAGCGGTTATACGGGTCAGTTCATCAAAGGCCTCCTTGCAATGACCGAATTCACAGACTTCTCCGTTGAGCCGATATGGAATATCCGGACCATAACGGTATCTGTTACGATCATTATAATCACTGCTCTTGCAGCCGGCCTGGCTCCATCACTGATGGCATCAAGATTCAGCCCGCTGGATATCACCAAAGGTGATTTCAGACTTCATAGCAAAAGAAGGCTTTCAAAATTCTTCATCAGTTTTCAGACGATTCTTTCGGTTGTCCTGCTGTCCGTCGTGCTCATGGCCGACAAATGCCACCGTGATGCCATGAAAGTCGATTTCAACTGCGATATCGAAGATGTTGTCTATATGAGGGTAACACCTGAAAATGCAGCGATAATGCTGTCAAAAGCAGCTGAATACCCGGAAATATTATCCTGCGGCCGTGCCTCCCAGGTTCCGGCACAGGGTCTCAGCGGTGCCATCCTGATTCCGGATACACCTCAGTTCCTGTTCAGCCACATCGAATGTGACCGAAGCGGATTCGAGACATTGGGATTCGAAATCCTCCAGCAGAACGGCAACGATTTCAATGGTCTGTGGCTGACTCCATACACGCAATCATTCATAGAGAACGATCCCCGTCTCCTTGATCATCTGTACAAATCTACCGGAACGGACCATATCGCAGGCATCGTCAACGATTTTCCTGGCGTGGCTCCGCTCGAAGGAGGGGGGCATTACCTTACAATAGCCTCTGTCAAGGAGGAACCCATCAGAACCTCTGTTGTCTTCAAGATTGCAGGAGATCATAAGAAAGGCCGTGAGCTGGTACAGACTCTTTTCAACGACGCGCAGACGAACATGATTGCTCCGGACGGAGATATCACCGGTATGGAAAAGGCAAGATATGTTCTCGACATACTTGAGGAAACCACAGCCCCTACCAGATTGATCATCAAGATGATAGGAATAGTAATGGTGCTGGTAGTGATAATGTCCATGATGGGACTCATCGGAATGAGCATGCATTTCATGAATGAAAGGAAGAATGAGATCGCGGTCAGGAGGATATTCGGAGCAACGGAAAACGGCGAAATGATGAGGAACCTCAGGTTCTACCTGATCATGACGGGCATCGCCTCGGTGCTGGGAATATGTGTAGCAGAATTTGTGCGGCAGTTCTTCATCGTACTCGGATCAGTACCGCAGAATGTATGGTGGATATATGTGGTCTCGGTCGCATTATCCTTCGCCATCTCCATCGCCTCCGTCCTCTGGCAGACCCTCCGCGCCGCCCGCACCAACCCGGCCGAGGCTCTGAAGAAGGAGTGATGCTAAACTGTCATCCTGAACGGCTTCAACTGTCATCCTGAACGCAGTGAAGGATCTTTCAAAGAGCAACGCAACTCCTTATAGTACAGGCGATTAACAATCAACCCTGCCTTCTCCGCCATGCAGGGTTAACAAATAAAACATTGACACACAACAACTTACATTGCACAACAAAATGAAAAGCTACCTGAGATTCCTATCAAGAAACAAGCTCTACACCGCGATCGAGGTCGTGGGATTAAGCCTGGCATTGGCATTCGTGATTGTTTTGAGCTCATACATCGTGAACGATATGAGCGTGAACAAGGTATTGAAGAATACTGATGATGTATATATGGTTCACGGCCTGGAGCGTTCGGATTGCTTTAGCGAGGTACCGGCATTATATGAAACTATGCCGGAGATAAAGAGTTCCTGCGGCATGGTACATAGCGGCAGAAATCCATCTTTGTTCGACGACCTGACCATCGTAAGCTATGGAGACACAAAAATGAATGCTAAAATCCTGGGAGCATCAGACACCTTCTTTGACTTCTTCACATTCCCTTTGCTGGAAGGCGATCCGGAAAATGCATTGTCATCGAAGTACAGCGTTGTGATATCAGAAGAGATGGCAAACACACTCTTCCCTGACGGGGACGCACTCGGTAAGGAAATCAATGTATTTGAGAGGAATCCTTTCTGGCAATGGTCTGACGAACCGGTGGAGGATCTAAACGTGAATCTGACCGTCACGGGCATCTTCAAACCATTTTCGCGTACCGTATTCATCGAGCCGGACATAATAATGAACCTCGACCTCATTTTCGAGAAACAGGAATCACTGTTCGGAGGCGGAATGAGAATCGCTGAATATAGTTTTGTAAAGCTGGACAAAGAGGCAGACCCTCACAGCCTCTGCAGCACCCTCACCACTGAATTCAAGAAGGTGGCAAGGAATTATGATCCGGATTCCTTCAAGATGGAGCTTGTACTGACACCGTTTGATGATATCAAGAAACAGGACCCGCAGACATTCGGTTATCATTTCGACAATATCCGCCAAGGCAGACTCTTCGGGATATACCTTCTTATGTGCATATTCATAGCCATCGTTTCCCTGCTTGATTACATCGTGCTCACCATTGCCTTCAGCAGATTCAGGATCAAGGAGATAGCGACGCGTCAGCTACTGGGCACAGACCGTAAGGGCATAATCGGCCGCTGTTTTGCGGAAGCATTCATACTGCTGGCTATATCCTGTATTTTCGCGGTGATAATTGCTCTTGCATTCAAGGACACTATCGGTCAGATTCTCGGCGCAGAAATCAATCCTCTGTCCCAACTGAACGAGTACCTGATATTGGCCGGCATCATCGTGATAATGGTCACAATAGCCAGCGCCGTTCCTTCATTGATTCTTTCGTCCTACAGCGCGGTCAATGTGATCAAAGGCGAGGCAAGATATAAGGACAAGGTCACATTCGGCAAGGTATTCATCGGTCTCGCAGGTCTGCTCAGCATCGGTGCATTGTCAGTATGCTTCGGAGTGACACTCCAGACACTGCACCTGATCAACCAGCCATTAGGATATGAATACGACGATATGATATACACGGAATTCATTACGGAAGACAACCGATTCTTCGAAGAACTGGAGTCGCTTCCGTTTGTGGAAAAGGTAGGAGCAACGACATCATTGCCTACAAGCTGGATAATGACAGGATTAAGAGACAATACGACAGGCAGATATGAAAATGTCGCATTTATCGACGGAAACAGCTCTTTCTTTGAAATGATAGGAGTCGAAATCCTTGAGGACTATGGGCAGGGAACCACTATGAGCGAAGACGGCAAGTGGTATATATGCAAAAGTTCCAAGGAAGGGATATCACAGTATATGACTGACGGAATGCTGAATTTCTTTCACCCAGACCCTCTTGGCGGTATAATCAGTGACATAAAGATAGGACTGGTGAAAGAAAATGCATACAGCAAGAATGCATTCATCAATGTGATAGATATGCCGGAATGGATTCAGTACGCCTACCCTGTGGCAAAGGTGAACATAAATGAGAACAAGGCAAAGCAGGAGATATATGATTTCTATAGAAGCAAGGGATATGACGACAATATGTTCATCGTATCCACCCTACGCGAAATCGTGGAAAAAGAAATAATGGAGGAAAAGAATATGCTCAAGCTCCTGAGCGGATTCTCTCTCATATGCATCCTGATGACCATTATGACCATAGTCGGACTCAGCAGCTATCACGCGAAGACCGGCGAGAAGGACAATGCTGTGCGTAATGTGTTCGGATGCTCGAGGAAGGAGATGATCCGCAAGATCACCCTCGATTTCACGCTTCCGGTGGTCATTTCGCTGTCGTGGCAATCCCGATTGCATATACTGTCATCGGCCGCTGGCTGGAGGGCTACGTCATCCGCACCGAAAACTCCCCTCTCATCTACATCGGAGCCTTCGCGGTCGTACTTGCCGTTGCTCTCGCCGCTGTCGCCCTCCAGGCCCTCCGCGCCGCCCGCACCAACCCGGCCGAGGCGCTGAAGAAGGAGTGATGATAAACCGTCATCCTGAACGGCTTCAACTGTCATCCTGAACGAAGTGAAGAATCTTTCAAAGAGCAACGCAACTCCTTGGCGCACAGACAATTAACATCCAACCCTGCCTTCTCCGCCATGCAGGGTTAACGAATAAAACATTGACACACAACAACTTAAATTGCACCAACAAAATGAAAAGTTACCTGAGATTCCTATCAAGAAACAAGCTCTACACCGCGATCGAGGTGGTGGGTCTGAGCATAGCACTGGCATTTGTGATACTTTTGAGCAGTTATATAGTTGATGATCTGAGCTGCGACAAGGATATAAAGGACAAAGACAGAATCTGTCTGACAGAGATGTACGATGTTCCTATGATGTATGACCAGTTTATGGAGATCGGTCGAGAACTCCCTGCGGTAGAAGACCTGTGCTGGTATATGCAGAGCATGAACAAGACATTCTTCGAGAATCTGCTTAGGGCTGGAAGCGAATACGGAGAACAGTACGTAGATGCTGCTGCAGTATCAGACAACTTCTTCAAGATCATGACATTTCCTTTGACAGAAGGAGATCCGGACAAGGTCTTTGAGTCTATGAACGGTGCCGTGATATCGGAGAGACTGGCAAATGTTCTCTTCCCGGAAGGAAATGCTGTCGGAAAGACTCTGAAACTGACAGATATGAGGTTCATAGATCTGGATCTTACGGTAACCGGAATATACAAGGACATCAGCAAAAGCATATTCAGAAAGAATGATGTGCTGTTCTCATTCGACAGATACTCATCGCTGCCGATCTACAATAATACGGAACAGGCATCCACATGTTTCATGAAACTTCATGAAGGAGAAAGCCACACAGACGCAGGAGAAGCTTTAACCGGAGTGATAAAGGAGAGATTCGAGGACATGTCCGGTGATGACGATGATTTTAAGGTTCATACCGTGCCGTTCAAAGATATCCGCAGCCAGAGCTATGAAACATTCAGCATGTACTTCGACAATATCAGGAAAAGCGACATGCTCGGTACATATATCATCATGTGCCTGTTCATAGTCCTGATAGCCCTCCTGGACTACATAGTCCTCACAATGGCGTTCTCACGATTCAGGCTGAAGGAAATCGCGACCCGCAGGCTTCTCGGCACTGAGCGCAAGGCCGTCATATTCAGATGTATGGCTGAATCACTTTTCCTTCTTATTGCTTCATTCATCTTCTCCATCCTCATCGCATATGCTCTGAAAGGACAGATCGGCGAGATACTCGGCAGCGAACTCAGGCTGTTCAGGCAGAACGGCGAATTCATCATAATGGCAGGAATCATAGCATTGATGGCAACCATGGCGAGTTCCGTCCCATCGATCGTCATTTCATCATACAAGCCTATCGAAGTGCTCAAAGGCGAGGCAAAATATCAGGACAAGATGACATATGGGAAGATATTCATCGGCATTTCAGGCGCACTCAGCATCATCGGAGTCGCCGTATGCCTCGGAATAACGCTTCAGACAAGGCATATGCTCAACCAGCCGTTAGGCTATGAGACCGACAATATCCTTTTTGCACGATTCAACACTTACAACGATAAGAACGGCAGAAGGATCAATCAATATATCGATGAGCTCAAAAGCCAGAGCTATGTTGATGCTGTCGGCAGTATCACAGGTCCGCCAATGTATGTTCGTGGAACATCGAGCCGCCATTGCAGAGGTCTGGACGGCGGATCAAGATGGCTATATACCAACGGAGGAGACAGAGAAGCATTCGACATCCTCGGTATTGAGATCACAGCTGACTTCAGCAACAGGTCAGACGCGGAAATATACATCTGCGAGGGATCATATACGGCAAATCCCTCATTCATCACGGACAATACGCTGGAATTCCTTGACGGCAAGACTCCCCTCAGCGGAATGTGCTCCGACTTCAGGATGGGCTCACTCAAAGACTTCAACAGGGCACGGCAGATGAGCGGCATACAGATTTTTAATACGGGCAGCTGGAGGATGCAGATGTGTCACCCGCTTGTAAAGGTGAATATAGATGAAGACAAGGCCTGCAGACTCATCAGGGAATTCTATGCGGAAAAAGGGTACGACGATACTCTTGTTACGGTCACTACCTTGAATGACATGCTTGTAGAACCATTCAGAGAGGAAAGGAACACGCAGAAGCTTATGGTCATATTTGCATTGATCAGCATCCTGATGACAGCTATGACCATAATCGGACTGAGCAGCTGGTATGCTAAGACCAATGAAGGCGACACAGCGGTAAAAAAGGTATTCGGCAGTTCGGAATGGCAGATATTCCGTGACACGGTTGTCGGATTCTCGACTCCTGTGCTTCTTTCAGCCATTATCGCCGTTCCTGCTGCATATCTCTATGTCAGACACTGGCTGGAGGCATATGCCTACCGTATCAGCAATTCGCCGCTGATCTACATCACCGCTGTCGTCGTTGTCCTGCTGATCGTCGCGTTGTCCATCGTCATACAGGCACTAAGACTGATGCGTACCAACCCGGCAGAGGCGCTGAAGAAGGAGTGATGCCCGGTCGAGGACGGAGTGATGATAAACCGTCATCCTGAACGGCTCCAACTGTCATTCTGAACGGCTCCAACTGTCATCCTGAATGAAGTGAAGGATCTTTCAGAGAGCAACGCAACATCCTATCGCACAAGCAGTTAACAACAAACCCTGCCGTCCTCGCCATGCAGGGTTTATAAACAAAACGTTGATACACAACAACTTACATTGCACTAACAATTGAACAGTTACCTTAGGAAACAAACTGTACGCCGTGATATAGGTCATGGCATAGATGTGTAAAGAATCTTTACAGTAGTGTAAATTTTCTTTATACTTTACAGTATCGGGTCAAAACACACAACAACCTATAAACCAAAGCATTATAAACCTTGGCACGAATAATGGATAGAAGATAGCAACAACAGACACTAACAACCGGAATAATGAAAAGCTACCTGAGATTTCTTTCGAGAAACAAGCTGTACACCGCGATCGAGGTCGTGGGACTGAGCCTCGCGCTGGCGTTTGTGATAGTTCTGAGTTCGTATATTGTGGATGATATGAGTGTGAACAAGGAGCTGAAAGACACGGAGAATATCTATATATGCCATAGTGCCGGTGATATTGTCTCGACTTTTGAGGTTCCCGCGCTGTATGATAAGTTCCCTGACATTGAGGAGGCATGTGCATTCTTCGCAAGGCCGGATGACGGAAAAATGCTGTTTTCCGGTGCGAGCATCGTCAGCTATGGTGATAAAGAATTCAATGTCGCGACAGTAGCGGCAGAAGCAGACTTCCTGGATTTCTTCACCTTTCCGTTGTCATATGGCGATCCGAAGCAGGCATTGGTTTCAAAGAATTCCGTGATAATATCCGAAGAGCTGGCAGGCACATTCTTCCCTGATGGAGATGCGATAGGTAAGGAAATACACTTGCATGAAGGAAACGCCTACAGCGGATATTTCGAAGGAATGACGGATATCGATGTGAATCTGATCGTCACAGGCGTTTTCAAGCCGTTCCCGAAGACAATCTTCAACGAGCCGGACATGATCATAGGAATCGACCAGTTCCGGGAACTGCAGAAGGTGAATTACTGTGGGATGCTGCGTATGAGCGAAATCAGTTTCGTGAGGGTCAAGGAAGAGACAGATATCGAAAGCCTGTCCCGTCAGCTGACTGAGGAATATAGAAGGACACCCAACATGTCCGGTGAAGATCCATCCGGCAAGGAAATCAGACTGACGAGATTCGAAGATATCAAGAAGCTTTCGGAAGAGGACAGTCCGGGCGTCAATTTCTTTTTCCGCAACATCAGAAACGGAAAAATGTTCGGCATATACCTGATCATGTGCATATTCCTGACAGTCGTGGCCCTGCTTGACTATGTGGTCCTGACCATCGCATTCTCAAGGTTCAGGATCAAGGAGATAGCCACACGCCAGCTTCTGGGCACAGACAGAAGAGGAATAATCGGCAGATGTCTTGCAGAGGCCTTCACGCTTCTTCTGGTGTCATGCTTATTTGCGATCATTATCGCATTGGCATTCAAAGAGCCTATAGGACAGATACTTGGAACGGACATACACCCATTGTCACACTTGAACGAATATCTGGTCCTGATTGCAATAATGCTCGTAATGGTCGGACTGGCAAGTGCTGTTCCGTCAATAATGCTGTCATCATACAGCGCCATCAATGTAATCAAGGGAGAAGCGAGGTACAAAGACAGAATGGTATTTGGAAAGCTGTTCATAGGCATCGCAGGACTTCTCAGCATCGGTGCATTGGCCATCTGTTTGGGAATCACGCGCCAGACAAGGCATCTGATAAACCAGCCTCGCGGATATGAGAAGGAAGGCATCATACTCGTCTCATTCCTGGATAAGAGCACCCACCGCTACCACGATGAACTCCAGGCCCAATCATATGTAAGCAAGCTTGGTTCATATATAAACACGCCGGATGCTACAGGAATATCGGTAATAGCGGATAAAGACGGAAACACCGGGGAATTGAGAGTTCTGGAAGGAGACCGCGGATATTTCGATATACTTGGCATTGAATTTCTTGAGGAGTTTTCGGCAGCAGACGGAAAAGAGAACTTATATCTTTGCCAAAGTACATATGAAGGCATTTCAGAATTCATGGACAGCAACATGATCAATTACCAGTGGTATGACACCCCGATATGCGGAACTGTCTCCGATATCAAGCTGGGAAGTATCATGGAGGAAACAACGGGCAAATTCATGGGTATCTGCGTGTTCAATGACTTCGAAGCCACTACCGGCCGGCAGATCTGCATAAAGACAGATGGGAATGTCAATGAGGCCATCAGGAACATCAAGGAATTCTACTATTCGAAGGGATACACCGATAATCTCTTCTTCATCATGACTTTAGAAGACTCGCTCAAAGAAGAAATCCGTGAGGAGCAGAACATACTCAAGCTTCTGACCGGCTTCTCCATCATCTGCCTGCTCATGACCATAATGACCATCGTCGGACTCAGCAGCTACCATTCAAAGACCAATGAAAGGAGCAATGCCGTCCGCAATGTATTCGGCTGTTCGAAGGGCGAGATGATCTGCAGACTCACCTTCGACTTCACGCTCCCGGTCATCATTTCCGCTGTGGTGGCAATCCCTGTCGCATATACCGTCATCGACCGCTGGCTCGAAGGCTACGTCATCCGCACCGACAACTCCCCTCTCATCTACATCGCCGCCTTCACGATCGTACTGCTCATCACCATCGCGGCGGTCATCCTTCAGGCAATGCGCATGATGAGGGTAAACCCGTCAGATGCGCTGAAGAAGGAGTAGGATAATTCCGAAATAATTTAGGAAATGTTATTATTATAGCTATCTTTGCACGACAAACGAACTAAACAATTATGAAACGCATTATCCTATTATTTATGGTGGTCATTATCGCCATTTCTTCACGTGCACAGGTAATCATCAATCTGGACAACTACACTAAGTATCAGACATTGGAAGTAAAGCTGACATTGCAGGATGCAGCTACTTCGGAACCGATAAGCTTCGCTTCGGTTTATCTCATTCCACAGGGCGACACTACAATCACAAATTTCTCGATTTCGGATGACAAGGGAAATGTGGTGCTGGATGAAGTGATGCCGGGAAAATATGAAATCAATGCTGAAATGATCGGTTATATCCCTTACAAGAAGGTTCATGAATTCAAGGGATATCGTCAGGATCTCGGAATAATCAAATTGGAAGAAAACCCGGAATTCATTGATGCATCGACTATTACAGCTGTAGGAAATCCTATTGCAATAAAGAAGGACACTATAGAGTACAATGCATCATCTTTCCGTGTCGGCGAAAACGACATGCTGGAAGACCTGCTGAAAAAGATGCCTGGAATGGAGGTCGGAGAAGACGGTTCAGTGTCGGTCAACGGTGAACAGGTGGACAAGATAACTGTAGGTGGAAAGACTTTCTTCTTCGATGATCCGAGCATGGCGGTAAAGAACCTGCCGGCCAAGATCGTTGACAAGATCAAGGTCATAGACAAGGATACCGAAGAGGCGGAAATCAGCGGAATTAAAACACATGACAGCAAGGAAAAAGTCATGGATGTCGCGCTGAAAGAGGAATATAAGAATGGAATGTTCGGAAATGCAAAGTTAGGCGGAGGATACACGCTTACACCAAAGACAGGCGATGAACTTACCGACCATAAAGGTCCGCTTTTCAACACCAATGCCCTGATGTCGGCATATGGTGAGAAGGATCAGGTCGTGGTCATAGCAAACGGACAGAATGCGATCGACCCAACGGCGTCAGGTGCAGCCGTAGCATATGTATATGGCATGGACATGGACGAATTTGACGAGAAGCAGGGTCTTGCTACAAATGCGACCGCCGGTGTGAATTATAATACAGACCGGATCAGGGGCTTACCTTCAACAGTCTCTGTATCATACAAATACAACGCAAAGGATGCAAAAGAGAAAACTGCCCGTACATCATTCATAACCGGCGGCGACGATCTTCATACCAACGGTTTCTTCGATGGAAACGGTGACGGGCATACGGTTACTGCCGGTCTTGAGATGAAGAATTCCAAGAGAGACAAGATTTATTTCTCATTCGAGCCGAGATTCTCTTTTAATTCAAAGCAGAATTCATTCACGAACACCTCCAACACCATCTCAGGTGCCGACACTTTGAACAGATCGGTTTCAGCAAAATTCAATACAGGCAAGAGTCTCAATACTACCGGTCGTCTTGACATGGGTTTCATGAATCTGGGAGGAAAGCAAGGCCGAAACCTTTCATTATACTCATATCTCAACCTTACAGGGGGTGAAGGAAAGAGTGGCGAAAACTCAACTACTGTAGCCGGACAGACAACATCATTGATCTCATTGCTTTATGACAAGCAGTCTTCAGGTATGTCCATATTTTCAAGACTGGGATATGTCGAGCCTCTGGGAGAGAAATGGAAGATACAGATAAATGCACGAGGCACATATTCCTCAAACAGGGCTGACAATGTGGCTTCAAACGGCACAGACGGCACATACAACGATTATTATACGAACATTACCGACAACAAGGCAAAGGAATTTTCTACCGGTATCAGCACTCAATACACCACTGAGGGCCACAATCTGTCTTTCGGCATTGCTGCGAATGCAACCGAGAATATAAACTATGTCAAGAATCTGGGTATTGAGACTTTGGCCGGTAAGGGAGAGTGGAATTTCAGCCTGGCTCCTGAGATAGACTATTACTATGACAATGATTCATTCAATTCCAGTGTCTATTACTTCGGATCGACTCAGCAGCCGATGAACAGCCAGATGACTCCGATGCTGAATCTGGGAAATCCGACGATGATCTCTACAGGAAACATTTACCTCAAGCCATACATGATGCACTATGTAGGTGCAAGCATCAGGAAGAACAACCGCGAAAGTTTCTCGTTCATAAACGGCCACTTCTCCGGTCAACTGAACCAGAACAGCATCGTGCAGGCAAGCTGGTTCGACAGCAACGCAATCCGATATTCGGTTCCGGTCAACTCAAGAAAGCCTTCATACTCCGTAGCCGGCAGCCTGACATACAATCAGCCTTTCGGCAAGGAAAAGCACTGGACGTTCTCTACATATATTAATTCACAATATTCTTCAAGCTCGAGCTATCAGGCTAAAGGACAGCTTGAGGGCATGGATGTCAAGGAGTTCGACTACAATGACTTCATGTCGGAATTCTGGGGAAATTCGAAAGGTGACAGGTTCTATTCCGGAGCCAGCGGTTTCGATGAGAGCAAGATGACTACACTTCATTATGCTGTCGATCTCGGTCTCAAGTACCAGATAGAGCGATTCAACACTGCTGTTCATGCCTACGGAAGAAACCAGATTTCAAAGTACAGCCTCGACCCTGATGCAAACGCCAACACATGGCTGCACAGCTACAGTATCGAAGCCATGTACACCACCACAAGCAACTGGGAGTTCAGCAGCAAGTTCAACGCAAACTTCTATGTCGGATATACCGCCGGCTTCGGTGCGCCTCAGTACAACTGGAACGCCAGCATCAGCAAGAGCATAAAGGCCGTGACCCTGTCATTGAAGGGAATCGACCTTCTCAATCAGGCTGCAAGGAATCTTCAGCGTACCGCAAACAACGAGTACATAATGGACACATACAGGAACGTTCTCGGAAGATATGTGCTTTTCAGTGTTTCATTCAATTTCGGCAAGATGAACGCCAAGAAGAGCCAGGCTGTCCAGGATGCGACATGGAATCTTGCATTCTGATGTCATTCATGTGACACATTTTCACTTCTGCTGCGTCATATATGAAAACAGACAAAACAAATATGAAAAAACTTATCATCTGCATTGCGGCTGCAATAGCTATGACAGCCTGCGGTCCTAAGGAAAGGACAATCGACTTCCCTGCCGTGGAAGCAGCCACAACGACTTCCATCATCATCGAAAAGGTCGAGCTGACTGACAGCATCACAACCCTCCATATGAGAGGATACAACCATCCAGGCTATTGGATAAACGTTGTTCCCGAGACTCATCTGACTGCTGACGGAAAGACCTATGAAATGGTAGGAACCGAGAGATGTGAGCCGAATGTCTATATGTGGATGCCGGCTGACGGTGATTCTTCTTTCGTATTGAAATTCAAGCCATTACCGCTTGATACAAAGAAATTCGACTTTATCGAAGGTTATGTCGAGGGTGCATGGAGGCTTATTGGAGTGGATCTGACAGGAAAGCCGGCAACGGCATATGAAAAAGGCCTTCCCAAGCATATCAGGACTACACCTGAGAGCAAGACCGACATCCCCGGTTTCATTTATGATATGGGGGAAACAAGGATCAATGTCCATCTGCTCGGCTATGATTCATCATTGGGAACCGATGCTGACATTTACATAAACAGCATCTTCGGTTCGCAGGAAGAATATGGCGTGAAGATCGATCCTGAAACAGGAACAGGAAGCATCTCTTTCCAGCAGTACGGCACAACTTCCGGTTTCATAGCATTTGGCGATTTTGTCGCCGGTACATTCCGCATCGCTCCGGGTGAAACTGTAGATCTTTATTGCGATCTGAACTATACGGACTATCTCGCAGCTACACGTAACCGTACAGAAAAGCCTGCAATGCCGGTCAAAGCACTCTATTCCGACGGAAGCATCTATGACTGCATCAACAATCTGCCCCTTGACAAAGGAATGTCTGATCTCAATATCTACAGCTTTTATACTGCCATATCAGACTATTCACTTAGCGCAGACGAATATACTGATCAGATCATAGAAGGATACCATAAGGTTGTAAAGTCATTAGAATCAATGGATTGTCATCCCGCAGCAAAGAGCCTTGCGATTGCAGACGCTAAACTTACCTGCATCTATGGATTGACTTTCGCTGATTACTTCAGGGAAGACATGTACAGACAGGCTCACAACAAATCATATGATGAGCCAATCGATTTCAAACCTGATCCGATTACCGGGAAACAGATTGACCGTGTCACAGATATGTTCGACCTCACCGATCCCCTTCTTATGATCAGCGAAGAGTCAAATATGCTTATGGAGGTGAACTGCCAGTCGGATGATCCGGAGAAATACGGAATTGTCAGATATCTCCGCCGTGCCGCCATCGGCATCAGTCTGGCTGAGGGTGGCCAGCTGACAGACGAGATGTTGGCTGAGATGCGTGAATGGGACGAGCCGTTCTTCTTCCGTATGTGCGAAGAAATGCAGAAAAGGGCTCTGGAGGCGATGGAAACCGGAAACGATCTGATTCAGAAGACTCCAGGAGTGCCTGTCGAGAAGCTTTTCGAGGCCATCATCGCGCCACATAAGGGAAAGGTCGTCCTGGTGGATTTCTGGAACACATGGTGCAGCCCTTGCCGTTCTGCCATCAAGCACAACGAGCCATACAAGACCACAGAACTTTCAAGCGACGATCTCGTATGGATCTATATCGCCAACGAGACCTCGCCGATGGGCAAATATCTCCAGATGATCCCGGACATCAAGGGCCTGCATTACAGGCTCAATGACGAGCAATGGAGATATATCTGCGACGATTTCAAGATCGACGGCATTCCGTCATATGTCCTCGTAAAGAAGGATGGAAGCTACGCCCTCAGCAACGAGTTCCGTGACCATGAGCTTATGATCAAGACAATTAAGGAGCACTTATAGAAAATTTGCATCAACTGTGCAACATTTCTGATGGTTCATGCGTCATATAAAGAAACGGATGACCAAATGAGACACAGAATCACATTTTTCGCTGCGGCGGCGATAGCCTTAGCGGCGTGCAGCAATGACAGATGCATCATCGAGGGAACGATCAGCGGCCTGGAAGGAGAAGGATGGGTTTATATTCAGGATGCCTGGAACGGTTACGAGACCATAGATTCGACAAAGGCCATTGACGGAGTATTCCGCTTTGAGTCAGATATCGCTGATCCTACCCACGTATATCTGTATTACAATCAGGAGATACAACTTCATAACATGTTGCTGGAGCCTGGTACAATAAAGGTTTCAGGAGACGTGGAAGAAGCATGGGCGCTCTATGGCATCGGGACTCCGATGAACGACAGAATCGCAGCATTCAGTGAAAAGACATCATCCCTTGATGCATCGAAGTATTCATATGATGAACTGAAAAAACTCATTGAAACACTGACCCTTCAGGAATTGAACGAAGGAGATGGCGATGCATACAGGCTTTATTTGATCAGCAATTCATACCATGTCCACCCGGCTCATCTTCTAAAATCTTTCGAGACTTTGGATGAGGATCTGAAATCAAGCGGATTCGCAGCTGAGACAAAAGACTATCTGGAAAGGATGGTACGGGTATATCCTCAGATAGAAGGCAGTGAGGTGATTCCGACATTCATAGATATGGAGTTTCCGGATCTGGACGGCAAGAATGTTTCTCTCAGTTCTGTAGTCAATCGCAAAGGAAACAGGTATGTCCTTCTGGATTTCTGGGCGACATGGTGCGAAGGTTGTGTGGAGCAGATGCCTTTGATGAAGGCTGCATATGAAAAGTATCATGAGAGGGGATTTGAAATCTATGCAGTCTCATGTGATCCGAAACCGGGAAACTGGATGAAATTTATTGCAGAAGAGGAGCTTGCATGGGTGAATGTCATTTCAGGCAAGACCAGGAACATGCCGGAATGGGACATATATGCTCTTGACGGAATACCTGCCAACATACTCATCGACTGCCAGACAGGAATAATCATAGACAGGCTGATTCCTGGAAGTATGCTGGAAGAAAGATTGAGTAACCTGCTCGACTAAGCCACCCCACCCGAAGTGCCATCAATGACAGGTCGTGCATCCAGTGCATAACTTTTGCCTGACTCTGTGCCGCCGGGATTATTCCCGGAGGTGAAGGCATAGTCTATAAGGGGCACATCGCCATGCTTCACGCTTACAGTTGCTCCTTCTGCAAAAGTCCCATAAAGGAAGGCATTGCCGTTGTTGTCAGTGGTGAGGGTGTATGACGATGTTGCAGCCTCGGTCGCTCCTGCCGGAGTGAAGTCCGTTGTGACTACGGTCAGTTCCTGGCCTGCATCTGCGACAATACGCAGACGGCTGTAATTGCGTGTCACTTCAGCGAAGTTGATGCTGACAGCATCATTTGCAAAGCTGCAATTCGCAGGAATATACTCTGTCATTCCGGGCTGCATACCGCTTCTTAACTGCATCGCGCCCTCTTCCGTAACTTCGTAGCACGGAGCATAGATGGCACTGACGGCAGGTGTCTCATTATCGAGGTAAGATAGGCTTGCTTCTGTGCTCCACGAAGAGCCGTTGTAGGTAAGTGCAACCGCCTGCTCACCATACTTTTGTGAAGTCAAGGTGACAAGAATCTGATCACCATTTTCCCACGCGGTTTTTCCCTCATCTTGTGTTCCGATGACACGAGTCTGTGTACCCTCACCAAACATGGGGAAATCACTCACCACGAACTGCAAGGAGCCGTTGTTCGCAGGCTGTAATGCCTCATCCAACTCGTTGCTGCACGAAGCTGTTACTACCACGGCAACAGCCATCAATATATATTGAAATATCTTTCTCATTTTCTAGTCCTCCTATTACTTTAAGTCCACTTCTGAATCATTATTCCATCCACCAGGGAAATCGGTATCTGTAGTCGTTGGTGTCAGTGTCACCTTATCCTTACCCACCTTGAGGACGAAAGTGTAGTGCTTGCCAGCAACGAAAGATCCATTGGGGTTTGCATATTCATCCGGAATCTCTACTTCAAGCTTTTCCCCATTAATCGTAACCAATGCAAAATGCACCCCTGCCTTGAAATAGGGATTCGCAGGAATAACTGCGGTATAACTATTACCATCTACATAAGGTTTCACATAATCTCCATCACATGTTACTACATCGAATCTGGAAATTACATCTGTCTCTGGATTGAATTCTGAGGCTAACTCAACATTGAATGTCACTTTTGCATAATAGTGCTGAAAGTTCAAATCAAGCGGATATTCAGCATTAGCACTGCCTGTGGCTATCATCACATCTGCATCTGCCAGTTTGGTGGCATCACTTTGGTCAAGTTGCAGATTTACAGTATAGTTCCACTTGTCCGTGTAAGAAATGTCTGTCACAGAGCTACCTTTGTAAGCAAGGGCGTTAGCAGGGAGAATACTTGACTTTACGGTATTCCACCCCGTGCCATCAGTGTAGGTCATCAAATGGGTTTCGTACTTTGCATTATCAGTGGTACTCCACAACTCCAGCGTGAAATCATCGGTAAAAGCCTCTGCCGCACTCTCATCAGATGTGCTACGTGTGGCAATGCGGAGCACTTGTTCCTGTTCCTGCGGAATAAAGTCATCCTCCAGCTGGCAAGCAGTGAAGCCCGATGTCAACAGGGCTATGACTGCATAGATATATTTCCTGTTTATCATATTATTTAATTTTCAATCGTTCCCATTTCCCATCCGTAAAAACGCCTGTTTTACGGACAAGGTGCTCATTTTATCATCCTCCATCCGTAAAACGAGCAAATATACGGATGAGATGTACATTCTCATATGACCTACTGAAAACGAAATTCCGCAGAACTGATAAATGCAAATCTTTTCGTTCCAGTATGTCAAAGAACTTTCCCGTCATCTCCGGATCTTACAGAATGTCACCAGCTTCCTCTTCTTCCGCCACACCGCCATCAATCTCCTTCTTCGCCCAAGGAGTTACGTTGACGCTGCTAATGGTCACAGCATCCTTACCCACCATGAGGTTAAAGCTATAGTGCAAGCCTGCATTAAGGCCGTTGGTCAGCTTGGGTGTCGTAGCAAGGACGGTCATTTCCTGTCCGTCAACGGTGAAGGTCATTAATTTGTCAGTAGTCGCATACTTGGCCGGAGCAACGATGGCGGTATAG
>JAFSBV010000010.1 GCA_017437125.1 Bacteroidales bacterium | reverse complement strand
CGGTCAATCGACTGTTTTTCCTTTACAATGATTACGAGTGTGTCAGACTCGTTTCTGTTTACTCTGATGGTGTCAGCATTGTTCTGCGCTGAGAGCGCTGCGCCTGAAAATGCGATGGCGCAAAAAATGGTTAAAAATCTTTTCATCTCTTTACTACACTAATTTTACGGCTGCAAAGGTATAGGAAGAAGATGAGAAGAATTTATCAATTAAGCTGACAGATTGGTCTGATTTTCCGAAATTTCAATCGGGTAACTTATTATAGGTTAAGACTTTGGCATATCTGACCAATCCAAAAGCAAAACTGCCCAGCGATAAATCATAGTCTATGCACGAAAATTCCCGTTTATCTGCGAGATACAAGCCTGGCACACCGTGTCGGGCTTCGTTGTATTTATAAATCGATAATTATCAGAAACTCTTTCTATAGATGTAGGTCAGGTAATCGTCGGAGTCGGTCTTCCACTCATTACTCTTGAACTCGGCAACTTTCTCAAAGCCGTGATGGGCAGGAAGACAGGCTGTTCCGGTAAGGAGATAAATCATATCTGATGTGTGTGATTTTTGAATGTTTAAGCAACTCCAAGTTTTACATTATGCATGTGCCTTCCGTCAAGATGTCCCCAGAACCCCAGCTGATATTCATATCCGACCTTCAATGAGAATCTTACGATCTTGGCAGCTTCTGACATTTTCGC
The DNA here is from genome assembly GCA_017437125.1 of Bacteroidales bacterium. Classification (GTDB taxonomy): domain Bacteria; phylum Bacteroidota; class Bacteroidia; order Bacteroidales; family UBA932; genus Cryptobacteroides. Next base: position 110,972 of record JAFSBV010000010.1, on the reverse strand, counting down.
AAATCTTTGTTATCATAAACCTGAGTTGACATGTCACAAATGATACTCATTCTGCATCTATATAAAAACTCTATCATTACAATAAGCATGAAACGGATACTGACAATTCTTTCCTTGATATCTGTTCTGGCAGGAACATCTTCCGCACAGGAGAAACAGCACTCTATTGAGATTACGACAGGATATCCGAGCATTCTGCATTTCCTTGAATATCCGTGGACTTATAGAACAGTCGAGATGCACTGGAATGGTCAGACATATGATGAGCATTATCAGCCGGGAATCAACATCGGCTATACATATCAATGGAGAAAGAGATGGGAGGTCAATACTATGATCAACTTGCATCTCACAATTATGGATATAAACCAATATCCACTGCTGCCTGGAGCAGAAGGTACAGCGACTTCAGGTCCGGAAGCATCAAATCAATATGATTGGAATGCAGATCCGACTACGACAAGACAGACAGATGTTTATGGTGCATTCTGCACTTCGGTAAGATTCAAATGGCTGGTTCGTGAAAATTTCAGCATGTATTCAGCGCTTGGTGCCGGTATTTCGATCGGATTCCCCATACCGATACCATATGTGGCACCTGTCGGTATAAAGTTCGGCAAAGGTAAAGTCTATGGTATCGTGGAAGCAAACGTTTCTGCGGCTACAACATTCGGAATGGCTGGAATCGGTATCAGACTTTAAATATTCGTTTTGCTGAAGAATGAAAAAATATCAGGAATCTTCTCATTATTTCTCAAGAATTCATAAATTAGTGCCACTAAAAGACGGATTGAAATGAAATACGATTTCGACAGAATAATCGAGCGCAGAGGAACTGGGGCGATAAAGACCGATGTTCTCAAAGAGAGATACGGAAGAGACGACCTGACGGCACTGTGGGTTGCAGACATGGATTTCGAAACTCCGGAATTCATCACAGATGCATTGAAGAAACGCCTTGAGCATTCTTTATACGGATATACAGCCGAGCCGGAAGAATACTGGCCGACAGTGATGAAATGGATCGAAGACCATCACCAGTGGAAGGTCAAGCGGGAATGGCTCACATATATCCCAGGCATCGTAAAAGGCATAGGAATGGCTATTAACGCATTGCTGGAAAAGGATGACAAGGTGATTATACAGCCTCCGGTATATCATCCATTCCGCCTTATACCTCAGGGCAACAAGCGTGAAGTTGTCTATAATCCGCTGCATGAGAATGAGGACGGCACATATTCCATGGATTTCGAGAATCTGGAGGCAGTATGTGATGACAAGTGCCGTATGCTCATATTGTCAAATCCTCATAACCCTGCCGGCATCATATGGCCTCGCGAGACCCTGGAACGCCTTGCATCATTCTGCCACAGACGCGGAATAATCGTCATTTCCGATGAAATCCATTGCGATATGGCATTATATGGAAACAAACATATCCCGTTTGCGAGCGTATCCGAAGAAGCAGCTGCATGCAGCATAACATTCGGTTCGCCGTCAAAGACATTCAACATAGCCGGAATAGTCAGTTCGTATGCAATTGTGCCTTCTGACAGTCTCAGAGAGCGTTTCTACGGGTGGTTGCACGCGAACGAGATGAATGCAGCGCCATTGTTCTCCCCTATTGCGACAATAGCTGCATTCAAGAATGGCGAAGAATGGAGAAGACAGATGCTTGAATATGTAGAAGGAAACATAGACTGGCTCTGCGGATTCTGTGCTGAACACATGCCTGAAATCAAGCCTCTCAAGCCACAGGCTTCGTTCCTTGTATGGATTGACTGCCGTGCCCTTGGTCTTGACCACGATTCCCTTGTGGATCTGTTCGTGAACAAAGCCCGCCTGGCTCTGAATGACGGCGAAACATTCAATCCTGGAGGCCAGGGCTTCATGCGTCTAAACGTTGCAGTACCAAGGTCTGTTCTTCGTGAAGCAATGGAGAGGCTGCGGGAAGCTATATTCAGATAAGGACTATTATTTCATGTTAGAGATGAATCTGACTGAAGACAGGAACAGCATTGGTCCAAGACCGGAATTAAATGCTGCGGTGAAGGCTGAAGGAATCTCTGGAATGTATTTGAGAGTCATTCCGAGTCCCATCATGAAAACAATCAGAATCCATCCACGAACCGGGAATGTCTGCCATATCATCACCTTGTCAGGTAACGAGGCAATCCTCTCACAGTATCTGTTCACGATCCTGCGGAACATCAGAAAAAAAGCAGTCAGTACTGCTGCAGTAATCAGCAACAGCCACCAGAGAGACTCAGATGGCTGAATTCCATATGCATTGATTCCTTTGAAAGTTATGATGATTCCCGGAATGCCCCAGATGACTGCAGCAATAACATACAAGTATTTTCTGTTCATCGTAATCAGAAAGTCTTTATCAGTTTATGCAGAAGAGAATATAGCTGCATGGCATCATCACTCTCCAGAGTCAAGCATCCTGTCATCTTTGAAGGGATATCCGACGCTTCATCGTGCAGCTTCTCCCCTTTATCTGTGATGGTAATGATCACAATGCGCTCATCTTCCTCCGAGCGTTTCCTCAGGATCCAGCCAGCTTTTTCCATTTTCTTGAGCATAGGTGTCAATGTACCCGAATCAAGGAAAAGAAGCTTTCCCATATCCTTGACACTGATGGACTTATGTTCCCACATCACCATCATCGCTATATATTGGGTGTATGTGAGGCCGAGGGGCTCAAGCAAAGGAGTATATCGCCTGACCACCTCCTTTGCACAGACATAAAGCGGAAAACACAGCTGGTTTTCCAGTTTCAACATCTCATTCATAGAAATTTCAGAATATCGCTTTCAATCTGTTCCGGCTTTGTTATCGGAGCATATCTATCAACAACAACTCCGTCTCGTGAGACAAGGAACTTAGTGAAATTCCATTTGATATCGTTTCCAAGAAAACCTCCTTTCTGCTTCTTCAAGTACTCGAACAGAGGATCTGCATTCTTGCCATTCACATCAATCTTTGCGAACAGCGGAAATGTGGTCTTGTACTTCAATGTGCAGAACTCCTGGATCTCCTCTTCAGTTCCCGGAGCCTGATGTCCGAACTGATTACATGGAAAATCCAGTATCTCCAGTCCTTTGTCCTTATATTTATCGTACAGATTCTGCAAACCCTCATACTGAGGTGTAAATCCGCATCCTGTAGCTGTGTTCACTATAAGAAGCACCTTGCCCTTGAAATCTGTCATCGGTACATCTACGCCCTTGGCGTCACGCACCTTGAAGTCATATATATTCATAATACTTAGTTTAGGTTTTACACAATCTAATTGTATGCCACAAATATATGAAAAATCCGAATTACAAAAAAATTATTATTTTTGCAGCCGCAAAACCTCAGCCGTACTTATCAAAGCAAGGGAAAGTCGTGCGTATAATTGGTATGCCGTAGTATGGGAGGTAAGACACACGACGTTCTTTTCTCTCCCTTGTGTTTAATCTTAAATAGAAGCAAACAAGGCGATTGAAATGATTCAGGAGGTAGATGCTCTCCGGCAGACTGTATCGGAAAAACTTCAGGCAGCCAACGAGATGCTGGCCGATGTAAAGGAACTTGCAATGGGCTACAGACAGACCATCAAGACCAATTTCCCTATGGAACAATGGGAAAAGTTCGGTATAATGGACAAAAGGTAAGATCAGATCTATCTTTTGAAAACATGCCTGGCACTTCATATGTGTCAGGCATTCTTATACTATTCTGTTCTCAAGATACAGTATCAAGATAAAGAGCAAAGCCGTTCAGCACAGGACAGGCATCAGACGATTCAATGCAGACACGGACAGCAGTTGTCGTGATTTCCGGTACTGGGATAATACGTTTGTAACCTATTGTAGTCTCATTTGCTATCGTATTCCAGATTCCGTCCTTATCCAAAACGTCAACCGAGAATGCCGAAACCCTCTGTCCAAGAGGGATATACTCCTGAAGTTGAATGAGATTGAATGTGCGCTCCTGAGGTAATCTGACTGTAAATGAGACTGTCGTTACACCATCGTCAGCAGCCCAGAAACTGTCATAATCCTCATTGAGCATATTATCCGCCTTGAATCGTCTCGAACCGCCTCGCACATTTTCAGCTGCAATCCTGGCTCCGTCAGCAAGATTCACACTGAAAATCTGATCCAAAGCGGTACGGAGTTCCATCAGACGCGCAGAATCTGCTTCATGTATCAATCCACGTGTGTCAGGTGGTACATTAAGAAGCAGAAGCGAATTGCGTCCGACACTCTCATAATAAATCTTGAGAAGGTGCTGCAATGACTTGACATCATCATTCTCATGCTCTTTCCAGAACCATCCCGGACGGATGGAGACATCTGTCTCTGAAGGGACCCACATGCTTCCTCCTTTAACACCCTCATTAAGAACCTGTGTCGTTACAGGATGAGTATCCCTGTCTTCATAATCCATCGTGCTCCAGCATGTACGTCCGGCATGTCCTCTTTCATTTCCCACCCAGCGGCATCCTGGTCCATAGTCGCTGAAAATGACTGCTTCCGGCTGCATGCGATAAACTGTAGAATTGAAGAGAGGCCAATCATATATCTGCTTCTTTCCATTCGGCCCTTCACCGCAAGCTCCGTCAAACCATTGTTCGAATACAGGGCCGTAACTGCCTAAAGCATGTTCCAATGTCTTGACATAGACATCATTATATTCATCTGTACCATAGTGAGGATCATGTCTGTCCCATGGAGATATATAGACTCCGAACTTCAGTCCATACTCACGGCAGGCCTCGGAAAGATCCTTCAGGACATCGCCATTTCCCTCTTTCCATGTGCTCTGCGCAACTGTATGCCTGCTGTATGGATTAGGCCACAGGCAAAATCCGTCGTGATGCTTGGCTGTAATGATGATTCCTTTCATTCCTGCAGCCTTTGCAATTGATGCCCACTGCCGGCAATCCATTGCTGTCGGGTTAAATAATTCAGCTTTCTCCTCTCCACTGCCCCATTCATCCCCGGAAAATGTATTCGGTCCGAAATGGACAAACATGTTATATTCCATCTGCTGCCATTCCACCTGAGACTCTGCAGGCAAAACGCCGAAAGGAGCCGGGGCATCGACAGACATGCATGAGATGCAGAAACCAAGGGAGAACAAGACCGAGTAAACAATTGATTTCATTCGGAATAGTTTAACGGGAAAAACGGGCATCTCTTGCCGATGCATTGCCTGTTGGAAGCTGTATGACTGCATATGATATCGGATCTTTCCATCCTGACACCAGTGATATCTTCCGCATATTCAATGGCAGTAAGAATGGCGAGATATGAATTGCGTTTGCAGCAGCGAGGGCCTCCTATCTCGCCAAGCCTTGCCAATGAGCGGGATGTCATAAGATTGGAATGTCCCCAGGCATCCTCTGCAAGAGGTGTGGAAGCAGTGATGATCGACATGAACATGCCGGTACTGACGGCTGCGCCACAGGCTCCCCAGAATCCACAAGCCCCTCCAGGAACCTTGCTGCCTCTGCTTATCATTTCATTGAGTGCTGCGGAAAGATCGATCTTCCCTCCCGCATTACTGTAAGCCGTCAGAAGCGCAGATCCGACCATGACATGATGTTCCGGCCCATGCATATGACAGAACGGCATATCCATCATCTTCCTTATGATCTCTATCGGGTTGCAGGACTCTTCCTTCAGGCAAAGTCCGATAATAACGTCTATTCCTTTTGTATGACATTCGTTGCAGACATAATGGCCGTTGATGCATCTTGTCTTGCTCATTTCCTTCTTATGGCATATGCTGCATTCCATCTGCAGGTCCTCGTTGAGGTATTCGAGCGGTGCTTTGCAGATAAGGCATTCTTCTTTCATAATGGTCTTTTTGACAAATATATATGATTTAATGCTAAAATATCCTAACTTTACAGACAAATAAACGAATTTGACATATGAACATATTCTCCAAGATCGGTTTGTCAAGACGATATGGCAAGGCAGTCTATATCATATCAGCTGTTCTGACGGTTCCCATGTCCGTCGTTGTCCTCCTCAAACCCTTATCCATCCCCGTATGCATAATTCTCAAGCTTGTCAGCATTCCTGTGATATTCTATCTGCGCAAAAGCATTTCCAAGAAACAGGACATATATTTCTATCTCAATCTCGGAATCAGCAGGAATGAATATGAGATAATTCCGTTTGCTGTCGAGTTCCTTGCATTCGTCTTACTTATCATAATAACCGGAAATATTGGCTATGCAATCAGATAATACACTTTTAGTTGACAGCGTCCATCTTGAATTCGGAAAGCTTCAGGTTCTCCAAAGTGCATTCATCACAGCCAGGACCGGCAGGGTTACAGGAGTGCTTGGCAGGAACGGAACAGGCAAATCTTGTCTGTTCAAATGCATAATGGGCGGAATCAAGCCGCAGAACATCTTCATCAGGTTCAATGATGAACAGGAAACCGATTACGGACATATCGGAAAGAGAATCAAATATCTCCCACAGCATTTCTTCATTCCCGAAAATATGACGTTGGGCGAAGCCTTTGCTCTATATGGTGTCGATTATGACGGCCTCGTGACATTCGACCCTAAATTCCATACATACCAGCGCATGAAGCCGAAGGAACTTTCCGGAGGAGAAGTGCGGATCGCCGAAATGTATCTCATTCTTAACTCCAATGCAGAATTCTGCATTCTGGATGAGCCTTTTTCCAATGTCGCTCCTAAATATGTTGAAAAGATGCAGGAGCTCATCCAGCAGCACAAGGCAGACAAGGGCATAATCATATCAGATCATATGTACGAATCGGTCATCGGCATCACGGATGATCTGTTTCTGCTTCGGGACGGATATACATTCCCTATAAGATCAAGAGAGGATCTTATTCACCACGGATACATCCTCAGATAAGCTTAACAAAGATTTAACAGAAAAACAGGAATAAAATAGCACAGATGAGCATTTAAATTGTAAATTTGCCATCAGAATGAAACTGAAAGCTAAATTTTCGTTTATTACATGTCTTGTAATCTGCTTGTCATGTCTTATGAATGACAAGGCGGAAGTTTCATTGTATTCTGACGTCAAAGATCCTATAGAGGCTTTCTTCAATGACTCGGATTCAAGGACAGATCACCAGTTCCGTCACGACTGCTTTTCATTTTCAGCCCCTGAAACCCAATGCAGGGTTCCAAGACAGACAAATGTCATAAATCCTACCAGAACCGTTTCGCAGGCTAAAAGAAGCGGTTCTTCCGATTTTTCCAGACACGGTTTCACCTTATCCAAGTCCGGAAAATCCATGAATCAATATACGACTTCTCTATTTTTCGTATCAATAAACAGATTCCCGTCAGGATTGGCTGAAACAGGCCATCACCTGATACATCTCGGGAAACTCATCATTTAGCCTTTTCCATACATCCCTCATATTTCCGACATCTGTAAACTACGGGTGCCGGCTCATCACACATACACACAACTCATTAACAAACAATTTATTATATATCATTATGGAAAAGACATTCAATAGAGTTCGCTCTACAAAAGACATCATCATATCTGTCGGACTTACCCTTGCAGGCTGCATTCTTGTAGCACTTCCGACAGCAACATCTGTAAACATCCTCGGTTTCTTCATGATCTTTGCCGGCATCCTGCTGTTTCTCATGCTAAGAACTGGATATAAGGAACAGGAATCAGGAGTTCAGTATTGCAAGGTAGAACATTTCTTCTCTCAGACAGAAAAAGCAAAATTGTCTGAAGTAGTTGCATCAAAGCCATCTTCTATCAGCCTTGCTGAAGAAGACAAGGGAAACGCCGTAAGACTCGATGTGTTCTACAGCAGGAAGTCAGGCAAGGCTTATGTCCAGCTTTACGAATACATCCCTTATAAATATGAACCTTGCTCAAGACAGTTTGAATATCCGATCAGCGAAGTAAGCAATATCATCAAATAATGGAATACATAATCCTTATCATCTCACTGGTCGGAATCGTCTATGGTGCCGATTTTCTCGTTGCCGGTGCTGTTTCAATCGCCAAGAAATATAAAGTATCCGACTTCGTCATCGGAGCTGCCATTGTAGGTGTCGGCACATCTATGCCGGAGCTGGTGGTGAGCTTTCTCGGAGCTATCGGAGGAAATGCTGACGTCGCCATAGGCAACGTCGTAGGCTCGAATATCTTCAATGTCCTCGGCATTCTGGGACTTACGGCCATGTTCTTCCCTATCGCCATAGATAAGGCAAACATGAAGTTCGAGATCCCTCTGTGCATTTTCGTATCATTGCTTGTAACTGTACTTGCCCTCAATTTCTTCAATGGAAGCGCTGCTACGATCAGCAGGATCGACGGTCTCGTTCTCCTGGCATGCTTCATCCTGTTCATGTGGTACTCATTCTACAGAGACAGGAAGAACACAGTATCCGGAACGGCTGTACAGCAGAATGAAGCCAGACCGGAAGAGGAAGAGCAATCTCCGTTATGGCTGGCCATCGTCAAGGTTGTCGGAGGTCTCGCAATCCTTATCACAAGCTGTGACTTCTTCGTTGACAATGCCGTTCTCATCGCCAAGTCATTCGGAGTCAATGATGCGTTCATCTCGCTTACACTCATAGCGTGCGGAACATCCCTTCCGGAACTTGCTGCATCAGTCGTGGCAGCGGTAAAGAAGAATACACAGATGGCTCTCGGAAACATTGTCGGTTCGAACATATTCAACATCACACTCATACTCGGTTTGAGCTCACAGGTAATGCCTCTCACTTCAGCCGGTATAACTTCAGTTGATTATGCTGTAATGATAATCGCTGCCGTAATTCCACTTCTTCTTGGATTCACCGGCAGAATCAACAGACTTTCCGGTACTATCATGCTGCTGGGTTTCATCGGATATACATGGTACCTCCTGAGCGGACAGATCGCATAAACAACCCACGAATAAAATCATGTTACAGATTCTTACATTATTAGGTGCTCTCGGTATGTTCCTCTATGGAATGAACCTGATGAGCTCCGGGCTTCAGAAGGCTGCAGGAAACAGACTGCGTAACTTCCTTTCAGCCATGACTTCCAACCCTTTCAAGGGTGTCCTGACAGGTCTGGGAATCACATCAGTGATCCAGTCTTCATCAGCAACGACTGTGATGGTCGTAAGCTTCGTGAATGCCGGACTGCTGACACTTGCCCAGGCAATCAGCGTGATCATGGGTGCAAACATCGGTACGACCGTCACCGCATGGCTTGTATCGTGGCTCGGATTCAAGGCGGATATTTCCATCCTCGCTGTACCATTGATGGCTTTGGGATTCATATTCTCCATATCAAAGAAAGATCAGAGAAGGAACATTTCCGAACTTATTGTCGGCTTTTCACTTCTCTTCCTCGGACTTTCTCTGATGAAGAACTCGGTTCCTGACCTCAGCAGCACACCTGAAGTACTGTCGTTCATTCAGGGATGGCAGGGCTATGGATTCGGCTCAGTACTTATCTTCCTTGTATTCGGTACAGTCCTTACATTGGTTCTTCAGTCTTCCTCTGCAACCATGGCTCTGACACTGATCATGCTGAACATGGGATGGATCCGTTTCGACATGGCATGTGCAATGGTACTTGGTGAGAATATCGGTACTACCATTACAGCAAATATCGCTGCAGCAGTAGGAAACACATCTGCAAAACGAGCGGCACTTGCTCATACCGTATTCAATGTATTCGGAGTAGTATGGGCATTGATTTCGTTCCCATATTTCCTCAAGCTGATAGGATTCCTTACCGAAATCATATTCAACATTCCGAATCCGGCTGGTCCTGATTTTGCCGTGGTTGTCGAAAAGGCTGCAGACGGTACATCGATACAGACTGATTCACAGACTTCTGCACTTTACGGTCTGTCAATGCTTCATACCCTTTTCAATACTATCAACACATTTATCCTGATATGGTTCATACCATTCATAGAGAAACTTGTATGTCTGGTTATCAAGGGATCACAGAACAAGGAAGAGAATACATTCAGACTCAAGTACATCGAGGCCGGTCCGCTTGCAACTCCTGAACTTGCGACAGAACAGGCATTCAGTGAGATCATCCACTTCGCTGAAATCTCAAGAAACGGTCTTGGTTATGCCAGGGCAGCAATCAATGAGACCGATCCTGACAAGTTCGAAGAACTGAGGAGTAAGCTTGTCAAATATGAAGAGATATCTGACAGGATAGAATACGAGATCGCCACCTTCCTCAATGCCGTATCGGCCGAAGAAATCAGCGAGAGGACATCTCAGATGATAAAGTCAATGTACAAGATCATCGGAGAACTCGAGTCTCTCGGAGATTCCGGTGAAAGCATCAGCCGTATCCTTTCAAGGAGAAACATCCATAAGAAGGTATTCGATGACGAGACAATAAAGAAGCTCAATGCAATGGTGGATACCGTAGATCATGCATATGAAGTGATGATCAAAAACCTTACCCTGGCGTTTGAAGGAAAACTTGAAGAGATTTCCAATGCATACTCTTCAGAGGACCGCATCAACAATCTGAGAAACAATCTCAGGGATGAGGAGATCGAGAGCATCGAGAACGAAAGGAAGAACTACCAGACAAGCGTTTATTATATGGATATCGTTTCAGAGCTTGAAAAGATGGGAGATTTCATGATCAATGTATCACAGACTCTCATGAAATATGTCAACAGGAAATAACTCATTCTGATATCATACCTATTGATGAAGCCTCGAATGTTCGAGGCTTCATTTTTTTACCGTTTTCATCAAAAAGCGGCTTTTAACAAAATATTAACACCAATCCGGTTGCGATTCATTACCAGGAGAGCTACTTTTGTCAAAAATATTAACCATTCAGATAAATTATGGGTATTCTACAGATTTTCACCTTGCTTGGTGCTCTCGGTATGTTCCTATATGGAATGAACCTCATGAGTTCCGGTCTTCAGAAAGCAGCAGGTGACAGATTGAGAGGCTTCTTGTCTTCAATGACTTCCAATCCGTTCAAAAGAGTCCTTACCGGCCTCGGAATCACTGCTGTCATCCAGTCTTCTTCAGCTACAACCGTAATGGTAGTAAGCTTTGTAAATGCAGGACTCCTCACTCTTGTTCAGGCAATCGGAGTGATCATGGGAGCAAATATCGGAACAACCGTTACCGCATGGATGGTGGCATGGCTCGGCTTCAAGGCTGACATCTCTATTCTTGCAGTTCCCCTTATGCTTCTGGGCTTCATTTTTTCCATTTCCAAGAAGAACCAGAGAAAGAACATTGGTGAACTCATCGTAGGATTCTCACTTCTTTTCCTGGGTCTTTCATTCATGAAGGAATCAGTTCCGGATCTCAAGCAGACCCCTGAAGTGCTTGAATTCGTAAAGGCATGGGCAGGACACGGATTCTGGTCTGTTCTTCTCTTCCTCGGATTCGGTACGATACTTACGCTCGTACTTCAGTCATCATCAGCGACAATGGCAATCACACTCATCATGCTCAGCATGGGATGGATTCCTTTCCAGATGGCTTGTGCAATGGTTCTCGGAGAGAATATCGGTACGACCATCACAGCAAATATTGCGGCATCGGTCGGCAACCCATCGGCAAAACGAGCCGCTCTCTCACATACGATATTCAATGTGTTCGGAGTCATATGGGCACTGATACTCTTCAAGCCGTTCCTTTCGTTCGTAGGTACTCTTACAAGCAGCATTTTCGGCATTCCGAATCCGGCTGCAGAGGGATTTGCAGTACATGATCCTAACGGCCCGGAAAGTACGTCCGCACTATATGGACTCTCGATGCTCCATACGCTTTTCAACCTGATCAATACCCTCCTCCTCATCTGGTTCACGGGGCTTATCGAGAAGATAGTTTGCAAGGTGATCAAGGAACCTGCAAACAAGGAAGAGAACAAGTTCAGGCTCAAATATATCAATGCCGGACCTCTTGCCACTCCTGAACTCGCAACTGAACAGGCATTCAAGGAAATCATCCATTTCGCCCAGATCTCAAAGAACGGCCTCGGTTATGCACGTGCAGCCATCAACGAGACTGATGAAGACAAGTTTGAAGAACTCAGAGGCAAGCTTGTCAAGTATGAAGAGATCTCTGACAGGATAGAATATGAGATCGCAACCTTCCTGAATGCAGTTTCTGCCCAGGAAATCAGTGAAAGGACATCACTCATGATCAAGGCGATGTACAAGATCATCGGAGAGCTCGAATCGCTCGGTGACTCAGGAGAGAGCATAAGCAGGATTCTCTCACGCAGAAACATCCATAACAAGACCTTTGATGCAGATACCACGAAGAAGCTCAATGCAATGGTTGATCTGGTTGACAGCACTTATGATGTCATGATCCAGAACCTGACCCTCGCATTTGACGGCAAGCTTGAGGAAATATCCAATGCATATGCGGCAGAAGACAGGATCAACAACCTCCGCAACAACCTCAGAGACGAGGAGATCGAGAGCATTGAGAGCGACCGCAAGAACTACCAGACAAGTGTCTATTACATGGACATCGTGTCAGAGCTTGAGACAATGGGAGACTTCATGATCAACATTTCCCAGACACTCTATAAAACCAAGCTCAAGATTTCGTAATCTCACGATATTTTGATAATTTTGCAGCCCCGTTGATTGATCTTCGGGGCTTAATTTTTTCATTATGGCAAGAAAGAAGCAGGAGATTGTATTAGAGAATGTAATTATCGAGGCTGTTGCAGCCGAGGGCAAGGCTTTGGCAAGGATTGACGGTACTGTTCTTTTCGTACAGTTTGCCGTTCCAGGAGACATCGTTGACGTCAAGGTAACGAAGAAGAAGAAAAACTATATGGAAGGATTCATACTTCGCATGGTGAAGCCTTCCGAGCATCGCCTTGAACCGTTCTGCAAGCATTTCGGCGTATGCGGAGGATGCAAATGGCAGCCGCTTCCATACGAAATGCAGCTTCAGGCAAAGCAGCAGCAGGTATATGACCAGCTGGTACGCATCGGCCATCTTGATGTACCGGAAATCTCCCCTATCGTTCCTTCAGATAAGACGACTTATTACCGTAACAAGCTGGAATTCACCTTCTCACAGCGCAGATGGATCTTCGATCACGAGGATGCCGAGACTCTTTCAGAACAGGAGAAATACGGACTCGGATTCCATGTCGGCCGTTTCTTCGACAAGGTTCTTGACATCGACCATTGCTATCTTCAGCCTGAGCCGTCAAATGAAATACGTCTATTCATCAGGAATTACGCCCTTGAACATGGATTGAGCTTCTTCAACATCCGTGAGCATGTAGGTTTCCTCCGCAACATGTTCATCCGTACCACAGAAGCTGGTAACGTCATGCTCATCATATGCTTCTATCACGAAGATCATGAAGCCCGCACTGCCCTTCTTGACGCCGTAGCGGAGAAATTCCCGCAGATTACGTCCTTGTATTATGTCATCAACGGAAAGGCGAATGATTCGATATCTGATCAGGACTGCCATCTTTACAAAGGAGAGGATGCCATATATGAGTATATGGAGGGACTCAAGTTCAAGATTGGCCCTAAGTCATTTTATCAGACCAATACGAAGCAGGCATACAAGCTTTACAGCGTTGCACGCGAATATGCGGCTCTGACAGGCTCTGAAGTGGTATATGACCTCTATACAGGAACAGGAACCATCGCACAGTTCGTATCACGTCAGGCATCTAAGGTGATAGGAATCGAATATGTTCCAGAGGCTATCGAAGATGCAAAGATAAATGCGGCAAACAACGGAATCACAAATTGCGATTTCTATGCCGGCGACATGAAGGACATTCTTACAGACGCATTTGTTGAGGAGCACGGACACCCTGACGTCATCATACTTGACCCGCCGAGAGCCGGAATACATCCGGATGTGGCACAGGTCATCCTGAATGCAGCTCCTGACCGTATGGTATATGTCAGCTGCAATCCGGCATCACAGGCACGTGATCTCGAGATTCTGTGCAAGGATTATGTCATCACCGCAGTACGCCCTGTTGACATGTTCCCGCACACCCATCATGTAGAGAATGTAGTCGCTCTGAAGCGCAGATAGTCTTTCAGCTTCTACAGTTTTTCACAATAGACACGTCCCTGCTCAGCAGATATCACTTTCAGGGATTCTCCTTTGGATGCGAAGCCGCCGAATTTTAGGGTGGCTTCTATTATTTTGCCGTCATCCGTCCTAACCTTTCCACCAGGACGAAGATCGGTAAAGACTGTAACCGTCTCGCCTACAAGACTTTCAAGACCCGAAACGACACCTGTAAATCCGTCGTCCGCCTTCATCTCCTGCCTGAGGGCGATATGGTCGAATGTACGGGTTGCATATAGCTTCCTGACAAGCCAGACAGAGCCGAATACTGCAGCAGCAGCAGATAATATGACGATTCCAAGTGGCTGGATTATTGGCTTGAGATCTATTGATCCGTCCCATCGGAAGAGTTCAGCATTGTCGATCATGGCAAAAGCGAGCGATACGACGACAGCGATTATACCGCTGATACCGCAAACACCGAAGCCAGGAAGAACAAAAATCTCTATAGCTATAAGCACAAGACCTACGACAAAGAGAAGGATCTCCCATGACTCGACCAGATGACCGATATACCCCGGAGCAAAATAAAGCAATGCTCCGATTATGGCCGTCAGCAGAGGAAGACCGATTCCCGGAGTCCTGATCTCCACGAATATGCCTCCTACAATCATCATCATGAATATTGACTGGAGAAGAGGGTTCAGAAGGAACTGTATGAGCTTGTCAAGCCATGTCATATCATCCTCCATATTCCTGATGACGAATCCATTACCTGAAGTCACCTTTTCTGCCACTTCAAATTCAGATCCGCATATTCCTTCACAATATCCGACCGCCATAGCTTCATCCGGCGTCATGCTGAGAACATTTGCAGTATCCGTCATGGCCTGTGCGATCTCCGGATCCCTGCCGTTGGCCTCAGCAGTAGCCCTCATCATTCCCCTCATGAATGACTGGTACTTGTCCGGCATGACTTCTCCGGTCTGAGACACAACAGTGGCGGCACCAATGGAACTTCCCGTCCTCATATAGATGGAATCACAAGCTATGCTTATCAATGCACCTGCAGATGCTGCCTGCATGTTCACATAAGCGATGACAGGCTTTTCATATCTGAGAATGGCCGTCCTGATACTGTCAGCTGCATTTACAGCACCTCCATATGTATCAATATCCAGTATAACATAGTCTGCCTGGGCTTCTCTGGCCTTTTCAAGACCAAGAGTAACAAGTCTTTGAGACGACTGATCTATGTCCTGATCAAGCCTGATACGGTAGAATACCGATAAGGAATCAGCGGAATAAGCTGAAGCTGATATCAAAAGTGCCGATAATAATGTCAATATGTGTCTCATGGTGTAATGTAATAAGTCATGCAGACAACAAATATAATGTTTTTAGGATATTTTTTAATAACTTTGCTGTCTTGAGTGTAAATTTAATAAGCTATTAAATCATGACTGCGCAGATATTCATACTGATAGGAGGTCTTATCATGATTCTCCTGGGTGCTAACTGGCTTGTTGACGGTTCATCAAGCATAGCAAAGAAATTCGGCATCAGCGAATTCGTGATCGGCCTTACAATTGTAGGTATCGGAACGTCCACACCTGAAATGGTGGTAAGCTTCCTTTCATCATTTCAGGGGAAAGCAGATATGGCAATCGGAAACATTGTCGGCTCCAACATATTCAACACCATGATGATACTGGGTGTAACCGCCCTTATTTCTCCCTTGGCAATTACAAAGAGCAACCTCAAGAGAGACATACCTTTGAACATAATCGTGACCGTGCTCCTGATTATCCTGGGCATGAACTTCACTATTTTCGGTAAGGGACAGGATCAGCTCTGCCGTCTGGACGGTGCCATATTGCTCGCCGTATTCGCCTGGTATCTGTGGACTTCATTCAAATCTGATCAGGAAGATACAGAAGAGGACGGTGAAGGCATAAAGATATACACAACAGGAATGTCTGCATTGCTTATCATCATAGGACTTGCCGGACTTATTGTCGGAGGAAGGCTGTTCGTGAATTCAGCCACCGAACTTGCAAAGATGTTCGGAGTTTCCGACAAGTTCATAGCTATTACGGTGATGGCTGCAGGAACATCGATGCCAGAGCTTGCCACTTGCGTCGTTGCCGCTCTCAAGGGAAGAGGACAGCTTGCATTAGGAAATGTATTGGGTTCCAACATTTCCAATATACTTCTAATTCTGGGAGGTGCATCCCTGATACATCCTCTGTCGTTCTCCGGAATGACATATGTTGATCTCGGAGCAGTCCTTCTCAGCGCCATCTTCATACTTGCCAGTGCATATATGTTCAAGAAAAAACAGCTTGACAGATTTGAAGGAACCGTACTTCTGCTGATGGAAGCCGGATATATGTGGTATCTTATAGCCAATATCTGAATGTAATGGGAAAACTTTATGATATGCTACGGGAGGACTACCGCGTAAGGGAAGGACTCAAGACATGTATCAATTGCGGTACATGCACAGCCATTTGTCCTGCTGCAGAATTCTACAGATATGATCCTCGCAAGATAGTTGATACAGTTCAGAGGGGTGATGACGAAGAGATTGAAAAACTGCTGAAAAGCGATACCATCTGGTATTGTGGTGAATGCATGTCTTGCCTTACAAGATGCCCACGCAAGAACGGCCCTGGCCTTGTCATCATGGCCCTGAGAAACCTGTCTGCAAAACTGGGATATTTCACTGAGTCAGAAAAGGGTCGTCAGCTCTACCCTCTTACGAAGATAATGACAGGAAACATCCTCAATTACGGTTATTGCATTCATCCTGATTCATTCAGCTGGAACGACCACGTGGAGTCCGGTCCTGTATGGAAATGGCATACGGAGCATCTTGAAGACAGCTATGCCAGACTTGGTGGTAACTTCAGAGGGAACGGTCCGGGCATATTGCGAAAGATTCCTCAGGAATCGCTGGACGATCTGAAGAATATCTTTGATGTCACCGGCGGAACGGAAAGGATGGAGACGGTAGAAAGTTTTTCACGCAAGAAGGCAGAAGAAATGGGCATGAGCATGGAAGAATATTACAGATACACCTTCGAACATTGCTCAGACGGACATTTCAACGAATAGCAGAAAAGAATTCAGCATGATTTACCAAGGGAAACAGAAAATATGGAGCGATTATCAGAAGGAGATTCCTGATGATCACTGGTTTTATGTCCGTAGCTGTATCAGACAGAACTTCTTTCCAGGTTCGGAAAAGATGTTCATGGAGATATGCAGGGATGTCCTGAAGAAGGATTTCTATGAAACAGAGCACCATACTACATGCGGCGGCATAGCATATCACTGCGACACCATTCCTCAGGAAACGGCCATGACTATAGTCGCAAGGCAGTTTGCCCTGATGACTGAAGCCGGATATGAGAACTATGTCGCTTCCTGCATCACCTCGTTCGGTAATTATACCGAAATTCTGGAGACATGGCATGAATTTCCGGAATTGGAGACCAGAATCAGGGAAATGCTGTGGAAGGCATGCCGCAAGGAGTTCAAGATTCCGAAGTATCTTGCCCATGCAAGTGACCTGATCTATAAATACAGAAATGAAATCGCTGAAAAAGCGAAATTCAGACTTGTCAACAAGGAAACCGGAGAACCGTTGAGAGTCGTTGAGCATATAGGCTGCCACTATTCCAAGATGTTCCCTTCCAAGGGTATAGGCGGAGCCGAATATCCGTATGTACTTGCAGGTATGATCGAGTCCTGGGGTGGAAGTGTGATTGACTATCCGGAACGTCGTCATTGCTGCGGATATGGATTCAGGCAATACCATGTCAAGGCAAACAGAGGCTACTCGATTTCCAATACTCATAAGAAATTCGAGTCCATGGAGCCCTACAAGCCTGATATGATTATCACCAACTGTCCTGGCTGTCCATATTTCCTCGACCGCTGGCAATATGTAATATCTGAAATGGAAGGAAAGACATATGGCCAGAACGGCTATGGAATACCTGTATTCACTTATGAAGAAGTAGCCGGTCTGGTGCTGGGTTACGATCCATGGGATCTCGGACTTCAGCTTCATCAGGTTGCTGTCGAGCCTCTTCTTGACAAGATCGGGATTGAATATATCCCTGAAGACAAATATAAGGGTCTGAATCGGAAGGACATCCTAAGACCTGGCCTTCCCGCAAACATGAAATGCTTTTGATCATGAAAGAGATAGTAGTAATAATCGGTGGAGGTATTGCCGGTCTTGAAGCTGCATCACAGCTTCTGAAGCTTGGATATACTCCGATAATCGTTGAAAAGAGCGGGCAGCTCGGCGGACATGTCGCACAATGGAACAGGCTCTTCCCGGACATGACTCCAGCCAAGGATCTCGTTTCAGATCTTATTGCTTCCAGCAAGGATGCGAACATCTTCCTCAATGCGGAAATCTCATTCATCAACAGACTGAAAGACAACTATAACGTAATGCTGTCAAACGGTATTTCCATCATTTCCAGATATATTCTCTTTACGACGGGCTTCAGACTTTTCGAAGCTCAGAAAAAGGAAGAATACGGATATGGCATTTACAATCAGGTTATTACAAATGCCGATCTTGAGCACTGGTTCAACACGGGCAAGGATGACAGGATAAACGGAAAAGAAATAAAGTCCATCGGTTTCGTGCATTGTGTCGGATCAAGGGATGAAAAGGCCAGAAACTCGCAATGTTCAAAGGTATGCTGCATTACAGCCATAAAGCAGGCGATCGAAATGAAGGAAAAATTCCCTGATGCAGAGATCTACTGCTTCTATATGGATCTCCGTCTTTTCGGAAAGAAGTTCGAGGATTTCTATATAAAGGCTCAAAGAGACCATGGTATCCATTTCATACGTGGAAGGGTTTCTGAAGTAAGCGAGAACATTGACGGAAACGTAATAGTCAAGGCGGAAGACACCTTGCTGGGAAAGCCGATAAAGGTGACTCTCAACCTTCTTGTGCTCATGTCAGGCATGGTATGCAATCCGGACAGCACCAGATCTGCATCGATGCTGTCGCTTCCGATCGATTCGGACGGTTTCCTGAAAAGCAGCGACAACGTCATGCATATAACCTCATCTCCAAGAAACGGCATTTACTATGCAGGAGCCTGCACAGGTCCCAAGACCGTACCGGAGACTCTTGCAGAAGCACGCTCGGCTGTCCTTGAAATCCATTCACGTATAATCGGTCAGCAGAAATGAGCATGTTCGGTTTCAGGATATCACCCAGTTCAGCAATAAATCTGGACAATGTCAGCAGGGATCGTTTCAGCGAACTCTGCCGCATTGAGCCTGATGCGCTGCGCTGCATGGCGTGTGGTTCATGCAGTGCGACATGCCCTGCGGCCGAATTTTCAGGCATGAGCGTCAGAAAGGTTCTCCTGTACCTCCAGAGAGGCAAGGAGGAAGAGGCATTCAAGATAATGAACAACTGCATGTTATGCGGAAAATGTACCATGGTCTGTCCGAGAGGTATCAATACCAGGCATCTATTGCTGACGATATGCAGGATATATGAAAAGGAGGACAGACGATGAGAGAAATTTACCTTTCCGGCTATAACAATTTCGTGCTTCCCTTCATGCTTGGAATGATCTTCGTTCTGTCGTGGTGCATCATCGGAGCCATCAGGGTCATACTGCAATTGCCAAAAGAGGACAGAAAAAGATTCTTCATGTCACTGGTCAATCCCAAGATAATGCTCAAGAACATCAGGGACTGGTTCTGTGACTGCCTTTTTCATGTGAAGTTGTGGAAAAGGAACAAGCTTCTGGGATATATGCACTCCAGCATAGCCTTCGGATGGTTCATGATCATCGTGATAGGACATATAGAAGTATTCCTCTATACTCCGGAGCGTGTCCATCAGATATGGTATCCTATCTTCTTCAGATATTTCGTAGCAGTAACCGAAAGCACCATGAAGGGCTCATTCTTCTTTTTCCTCATGGACTTTTTCCTGCTCGTTATCTTGAGTGGCATAACCTTGGCGATCATCAAGAGAGTCAGGTCTCGCCTCTTCGGAATGAGACGTACCACAAGAGCCAGCATAACTGACCTTATAGGATTATATGCATTATGGAGCATATTCCCTTTGAGACTGCTTGCCGAAGGTTTTACGGCAGACATCAGCGGAGGCTCATTCCTGACCAAATCCCTTAACGGAGTGCTGCATTCATTCCTGAGCGACCATATGAACATGCTTCCTACTTGGTGGGCATATTCCATCGCTCTCGGCATATTCATGTGTATCCTTCCTTTCAGCAGATACATGCATATTCCTGCTGAGATTCTGCTCATACCGATGAGGAATGCCGGAATCAAGGTACGCCATGCAAGAAAGGGATTCGCAAAGCTGCAGGTTTACTCATGCCCGAGCTGCGGTGTCTGCATCGACGCATGTCCTATGGGAGCTGTAAAGGCAAATATCAAGGATACTACTGTTTATCTGAACAGGCAGATCAAGAGATATAATGAAAAAAGGATCGAAGAGATCAGCGACAAATGTCTCCTCTGCGGAAAGTGTACAGCCTTATGTCCGGTAGGTGTCGAAGGAGACAGGATGAGGATAGCACAAAGGAGCATCAGAAAGTACAATCTCTCGCCTGATTACTCGAATATTGACGAAAACATGCTGCTTGAACGGTGTAACAAATTTGTTAGTAGTACTAACAACGATGTTTCATCAACTCAAAATCAGAAAGTTCTATATTTTGCAGGTTGTATGACGGCTTTAACTCCCGTCATCAGCAAATCAACCCAGTCCGTCCTTCAGAAAGCCGGAATAAAGTTCGAAATGATGGACAAGGATGGAGGAATCTGCTGCGGAAGACCTATGCTCATGGCCGGTAGAAAGGAACAGGCCGAGGAAATGGTCGCAAAGAACACAGCCATCATCAAGGCTTCAGGAGCTGACACTCTCCTTCTGAGCTGCCCGATATGCTATAAGATATTCAAGGAGAAATACCACCTTGAAGGAATCGAGGTCATTCATCACACCGAGTTCTTCGACAGGCTTATCAATGAAGGCAGACTCTCAATCAAAGGCAGTGACACGAGATTCGTATATCATGATCCATGCGAACTGGGAAGAGGTTGCGGAGTATATGAAGAACCCCGGAGAGTGATTGGCAGGGCAGGCGTTCTGGTCGAGGCTGACAAGAACGGCAAGGAAAGCATATGCTGCGGAGGAAGCCTTGGAAGCCTTACCCTCAGTTTTGAAAGACGCAAGGCCCTTACTGAAAATGCACTGAACAACCTTACCGTAGCTTCACCGGACGTAATTGCGACTGCATGTCCACTATGCAGAAGCACGTTCAACAGGTATTCAGACAGACCCGTAAAGGACATTGCCGAGATCATTGACGAAGCAACAAGAAGAAAAAATCGTTAAAAACCATAAACCATGACATTCAAACCGACAGATTACAAATTGATGAATTGCGCCGACGGAAGGATTCTTGACGACGCAGGTTGGACACTCGCAGACCCGGAATCACCTGTACCGAGCCTTGTCAGGGCAGTTTATGAATCGAAGGAGTATAATCCACGTACCGATCTTGACGGATTCTACAGGTATGCAGACTGGCTTCCGATCAAAAGGACATTAGCCGGATCATGCGCACCGGTAACATATAAATCGGAAAAGCTTGCTGCAGAGCTTGGACTTGAGAATCTCTACATAACAGTATCCGGTTACTGGCCTGAAAAAGGAGCCCGCATGGAGACCTGTTCATTCAAGGAGACGGAAGCATATTCTGTATGTGCAAGGCTTCCAGAAGACAATGAAAAGGTACTTGTAGTAGCTTCTGCAGGAAATACCGCACGTGCTTTTGCCAAGGTGTGCTCAGACAACAACATTCCCCTGCTTCTCTCCATTCCTGAAGACAATATAAGCGCACTCTGGTTCAAGAAGCCGCTGAATGACTGTGTAAAGATAATCGCCTCACCGAAGGGGTCTGACTATTTCGACGCCATAGCCCTTTCAGACATAGCTTGCAAAAGCGGAATATTCATGGTCGAGGGAGGTGCAAAGAATGTTGCCAGACGTGACGGAATGGGTACGACATTGCTTTCTGCTGTTGAAGTGATCGGAAGGATTCCTGATGCATATTTCCAGGCTATCGGAAGCGGAACAGGAACAATCGCCGCATGGGAGAACAATCTCCGACTTATCGAGGACGGAAGATATGGAACACATAAGATGAAGCTATATCCGTCTCAGAACGATCCTTTCACGATCATGTATGACTCTTGGAAGATACACTCAAGATCACTTGTACCTATGACTCCGGAGGAGGCACGAAAGGCTGCCGCAATCATTGACGCAAAGGTTCTTTCAAACAGAAAACCGCCATATCCTATCTCAGGAGGCTTGTTTGACGCACTTGAAGATGCCGGTGGAGATATTTTCAAAGCCACCAACGAAGAACTTCACGCATGGCAGGAAAAATTCCTTGAACTTGAAGGAATCGACATCCACAATGCAGCAGCAGTAGCCGTCGCTTCTCTGGCATATGCTGTCAATGCAGGTGCCATAAAGAAGGAAGACGTGATCATGCTGAACATTACAGGTGCCGGTGAAGAGCGTGCAAAATCAGAAGGAGAAATCTTCTATGCCAAGCCTCACCTTGTAATTGATCCTGAACAGCCTGAGGAAGTGATAATTCCGATGGTGGAGAATCTGTTTAAATAACATAAGATAAGAATATGATAGACTTTAGTTTACTCCAGACACAACCCATAGATTCACTGAATATTCAGGAAGAGCTCGCTGTGGTTGCAGAGAAGCTTTCCACAACACCTGTAACGGTTCTTGTTTCGGAACTTCTTGACAAGGCTGTTGCTTTCGGCCTCAAGGTTCTTGCCGCTCTTGCCATATACCTCATCGGTGCATGGGCTATAAGAAAGATAAAAGGCGTAGTAGGAAGAATATTCGAAAGGAAAAAGACAGACGCTGCCATAGCATCATTCGTGCAGAGCATCATCAGCATAGCGCTTACAGTGATTCTCATCATCATAACCATCGGAGCTGTAGGCATTGACACCACATCAATTGCAGCATTGCTTGCAGGTGGTGGAATGGCTATAGGTATGGCACTTAACGGCACTGTACAGAATTTCGCCGGAGGAATCATGATCATAGCCTTCAAACCTTTCAAGGCTGGAGACTATATTCAGGCCCAGGGATACGAAGGTACTGTATCGGAAGTGAATATTGTAAGTACAAAGCTGACAACCGTTGACAACCGCAGCATCATCATTCCGAACGGAGCTTTGTCAAACGGAACAGTCAACAACTTCTCTCAGAATCAGTTGCGCAGGCTCGACTGGACAGTCAACGTTGAATACGGTACATCAATCGACGACACAAAGAAGGTGCTCATGGATATTCTCAAGAGCGATATAAGAATCCTCAATTCAGCCAAGGGAGCACCTGCAGATCCTTTTGTTGCCCTGAGTACTCTGTCTGACAGCTGCATCAAGTTCGTGATGCGCGGTTGGGTACATGCTGCCGACTATTGGGACGTCAACTTTGAAATCAATGAAAAGATCTACAATGAACTTCCAAAGAACGGAATCAAATTCCCGTTCCCTCAGATGGATGTTCATGTTCATCAGGACTGACAGCAGATATGAAAAGAATCAGCCGGCAAGTGACATCACTTGTCGGCTGATTTATTGTTAAAGAAGGATTGAACCAGTTGCTTTCTCTTTCGCCAGCAATTCCTTGGTAACCACCGGATTAGCATAGATATCAAGGAATATCCTTCTGAGATCTTCCCTGTTGATTTCAGGTTCTACCGTGTCAAGCTGGTGCTCCATATATGAAACGAACTTCTCAGCATCGGCCTGATCATACATATCGGAATATCTGAATGAGTGGTTTGCTATATCATATGCGATATAGTTGTTCTTCCAGAGCTTATATCCATCTATAACGCGGAGATCGACAGCATGGCGAATCTTCTGATATCTGTCATTCTTGTCACAAAGAGCGGCATCTGCAATCTCCTCGCTTGTAAGAGGCTTGCCTATGTTAAGATGAATATTGCCTTTCTGGCTCATGATTCCTACCATGATGCTGTTCAGGTCTTCACCTTCTGCCTTCACATATTTATGCTTGCGGGAAATCACGAGCTCCCTTGCCTTCAGAATATCGCATGGCTCGATTTCATATGAGATGCTCATAGGAATTATGTTGAGCTCTTCATAATTCTGCTGGAAATCCTTGGTTCCGCTCATATCGAGCATCTTGAGGAGCCCTTGCTCAGTGATATCATATCCGTTCTTGGTACGTCCCTGTCTCTGAGCAAGCCAGATCGAACTTCTCTGTTCGGTGATATTCAGTCGTATATATTTTGAGAGAAGCTGGGATGACAGATAAAGTTCACGGGCTGTAATGCCGCGCACTACCTTGATCATCCTATTGGATCTGATAAGATATTCGATAGTCTTGTTCGTGATGAGATTGTCGCCGACAGCGATCTCAGTCATAGGGAATCCGTTATTGTAAAGGACGAGCTGGGTAATTGCCGGATCAAGGATGATATCTCTATGATTGGATAAAGCGAGGAATTTCTTATCCGGGTCTATATTGGCAATTCCATCATATGAAAAGTTATGTGCAGTATGCTCAAGTACCCAACGGACAAATTTCTGCATGACAAGTACCTGGAACTCGTCAATTGTCTTTATGCTTTTTAGGATATTCTTCAAGAAATCTGGCGACTCCTCCGGAAAGAACTGCTGAGAGACACGGGCAAGCAGCGGGTATTCCGCCAATTTGCTCAAGGCCTCGGCCGCTTCCGCATCAGTATAAGGGCTGATGCTTTCAAATTCAGATAAATCCACCATAGGTTTTACGTTAAAAAATTTTAGTACAATATGCAAATTTATAACGATTTTTCAAAAAAGCAAAAAATCGATTATTTTGCAATATTGTCATAATCCCTCCTGAACAGCACGGAACTGTCTCCATAACTGAGGAATCTGAAGTCGTTTGCAAGAGCGAAATCGTATATTGTCTTCCAGTTTCCACCGACAAAAGCTGATATAAGCAGCAGAAGGGTGCTCTGAGGTTGATGGAAATTGGTCACCAGAACGTCAACAACCCTGAATCGGAAACCTGGCACGATGATGATTCTGGTACCTACTTTCAGTTCATCAAGAGAATTCGCCTTCATGTATCCGGCAATGGCAGAGAGTGCTTCTTCGGTAGAATATGGAAACTCTCTTGAATACGGAATCCACTGCGAAACATCATCAGGCTTACCATTCTCGATACAGCTGACACCAACATAATACAATGATTCCAATGTCCTGACGGAAGTCGTTCCTACGGCAATACGCTTGCCGGATGAGGTTATCAGCTTTTCTATCAGCTTCAGCGTGACCACGAAAGGCTCACGATGCATCGTATGTTCGGATACGAGAGAACTCTTCACAGGAAGGAAGGTTCCGGCGCCTACGTGCAGACATACGGTATCGGTTTCGATTTCATGTTTTCTGATATCAGAAAGAACTGCTTCAGTAAAATGAAGGCCGGCAGTAGGAGCGGCCACAGATCCTCTGAAACGTGCATATAAGGTCTGATATCTGTCAAGGTCAATCTCTTCCGTGTCTCTGTTCAGATACGGTGGAATTGGAATATTTCCACAGACTTCAAGGACACGCGAGAAAGGAGCACCGTTATTCCATGTGAATTCTACCACAGATGTTTCTCCCTCTCTTTCAATCAGTTCCGCCTTGAGATCCATATCATTGATATCTGCATCATCATGGGGATTATACAGCGAAAGAAGGTCATTCTTCCATCTCTTGACATTACCTACTATACATTTCCATCTGCATCTGTCAACTGCGGCAAACATAGAAACATATTCTTCCGGCATTACAGGCTCGAGACAGAATATTTCAATATGAGCACCTGTTGAGCGCTGAAAATGAAGTCTTGCTGGAACGACCTTGGTATCATTGAAAATCATCAAGGCGCCTGAAGGCAACACCTGAGATATAGATCTGAATGTATGTTCAGACGGAGTTCCATCCTTATATACAAGCAACTTGGATGAATCCCTTGATGAAAGGGGATATTTGGCAATACGATCGTCAGGTAGGTCGTAATTATAGTCTTCTATTCTAATTTCCGGTATCATGACGCAAATTTACACATTTATTATTTCATATCGAAATCTGAGTGTCGTTGACGCGTATTTACAAATGTTTATACCACAAAATTTAACATTTCTATTAACATTTGTAATTTTCAATATCTTACAAGTGTGGTTTGGGGGTAGGTTTTGTAATCGATTACTTTTGTGATATAAGAAATGTTTATATCGGATTTAATTACTTTTTAATATGATAAAAATCAGCGGTTTATATATTTTATATTATAGAAATACTTTATGAAATTCCAGTAAATGTCGCAGATATCCTGATTTTTGCGGCCAAAGATAGGTAAAACACATAATTATTTAGATATAATTCTATTAATATTCAGATAGTTATATAATATAACCTAACTTACCAATGTAATATATTAAAAACTTGTTTTCCACTCTCCCCTCTCTATGATTTACAAGATTACACACCAAAAATATTTCATGTTTCCAAAAATTCTTGCTACATTTGTAACGTCAAGATATACAATTATGAACACACGTTTGAAACAGTTTCTTGCAGCTGAAAACATCACTCAGGCTCAATTTGCGGACAGCATCAATGTCGTGCGCGCCAGTGTTTCTCATGTTCTCTCAGGAAGAAACAATCCGAGCTTTGAATTCATCAGATCAATGATGGTTCAATACCCTAGTCTGAATATAGAATGGCTGATGTTCGGTAAAGGCAAGATGTATAAGGAAGTGGAAAACAGGCCGACCGTTGTCAATGA
Source organism: Bacteroidales bacterium (assembly GCA_017437125.1). Lineage (GTDB taxonomy): Bacteria > Bacteroidota > Bacteroidia > Bacteroidales > UBA932 > Cryptobacteroides. The sequence goes on along the minus strand of JAFSBV010000010.1, from coordinate 83,991 downwards.
CGACATTCTCTTCCCGTTGGATCCGGAAGAATACCCTTCTACAGTTGAGGAAATCCCGCCACACGATGACAATGACGGCAATATCAGACCCACGATCAATTTGAACACTTTAATTGATACGTCTAAAACAACTGTAAATCAACGAAAAGTAAGCAAGATCATAGTCCTTTTCGATGACGGATCATTTCAGGAAATGTAAAAAAGTACTGCGCAAGCGGTACTTTTTGATTATATTTGCTTGATAATCTCCATAATTATGTACAAACATCTGCTTAAACCGATTCTGTTCAGGTTCAATCCTGAGACAGCCCACAACATGACATTCAAGGGACTTGCGTTTCTCAGACATGTCCCGTTCGCCAGATCCATAATCAGAGCAATATATAGAAATGACTACCCGTCTCTGGAAAGAGAGGTATTCGGAATCAGATTCCCTAACCCGGTCGGTCTTGCAGGCGGATTGGACAAGAACGGTGAATTCTATAATGATATGGCCAATTTCGGTTTCGGTTTTGTTGAAATCGGTTCGCTTACACCACTTCCTCAGGATGGAAATGCAAAGCCGAGATGCTTCCGAGTACCAGGAGACAAGGCTTTGATCAACCGTTTCGGAATCAATAACAAAGGAGTGAAGAATGCCGTCGAACACCTCAAAAAGGTACGCCCGGAAGTCATTATAGCCGCAAACATATCAAAGAATACAACAAGCATCAATGAGGATGCAGCGAAGGATTACGAAAAGGGCTTCGGACTTCTCTACGACTTCGTTGATATGTTCGTCGTTAACATTTCATGCCCTAATGTAGTGGGCCTCACTGCGTTACAGGACATAACATTTCTCTCTGAAATCGTTGACAAGCTCCTTGATCTCCGCATGTATTACGATACCTACAAGCCGATTCTCCTCAAGGTGTCACCGGATCTCTCACACCAGCAGCTTGACGAGATCATAGACTATTGTCTCCGCTCGGGAATTGATGGAATCGTAGCCGGAAATACGACAAGAAGCCGCGACGGCCTCAAGAGCATATCAAAGGAAAAGATAGAGGAAATCGGCAACGGAGGCATGTCCGGAGCTCCTATACATGAAAAGAACCTTGCACTTGTCAGATATATCCATGAAAAGTCAGAAGGAAAGCTTCCTATCGTGGGTGTCGGTGGAATCATGTCTCCGGAACAGGCCAAAGCCATGCTTGATGCCGGTGCATCACTGATCGAGATATATTCCGGTTTCATATATGAAGGACCTGCACTTATTAAGAACATCAATAAGTACCTTGAAACAAACGCAAAGAAATGACTCAGGCATCAATCTGCACGATCGGAGACGAAATCCTTATAGGTCAGATAGTTGACACTAATTCCTCACATATTTCAAGAGCACTAAACTCTACCGGTATCAAGGTTACCCGCATGGTATCCATAGGCGATGACCATGATACCATTGTGAATTCACTTGAAGCAGAACTTCAGGATAATGAAATCGTAATCGTGACCGGCGGCCTTGGACCGACCAAGGATGATATAACGAAAAATGCCCTCGCACACCTCTCAGGCACTGAAACATACAGGACAGATGACACCCAGCTGCAGATCATACATGATATTCTAAGCTCCAGGGGTCTTGCACTTCTTGACATAAACATTGCTCAGGCGTCGGTTCCGGACACATGTGAAGTGATTCCCAACCGTCTCGGTACTGCCCCTGTAATGGTCTTCAGATTCCATGAAGACAGGTTCGGTCATCCTGCAACGCTTTATTCCCTTCCCGGCGTTCCTTTTGAGGCCTTAGGAGCGATTCCTGATGTGATTTCAGACATCAAGGCACACTTCAAGGTATCTGACATCCATCACAGGACAATAATGACATACGGAATAGCAGAATCCGCATTATCAAAGATGATAGAATCATGGGAAGACAATCTGCCCGCAGACATGCATCTTGCCTACCTGCCGAATCCACTTACAGGAGTAAGATTGCGTCTGTCGATATACGGAGGAATAAAGGAAGAGGAAGAAGCCCGCATAGAAGAGCAGTTGAAGCTTTTGAAGCCTGTTCTCGGAGACAGCATGTATTCAGATCATGAGGATACTCTTGAGGGATGCATAGGAAGTATCCTGAAGCAGCATGGAAAGACACTTTCAGCTGCTGAATCATGTACCGGAGGCATGATATCCGCTCTGTTCACATCCGTTCCCGGATGCTCGGAGTACTACCTCGGATCAGTAACATCCTATGCCAACAGTGTGAAGGAAAACGTGCTTGGAGTTCCGGAAGAAATCATAGCAAGACATGGGGCCGTAAGCAGCGAATGCGTAGCTGCAATGGCTGAAGGGGTAAGGAAGATTACGGGAAGTGACTATTCAGTAGCCACATCCGGAATTGCCGGTCCTGGCAGAGGTACTGATGAGAAACCTGTGGGTCTTGTATGGGTCGGTGTGAGCTCGGAAAAGGGCACGGAAACCTTCAGTTTCAGGTTCAGACATGACAGAAAACGCAATATCGAACGATTTGCAGCGTCAGCATTGAATACATTGAGGATAAAACTTGTAAACGAGCTAACAAGATAAGAATCAGCACGCAAAACAAAAAAGTTAAAGATTATAACATTTTTGTTACACACATAAATGTAAACGATAAGGAGGATTTATAGGAAATGAAACGCCAATTGAGCCATGCGCACATACGATATGAGAAGAAACGGAAAAGAATACGTTTCAACGGTATGTTTTATGCCGCCATATCATCGGCTTCTTTTGGTTTTTCTCCATTGTTCAGCATTGCTCTGCTTACGGCCGGACTTACCAGTTTCGATGTCTTGTCATATAGATGGCTGATAGCCGGAATCGTCCTGATGATCTATGCTCTTATCAAGAAGAAATCACTTGGCTTGACCTCCTTTGACGAAGCATGGAAGATCATCATATTAAGTATTCTCAGATCGGTCACCTCCGTGACGCTCCTCATAGGCTATGCCAATATTTCAAGCGGAATTGCCAGTACCATAAACTTCATGTATCCCGTGATTGTTGCGTTATGCATGATGCTGTTCTTCGGAGAGAAGAAGAGTCCTGTAGATATCGGTGCAATATGTGTGTCGATATTCGGAGTATATCTTCTTGCTTCAGGTGAGAGTATCGTGGTTGAAGGCGGCAATACTGGCCTGGGACTTATATGTTCCATCATATCTGCCTTTTCTTTTGCTGCGTATTACATATTCATGAAGCAGGTCAAGGCCGACAGAATCGAGGTCGTGAAATTCACGACATGGATAATGATGCTGAGCGCATTCTATTTCATCGTATGCGCATTCGTATTCGAAGGAAAGTTCCAGATAATATCAGACGGCAGGAGCTGGCTCAACATCCTTGGGCTCGGACTTTGGGCAACAATGGTATCCAACATCACAGGAGTAAAGGCAATACGAAGGATAGGACCGACCCATACATCCATATTGGGAGCCCTCCAGCCTGTCACCGCCCTGATTCTCGGTGTGATTTTCCTCGGAGAACACCTCTATCTGAGGTCTGTCATAGGAATTATCCTTATTCTGGTTGCCGTGTCAATTATTGTAATGCATCAGAAGAATTAAGAACACGGAGGAAGTTTCCACCGGCAATCCTGCTGATATCCGACTCGGAATAGCCACGCACGCGCAGTTCATCGAACAGTTTAGGCAACATCGAGACATCTTCCATTCCATCCGGAGTGACTTCGATTCCATCGAAATCAGAACCGATTCCTACATGATCGATGCCGGCAATCTCAACCACATGATCTATATGGTCGGCAATACGCCTGAATGAAGGACGTGCCAATGCCTGGATCTGATCTATGACACCATACCACGCGGTTCTGCGAAGCGGATTGCCGGGATCAGCGATGAATTCCTGTTCTATGATCTCCCCTCTTTCCGCAATTCCTGATTCTGCCAATATCCGCTTGAATCCGGAATCAAGAAACATAGGATAGAAATTGATCTGGATCACTCCGCCTGCTGAAGCCAGAGCTCTGATCATATCGTCAGTCATATTGCGGGGATGGTCACATATGGCTCTGCAACATGAATGTGTCGCAACCGGTGGTCTTGATGAATACTCCAGGACATCAAAGAATGTCGCGTCTGATGCGTGGGAAACATCGACAAGCAATCCCAGCCTGTTCATCTCGGCAACCACATCACGTCCGAAAGGGCTAAGGCCTCCCCATCGTCCCTTTGCAGATGCACAGGAATCGCATATCTGATTATCAGCCGAATGACATAAAGTGACATATCTGATTCCTCTGTCACGGAAATATGACAGCCTTTCCAATGAACTTCCGATCGGAGAACCGTTTTCCAGGCCAAGAAAGACAGAAAGCTGCGAATTATTCCTGTTCCTCATCGCTTCCTCATATGAAGTTGCAAATGCTACTTCCGATGAATTATCATATACCGCCTTTTCCACTCCTTCCAGCAGACGGCACGCATATGCAAAGCCTGCATCAGGATCCGCGTCCAAGCCGGCAGGAACATACAGAGCGAAGAACACACCATCGACTCCCCCTTTTCTGAGTTTCGGGAAATCGACATGAGCATGGTCATTATCAATTGAAAGATTTCTCAGACGAAGGATCTGTGATGGTGTATCGCAATGAGTATCAAGTACGAACATCTTATCTGCGCTTAGGATCGTCAGCCTTGATCAATGTAGATCCGACAATACGGTCAACATCAATATATGGCTTGTTCTTGAATGTCAACATCGTGTTACCTGTCAGATTCACCTTCAATGTATCTGTTACATTCACATGACACTTCGAAGTTCCGGCCTGGCTCATTTCAGCTGTAGAAACAGACACGGCTTCAGCATCCAGCTTGGCTGAACCGACAGCGGACACCTTCATGCTTCCTGCAGTTCCTGAAATTAAGGTGGCAGATGCCATTCCGGACGCAAGAACATCCACTCTGTCAACTTCGATTATGGCATTAACCTTTGAGGAACCGGCCACATCCATCTTCATTCCCTTGCCCGACTGCTTGATGACAGCCTGAGAGGTATTTGATGCTATAAGAAACAGCTGTTCAGCCGCCCTGGCTTCAACATCGGCATAGGCTGTCTTGGTTAGATTGATCTCAGCAGTACTGCAGTCAACATATATCTTGTCAACCCTTGCCTTGTCATTAACAGTCAGCGTAAAAGTGTCTGCATAAAGCACATCAGACCTGTGGAGTATGGAATTTCCGGACATCTCAAGAGATTTGATCGAAGGGAAGAAAATCTCGACCTCCAGCATAGGAGCCGGCGCTCCCTTCGTCCTCAAAGCCTTCTTCAGCTCAGAAGAGAAGCTCTTCCTGTCCAGATTGACATACAAGGTACCGTTCTGCACATAGGCCCTGACATACTGATCGAGTCTGGCATCAACAGATGTCCTGACCATATAATGATCTGCAGATACAAGCTTCACAATGAAATCATCTGCCACCTTTACTGATGCAAACGACTCATATTCAAACTCATGAACAATATTCTTCTGAGCACCTGCACTGAAAATGAAAGCAAGTGTCATAAACAATGACGCTAATATCCTTTTCATATGTATTACTGTTTTCTGATCCTCTGTCTTACAGCCTCATACATAAGCACGGCTGAAGCCACTGAAACATTGAGAGAAGTGATCTCACCGGCCATAGGTACAGCCGCCCTGTCGTCTGCAAGGTCAAGCATGGTCTGTGAAATACCCTTGCCCTCGGAACCCATAACAATTGCACATGGACCTGTCAGATCGACATCATACATGAGCTTGTCAGTTTTTTCTGTCGCAGCTATGAGTCTGAAACCGCTCTGCTTGAGATAATATGCCGCAACTCTAAGATTAGGAACCTTGCATGTATCGATCCTCATCAGCGCACCGGCTGAGGCCTTGACAGCATCTGCATTTATTGCAGCACCGCCTTTAGCAGGAACGATTATTCCATTGCCACCTGCACATTCAAGACTTCTCGCAATTGCACCAAGGTTACGAACATCGCTGACGCCGTCAAGAATGACCAGCAGAGGATTCTCGGACAGAGCCAATGCATTGCTGACCATCTGCTCGATATCAACATAATCGATCTGCGATATATATGCAAGCACGCCCTGATGCGATCCGCGTACCGCCCTGTTAAGACGCTCTCCCGGCACGAACTGAAACGGAATTTCGTTATTCTTCAGGAGTTCGAGCAGTTCCCTGAACTGAGCACCTTCCAGCCCCTGTTTCAGGAGCACCTTATCAAATTTACGACCTGCTCTTACTGCCTCAAGGACAGGATGCATACCGAACAGATACTGCATTTTCTTTTCTTCCATATTATTCTAATGATTCATTCAGTTTTTCCCATTCTTCCATCTTGAAATCGAGTTCCCTCTTGTTTTCAAGATAAGCTCTTGTAAGCTCCATTATATCATCGTCCTTTCCCGGATTTGCAAGTACTGCCTCGATCTCAGCCATCTTGACTTCGATAGCCTCTATCCCCTTCTCCAGGAACGATATACGATTCCTTATCTTACGTTCTTCTTTAGATACGAATTTCTTTGCCTGATATTCCTGCTTGGCTTCCTCCTTCTTCTGCACAACCTCAGCAGGCTTCTCCTCTGCAACAGGTTTGTAATGTCTTTCCAGCTCGCTGAGATTCTCGAGTTTCCTCCTCTCCAGGAATTCCTGCACTCCGCCAAGATGCTCCTTGACCTTTCCGTCCCTGAATTCATAAAGCTTGTCAACAAGACCGTCAAGGAAATCTCGGTCATGCGAAACGATTATCAATGTTCCGTCATATGCTTTCAAGGCCTGCTTGAGGATATCCTTTGAACGTATGTCCATATGGTTCGTAGGCTCGTCGAGTGCAAGAAGGTTATAAGGCTTCAGAATCAGCTTGGCCATGGCAAGTCTCGCCCTCTCTCCACCGCTGAGGACAGCTACCTTCTTGTCGATATCCTCGCCCTTGAACAGGAAGGCTCCCAATATATCACGAAGCTTCAGACGGATATCACCTACTGCTATCCTGTCCAATGTACCGAATACAGTATCCTCCTTATCAAGTATATCCTCCTGATTCTGAGCATAATAACCTATACTTACATTGTATCCCACCTTTGAATCACCAGCCATCGGCTCAAGTTCGTTCATGATGACGCGCATCAAGGTAGTCTTGCCTTCTCCGTTTCTTCCCACCAATGCGACCTTTTCACCCCTTCTGACCTCGATCTGAGCATCCTCGAAAACCACTTTCGTTCCATATCCCACCTTCATGTCAACAGCCTTGTAAGCAATGTCGCCGGAACGAGGAGCCGGAGGGAACTTCACACTGAGAGCTGATCTGTCCTCGATGTCAACCTCTATCCTTTCGAGCTTCTCAAGCTGCTTGACACGAGACTGCACCTGGTTGGACTTGGTAGGCTTGTACCTGAACTTCTCGATGAACTCCTCGGTCTTTTCGATCATCCTCTGCTGATTCTCGAATGCCGCCCTCTGCTGTTCAAGGCGTTCCTTTCTGAGTTCCAGATACTTGCTATACGGAACCTTATAGTCATGGATCCTGCCGACCATGATCTCCACAGTCCTGTTCGTGACATTGTCAAGGAATTTTCTGTCATGGGAAATAAGTACGAGAGAGCCCCTGTAATCCTTCAGATATCCCTCAAGCCATTCTATCGATTCTATGTCAAGATGGTTGGTAGGCTCGTCAAGGAGCAGAACATCCGGCTTGGAAAGAAGGATCTTTGCAAGTTCGATACGCATATTCCATCCCTGGCTGAAAGTCTCGGTAGGACGTAAGAGTTCCTCATACTTGAATCCGAGGCCTAAAAGAGTCCTCTCTGCCTGGACACGCGGATTATCGGAACGGGTATATGCCAGACGGTCATTGACCTCGTTCATCCTTATTATCAGATCCTGATATTCCTTAGACTCATAGTCCTGTCTTTCAGCGAGTTCAACCGTGATCTTCTCAAGTTCATCTTCAAGTGCGAACATATCTGCAAAAGCAGTCATCGCCTCATCAATGACAGAACGTCCGCGATGATGCTCCATTATCTGAGGCAGGTAGCCGATCTTTACACCATTTGGTACAGCAACCTTGCCGTTTGTCGGATTCTGAAGTCCGCATATCAGCTTAAGAATGGTTGACTTTCCAGCACCATTCTTTCCAACGAGACCTATCTTGTCGCTTTCGCTGATATGAAAATTGATATCATTCAGCAGGACAAAACCGCCATATGCAACTGTCAGACTGTTTATAGAAATCATAACTGTTATTCTTCAATCATCTGCTCTGCATTTCCCCTTCCCGATATCAGTATGCTGAACTCATACAGCAAATAAAGAGGCACAGAGACTACAAACAACGAAAACGGATCTCCGGTCGGAGTGATTACGGCTGCCAATATTACCACCGCACATATCGCATGTCTTCTGAAGCGCTTCAATGTATCACGCGAGATGACTCCCAGACGAGACAGGACGGCAATCACAGTCGGAAATTCGAATACGATACCGAAGACAAGCACCGTGGAAGTGAATAATGATATATATGATGACAACGAAAAGGTATTCGGCACATCAGGACTGACCTGATAATCTGCGAAGAAGTTCAGCATGAGCGGGAAGATGATGAAATATCCTACTGCGATGCCTACATAGAAAAGCACGGAAGCAAACGCAAACGCACCTTTCACTGCCCTCTTTTCATTCTCATACAATGCCGGGGCTATGAACCGCCATATTTCGTAAATGAGATATGGAAAAACAAGTATCAGCGCACAGACGAAAGTGACCTTCATATGTATCATGAACTGGGCAGCCACATCGAGATTGACCAGAGACAATGAAAAATCCATTCCGACAAGCCTGTACAGTATGAAATCACTGCCGGCCGGTGCCAGAATCACATCATCAAAGAGGAAATTCTTGAAGAAGAACAATATGACGGCAGAACCAGCAAGTACGGCCATCATACGGAAAATGCTCTTCCTGAGGTCCTCGAGATGATCCCAGAAAGTCATCGTCTGCTCCACGCCTTTACTTTTTATCCTCTGGTTCGGCAGAAATATCCTTCTTTACCTCCTTTACATCCTCTTCCACTTCCTTCATTCCGTCCTTGAAGCTCTTGACACCCTTGCCAAGTCCCTTCATAAGTTCAGGAATCTTCTTTCCTCCGAAAAGAAGAAGCACGATAAGAGCGATAATGATGATTTCCCATCCGCCAACGAAGGCCATCGGAACGATTGTCAACATATCCATAACATCATTGATTTATATGTTCTTCAAAAAAAGCAGCAAGTGCAGCAGGACATCTGACCGGTCTTCTGGAACGGGAGTCTATGAATCCCAATGTGACACTTCCTTCGCACACCAGCTGACCGGACGGATTATATATTTCATTTCTGATGACAAGCTTTGCCATCGGAACCTTATCAATCAAGGACACGATCCTCAATGTGTCACCGAGTCTTGCAGGCACCTTGTACCTGCACTCTACGGACACTACAGGAAGCATGACTCCTGACTCTTCAATCTTCTCTATAGGCAGACCAAGCTTCCTGAGCATATCGGTACGTCCACATTCAAAATATCTGATATAATTTGAATGATGGACAATCCCCATCTGGTCTGTCTCATAGTATCTGACGTCCAAAAAAAGCTCCGATTGCATCATAACAAAAAAGTTACCACTGTCAACATATTTGTTTTATCAGTTGTTTTTCAGAGCATTGAGAGAAGACGTAATACTTTCGATCTTCGAAAGGGAATCAGCTTCCTTTTTACGCTCAACAGCCACCACAGCCTCCGGTGCATTGGCAACGAAACGCTCGTTCGAGAGCTTCCTGCGCACGCTGTCAAGGAACTTCTGCTGGTATGCAAGCTCAGCTTCAAGCTTTGCAATCTCCTCTTCCACATTGATAAGTCCTGTAAGAGGAACAAACATCTCGACAGTCCTCACCATGAATCTCTGAGCTGCAGACATATCTCCGTCTGCCTCACCGACAGTGACATTGGCAAGCTTCATGACAACCGGAAGAACCTCGGCAGGGAAATCACCCTTGATCTTGAGGTCAAGCCCCTCCCTTGGTGAAAGATTCTTGCTCTGACGGATATTTCTCACACCAGCCACAGCCTCACATGCCATTTCAAATGCGGTGATGAACTCTGCATCGTATGGTTTAGCCTGAGGGTAACGCTGGTTCATTATAGTTTCACCAGGCTGACGCTCTGCCATGTTCTGCCAGAGTTCCTCGGTGATGAAAGGCATGATCGGATGAATCATCTTGAGAAGCGAATCGAAGAAACCGATTGTAGCATCATATGTAGCCTTGTCGATTCCTGCTCCATAAGCCGGCTTCACAGCCTCAAGATACCAAGCGCAGAAATCATCCCAGAAGAACTTGTATATCGTCATCAATGCGTCAGAGATACGGAACTTGCTGAAATGATCCTCCACAGTCTCCACAACCTGGCTGAGCTTGTTGTCGAACCACTTGACTGCAACAGCTGAAGCCTCAGGCTGCTGTGCCGCAGAGTCAACAGTCCAGCCTGTCACAAGTCTGAATGCATTCCATACCTTGTTGTTGAAGTTACGTCCCTGCTCGATCTGAGACTCATCATAAAGGATATCGTTTCCTGCAGAGCTGCACAGAAGCATACCGAGGCGGACTGCATCAGCACCATATTTTGCAATCAGGTCAAGCGGATCCGGAGAGTTTCCGAGGGTCTTTGACATCTTGCGGCCAAGCTTGTCACGGACGATACCTGTAAGATATACATTACGGAAAGGAACATCGTTCATGAATTCGTTTCCAGCCATGATCATTCGGGCTACCCAGAAGAAGAGGATATCCGGTCCTGTAACGAGGTCGTTAGTCGGATAATAGTATGCAAGATCCTTGTTAGGCTCTGCTTCAGGATGACCAGCCTTGTTGGTATCGAATACAGAAATAGGCCAGAGCCATGATGAGAACCATGTATCGAGAACATCCTCATCCTGACGGAGATCCGCAGCTTCAATATTCGCATCAATCTTCTGAGCAAGAGCTAAAGCTTCGCTTTCGGTAGAAGCCACTACCACCTGTCCGTCAGGAAGATAATATGCAGGAATACGCTGTCCCCACCAAAGCTGACGTGATATGCACCAGTCACGTACATTCTCCATCCAGTGACGATATGTATTTCGGTACTTGTCAGGAATCAGCTTCACCTTACCGCTTTCCACAGACTCGAGGGCATCCTTTGCAAGTGCCTCCATCCTGAGGAACCACTGCATCGAAAGTCTTGGTTCGATAACGGCATTGGTTCTCTCAGAATATCCGATAGGAGAAGTATAATCCTCCATCTTTTCAAGATTGCCGGCCTCTTCAAGCATCTTCACGATCTTCTTGCGGGCATCGAACCTGTCTTCACCTATGAGGATCTGAGCCTTCTCATTAAGACGGCCGTGATCATCGATGATGTCGATTACCGGGAGATTGTGACGGTTACCGATCTCATAGTCGTTTACGTCATGAGCCGGAGTCACCTTAAGACATCCTGTACCGAAGTCCATAGCGACGTAGCTGTCTTCGATGATAGGTATCTCCTTGTTGATCAGAGGGATAAGGACCTTCTGACCCTTGAGCCAATGATATCTCTCGTCATCAGGGTTGATGCAGACAGCCGCATCCGCCATGATGGTCTCAGGACGGGTTGTCGCAATGATGATATATTTATCTGTAGGATTGCCGTTTCCGTCAGAAATGAAGTATCTGAGATGATAGAACTTGCTTACGGTATCCTTATGTACAACCTCTTCGTCGCTGACAGCAGTGAGTCCTACAGGATCCCAGTTCACCATGCGCACTCCCCTATAGATATAGCCTTTGTTATAGAAGTGAACGAAAGTATTGATCACAGCCTCGCTGAGGTCAGGATCCATCGTGAACTTAGTCCTGTCCCAGTCGCATGACGCACCGAGTTTGCGGAGCTGGCTGAGGATGATGCCTCCATGTTTCTCCTTCCACTCCCAGGCATGCTCAAGAAACTGCTCACGGGTAAGATCCTCTTTCTTTATTCCTTCCGCAGCAAGCTTCTGAACGACCTTGTTCTCAGTCGCGATGGAAGCATGGTCAGTACCAGGCACCCAGCATGCGTTCTTGCCGTCCATTCTTGCCTTGCGGACAAGGACATCGTTCAAAGTATTGTTAAGGACATGACCCATATGAAGGATACCTGTCACGTTAGGTGGCGGGATCACGACAGTATAAGGCTCTCTCTCATCTGGTTCAGAATGAAAAAACTTGTTTTCAAGCCAATAGGCATACCACTTGTCCTCCGTCAAGGCAGGATCGTATTTTGCTGGCAGTTCCATATATCTGTATAATAATTAATTGTTTATCATCTTGTTAGCGGGCATTCTTCCCGAATGAACGCATAATCATGCAAAGATACTAAAAAAATCACTAACTTTGCATGGTTATCCAGCCAATATGCAACAAGCCGGATAATCTTTCAGGAAATCATTATTTTTATTGACATATGGCAAACGAAAAGGAATTCAAGATCGAACTCAAGCCTGAAGTGGCTAAGGGTTCTTACTCAAATCTGGCGATCATCACTCATTCCCACAGCGAGTTCATCATCGATTTCGCGACCATGCTTCCAGGCCTTCCGAAACCTGAAGTAGGCAACCGCATCCTCATGACTCCGGAACATGCAAAACGTCTCTATCTTGCCCTTCAGGACAACATCAACAAATACGAAAGCCAGCACGGACAGATCACATTCGGAAACAATGAGCCTAAAGCTACATTCCCAATGGGAGGTTTCGGCGGCGGCGCCAAATCATAATGCAAGCTGAAATGGATCGTAAATTCAGCAGAATCAAGGCATTTGCATTCGATGTCGATGGCGTCTTGACAGACGGAGGCATTCTTGCAGACCTTAACGGAGAACTATACCGCACATTCGACTCCAAGGACGGATTGGCCATAAGAATGGCTGTAATGAAGGGATTTCATCTGGCTATCATAACCGGAGGACGTTCCGAGAGCATCAGGAAGCGTTTCGGAAGCTGCGGAATAAAGCCGGAGGATGTATATCTCGGCTCACGGGCCAAGATCGAGGACTTCGAGGATTTCTGTTCCCGTCACAAGCTCGAACCGGACGAGGTGATGTATTTCGGCGATGACCTTCCGGATATTCCGGTAATGACTGCATGCGGATGCGGAGTATGCCCATACGACGCTGTCGAAGAGGTCAAGGAGATTGCAGGCTACATCAGTACCAGACCCGGAGGAAAAGGATGTGCCAGGGAGACAATAGAAATGGTACTGAAGGAACAGGGGTTGTGGGAACTTGACGTACAGGCATACAAAAGACATTTTTAGTCCCGATTTTCGCCACATACGGTCAGGATTTCACCACACAATCACGACAATTACAACGAATCGTGCGTTTTCACGACATTACCTGCTGCATGATGCAGCAGGTATTTTATTTGCCATAACTTTGCCGGAAACAAGTGGTTATGAAATTTGAGAACGCAAATGTGCTGATCACCGGAGGAGCTTCCGGAATCGGCCGGATCATGGGCCGTATGGCCTTGGAAAAAGGGGCGGCCTGCCTTATCATATGGGATATCAATCCCCAGAACATCGCCTCGGCTGTTAAGGAACTGAGCAACAACGGCAAGGTCAAAGGGTATGTTGTAGATGTATCCCGAAACGAACTGGTAACCGAGGGATATGCAAAGGTGATGAACGAATGCGGGGAAATCGACATCCTCATCAATTGTGCGGGAATCGTCACAAGCAACAAGACTTTCGACAGACAGACGGCTGATGAGATCGTCCGTACTATGAATATCAACACAATCGCTCCGATGCTGGTGACAAGGGTCATGCTTCCAGGCATGATCAGACGCAACAGGGGCCATGTATGCACGATAGCCTCTGCGGGAGGTATGCTCTCCAACCCTAAGATGTCAGTTTATGCGGCAAGCAAATGGGGGGCCATCGGATGGTCTGATTCGGTCAGGATCGAACTTCAGGACATGAAGAGCGATGTACATATCACTACAGTCGCTCCATATTATATAAACACAGGAATGTTCGATGGGGTAAAGTCAAGGATCATTCCTATCCTCAAGCCGGAATATGCTTCAAGGAAGATAATCCGAGCCATAGAAAAGAACAAGACCTTCAAAGGAATCCCGTTCGGATTCCACTTCATACGCTTCTGGCAGGCCATACTCCCGACAAGGGTATTTGACTGGCTTTTCGGTGAGGTTTTCGGCATATATCATACAATGGATGCATTTACAGGCAGAAAGAACAGCAGGACTGCCGTGACAAAAGCATCATAAATTACCGATGTTCCAAGTTTTTGAGTAAATTTGGAGCATCACTTCTTTAAGGACAACAGTATGGAAAACACTGCTACAGACACAATATTAAGGATCCATAACAGTCAGAAGGAATACTTCAGTACCGGAGCCACATTGGACATCGATTTCAGGAAGAACATGCTCAGGAAGCTCCTGAAAGCCATGAACGACTGGGAATCAAGACTTTGTGAAGCACTGTGGAAGGATCTGCACAAGTCTTATGAAGAGGCATATCTCACAGAACTCAGCATAGTGACTGGTGAGATACGCAACCATATCAGAAATGCTGGCAGATGGGCAGAACGCGAACGCAGACACAGCCCTCTCAAGCTATTTCCGTCAAGAAGCTATGTCGTGAAGGAGCCTCTCGGATGCTCTCTTATCATATCTCCGTGGAACTACCCTGTCCAGCTTCTTCTCAATCCGCTGGTAGGAGCTATATCAGCAGGATGTACAGCTGTATTGAAGCCTTCCCCATATGTACCGTCAGTGTCGAAGGTCATTGAAGAAATGATACACGAGACATTTGAAGAAAGATACATCGCCGTAGTTCAGGGCAACAGAGATGTCAACTCGACATTGCTTGAACTGCGATGGGATATGATATTCTTCACCGGCAGTCCGGCTCTTGCAAGAAAGGTGATGTCAGCTGCATCAAAGAACCTTACTCCTGTTGTTCTCGAGCTCGGCGGCAAGAGTCCGTGCATAATAGACAGGACTGCAGACATAAGGATTGCAGCAAGGCGTATCGCCTGGGGAAAGACATTGAACAGCGGACAGACATGTATCGCTCCTGACTATATACTCATACATAAGGATGTCAAGGAAGCATTTGTCAAGGCTTTTGCCGAAGAAGTAAGAAATCTGCATGGAGCTGATATCCAGGATGATACCCATTACGTAAGAATGGTAAACGACAAGGCATTCGAGAGAGTGACCGGATATTTCAAGGACGGAAAGATCATATACGGAGGAAGGTCGGATGCCGCTGAAAGATTCATCGAACCGACGCTTCTGGAGGATGTCACCCCTGACTCCCCTGTCATGACTGAAGAGATATTCGGCCCGGTTTTCCCTGTAATCACTTTGGATGACCGCGGAAACACCTTCAGTGAGAAGGTCATAGAGTTCGTGACTTCACGTGAAAAGCCTCTGGCATTCTATTATTTCGGCAAGGAATCAGATGGATGGGAAATTATCCGAAGGACTTCATCAGGAGGTGGATGCATAAATGACGTGATAATGCATATAGCCAATGAAAATCAGCCATTCGGAGGTGTCGGCAACTCAGGAATGGGCCGATATCACGACAAGGAAAGTTTTGAAGCGTTCAGCCACACCAGATCGATCATCTGCACAGGTACATGGATTGATCTGCCGTTCAGATACATGCCATACAAGATGTTCGGACTCGTAAAGAAAATACTTTGACAGGAATTCAAATAGTTTGCTGTAAAACTTTAAACCGCTGTGTCATAAAGGCATAGCGGTTTTTTCATCATACTTTTGCCATAAAAACGTAATATGGAAAGACATATCGACAAGGAAGACATCCATGCAATCATGGCAATTCTCGCCCACATTGCAGGAAGCAGGAAAGACATCGTACTGGAAATCTGGAATTTCCCGGACAGAAGAAAGAATATCAGCAGAAATGACCTGCACGACATGATCACTGCACAAAGGACACGAATGAACGACTGTCTGTACAGCATTCTGGCATCGGAAACGATGAAGATCAAATATCCGGACATAAAGGATATAGAAAAGCTTGATGTATCTGTCATGAAGAGAAACGCCTTGATTCTTCTTATGATCGGAATGCCGGTACAGATCATAGCGGACATACTGTTCATTTCCACAGGTGGCATACTGGCTCTCCAGCAGGATAATCCTGAATTATTCAGATAAAATCCTTATTTTTGCAGATTATCATATTATGCAAGATGGATATCAAAGGAAAGAAGATCATACTTGCCAGCAATTCTCCGCGCAGAAAGGAACTGCTGGCCGGCCTGGACATAGAGTTTGAGATCGATACAAGAAGCAATGCGGAAGAAGTTTACAGCCCTGACACTCCACACGAAATGATTCCTTCCGTACTCTCGGAAGTAAAGTCATACGGTTTCCATAGAGAGCTGAGTGACAACGAGATACTGATCACGTCAGATACTCTGGTATTATGTGGAGACAGGGTGATGGGAAAGCCTCACTCACGTGAAGAAGCCATTGAGATGCTTACCTTTCTTTCCGGCAAAGAACATAAGGTAATCACAGCTGTCACACTACGCGACAACAGCAGGCACATTACATCCAGCGACACTGCATATGTTCACTTCAAGACCCTTTCCAGGGAGGAAATCGAATATTATGTTGACGCATACCGTCCTTTCGACAAGGCCGGAGCCTACGGAATACAGGAATGGATAGGTTATATAGGCATCAGCAGGATAGAAGGTTCATATTTCACGATAATGGGACTTCCCGTCCATCTGGTTTATGAACAGTTATTGAATTTTATCGCTTAAGTCATGAAGATTGATTTTCACAGTCATATACTTCCTGGCATTGATGACGGTGCAAGAACAGTGGAGGAATCCGTTCAGCTGGTCACAGAGATGGTCGGATGGGGATTCGAAAGGATATACTGTACGCCGCATATCACAAAGAAGTACAGGAATACCAAGAAGGATATAAAGGAAAAGTTTGACATTCTTCGTAACACGCTCAATGACAGAAAAATAGACATTGAACTCAGAATGTCGGCTGAGTACAGGCTTAATCCGGAAACATGGCATGACATACTGAAGGAAAGAGAACTGATGCCGATCGAGGATAAATATATATTGATGGAGTTCCCGATTAACGATCCGTCAGACATGGGTGACATTAATCCGATTGAGGAATTCCGCAAGGTCATTTCACTTGGACTGACTCCGATTCTTCCTCATCCGGAAAGATACTTCTATCTTTCACATGACAGGCTTATGGAGTATGTTGATGCCGGAGTCATGATTCAATCAAACTATGGTTCTCTGGCTGGAGTATATGGAAACGATGTGAAGGAAAGAGCCACAAGTCTAATTGACGAAGGAACGGTGTCATTTCTCGCTACCGACATGCATAACATGACCTATATCAGAACAATAGATGCTTGGCTCAAAGCCGGTAACCCACTCTGGGAATATGCAGTCACGCAGTGACTGGGGGTAAAAAAAATGAGACTTCGCCGCTCACGCGGGGACGCCTCATACTAACCACATAATTAATAACACTAAAACTAATAACCAATAAGTTGTGAGAGTTTCAGAACAACTCTCTGATCAACTCGAATGCAAAGGTACTGCTTTTTCGATGATTAGCAACAACTGTACCATTCAAGTCTGACGAACTGTAAGATTATAGCTCCGAACGGTTTGAACGTTATTTAAAAATCATAACTAAACCAACCCTAAAAATTAAAAGGTGTAAATTTTACAACCATAAAATTTACACCTTTAATATTTTCCAATACTATTTAACACAAAATGTAAGTTAAAGCAGATTCCGACGAACCGTATGAACATCAGAATATGGACTCCTGAGTTGCTGTTGTGAGAAGCTCTAAAGCCTTGATACCCATTACAGAATTGCCTTTGGAATTAAGTCGCGGACTCCATACTGCAACAGCATAACGCATAGGATAGATTGCAACTATTCCTCCTCCTACACCACTTTTACCAGGCAGTCCCACGAGATATGAAAACTCCCCTGCCTCATCATAGAATCCACATGTCTGCATGACTGCATTCATTCTCTTGATCTGAGAGGAACTGAGTCTGTAGCCTGAATGATAGAATACTCTGGAATTGGTAAAAGAAAGGAATGCTCTGGCCAGTTCCCTGCAGTTCATCTCGACAGAACACATCTTGAAATAGAACATCAGTACATCCTCGATATCATTATCTATGGTTCCGTGATATTTCAGCATATTGGCAATGGCTGCATTCAGATAGCCCTTTTCCCTTTCAGAGAATGCGACTTCCATATTGTATCCTACAGAATCATTTCCGCAAAGAGAGCGTACAAATGCAAGATACTCATTCTCAGGATCATCGAGTTCAGTCAAGAGGATGTCAGCCAGAACGATTGCACCGGCATTTATGAAAGGATTCCTTGGAATTCCTTTCTCCACCTCAAGCTGTACAAGCGAATTGAAAGCTGTACCTGAAGGTTCCTTGCCGACTCTTTTCCACAGATTCTCCCCTTTCAGCGACAGGCACATGGCCAGGGCAAACACCTTGGTTATACTCTGTATAGAGAATCTCGTATCCGCCTGCATGAAAGGAAACACTTCTCCTGAGACGGTCTCAAGGCACATTCCGAACTGGTCAGGATTGACCTTGGCCAATGCCGGAATGTAGTCTGCCTGCTTGCCTGTCTTTGCAAAAGGAATTATCTCCTTATAGATATCTTCTAAGATCTTCTGATAGTCCATATGATTTATCAGTCAATAGTCTTGTCTAAATTGAATCTCGTGATCTTCCTCGATGTATTCTTCTGGAATTCAGTATCTCTGAGCTTCACTCTCTTCACCGCCTTATATGGAGGCATCTTCGCATTCAGAGCCTTGACCTGATCCTCGAAATAAGTCTGCGGATCATCTATTCCCTTGTCAGCAAGAAGATCGGAATCAGGAAATATTTCAGCTACTATGGTTATCTTGTCTTTCTGGACACGGCTTTCTCCCGCATAGACAACAACTTCACTTACACCTTCGACTTTCTGAAGATCAGCCTCTATCTCTTCAGGATATACGTTCTTTCCGTTAGAAAGAATGATCAGGTTCTTCTTCCTTCCTGTGATATATATCCAGCCCTCCTCGTCAAGCTTGCCGTAGTCTCCCGTATGGAAGAAGCCGTCCTTGTCGAATACCTCGGCTGTAGCTTCCGGATTGTCATAATATCCGAGCATCACATTCGGACCCTTTACGCATATTTCGCCCTCACCGTTCT
Organism: Bacteroidales bacterium; assembly: GCA_017437125.1. Lineage (GTDB taxonomy): Bacteria > Bacteroidota > Bacteroidia > Bacteroidales > UBA932 > Cryptobacteroides. The sequence goes on along the minus strand of JAFSBV010000010.1, from coordinate 64,622 downwards.
CATCAGGATCATCAATTTTCACACGACATGCCAGGATAGGCGTTCCTACACTGCCCGGCTTACGGTATTCGTTTCTGTTCGCAGATATAAGAGGAGAGCATTCGGTAATGCCATATCCGTTAAGGATGGTGATTCCGAGAGAGTCGAATGTACGGATGATTTCCTCATCAAGCTTCGCTCCTCCGCAAATGATCAGCTCCAGCTTTCCACCGAACGCACTGAGAACACTTGCAAAGAGCTTTCTTCTGATGTCTATACCGACCTTTCTCAGCATATCACTGCATTTCATCATGAATCTGAGCAGGCCTTCCTTACCACCCTTACGTGCTGTAGTCCAGATCTTTCTGTTCATCACTTCAAGAAATGCTGGAACAAGAATAAGATGCGTAGGTTGCTGCTCGCGTATCTCATCGCTTACATGCTTGATTCCACTGGAAATATACACTTCGCAGCCTTGGGCAAGATGGCCGACATAATTGACAGTAGAACCGAAGGTGTGATGAGGAGGAAGGACATGGAGAGTCTTGCGGGTAATGTCGAAATTATACATTCCCAATGTCATGTCCAGACCGATATTTGCCTGAGAAAGCATTACACCCTTGCCTTTACCGGTCGTTCCCGATGTAAACACGATTGAGGCGAGCTTGTTAGTATCTATCTTGTAAGAATAGTAGGAATCATCTCCATTACTGTAGAGACGGCCACCCTTTTCCTGCAGTTCGGCAAGCGTAGTCAGCTGTCTGCCTCCAAGCAAGGAAGCGTCAATCGAGTTCTCCGGTGCGACGGAAACGAGAAGTTCCACAGATTTGAGACTCTCCTTCTGAAGAAGTTCCTTGATCTTTGCCTCGGAAGTCTTTCCGAAAATGACAGCCTTGCAACCGGTAGTCGTGATTATGCCGTCAATGTCATCCAGAGGAAGTTCCTTGTCAACTGGTACTGTGACAGATCCGATAGCCATAACAGCAAAGAAAGAACAGCACCATCCATATGAGTTCTCGCCCACTATAGCTATCTTTTCCTCACGGAGTCCGGCAGAAATAAGAGCTGTTCCCAGATTCCTCACGTCATCTCGCCATTGTGAAAAAGTCACCTTTCTGACTTCCTTGTCCCAGTAATTCTCTTTATATGAGATAGCTATGCTATCCGGGAAATTCTGCGCAGCCTCCTCTACAAGGGAACGCATATCATCTATGAAAGTGGTCTTGTAAATAGGATAATTCTTATTCATGATTCAGGTTTCAATACGGTTCAGGTTGGCTAAAAATCTATCAAAGATAACATTTTCTGACAAAAAACGTCACATTGAGCCGGAATAAATAGCAGATTAAGACAAGAATGTCATCCAACGGGAAAGCGGATGGCATGTTTTGTGACAAGCAATACCGGCAGTAAATTATAATAATTACAAATTATGAATATGGACAGCACAAATCAGGGAATCATATTCGGTTCCAAGGAAATGAATGAACCGGCACCGTCAGAGTTCATTCCAAAACACATGACCCCGGCAGAGACAGCATATCAGATAGTAAAGGACGAGACATTTCCACAGACTCAGCCTCGCCTTAATCTTGCCACATTCGTTACTACATATATGGATGATTACGGAACAAGGCTGATGAATGAAGCCGTGGGAATCAATTACATAGATGAGACAGAGTATCCGCGTGTCGCTGTGATGTGCGGAAGATGCATAAACATGGTTGCGAACATGTGGCATTCTCCGGAAAAGAGCGAATGGAAGACCGGAGCACCAGGAATCGGCTCGTCAGAAGCCTGTATGCTCGGAGGTGTGGCGGCATGGCTCCGATGGCGTGCACGCAGAAAGGCGGCAGGAAAGCCATATGACAAGCCGAATCTTATCATGAGCACGGCATACCAGGTAGTATGGGAGAAGTTCTGCCAACTCTGGCAGATCGAAATGCGTACGGTACCGATCACATACAGACATCCGACTCTTGACATCGAAAGGGTAATAGAAATGTGCGATGAAAATACAATATGCGTCGTTCCGGTTGCAGGAGTGACCTGGACGGGCATGAATGACGACATCGAAGCATTGAACGATGCCCTGGAACAGTATAACAGGATAACCGGTTATGATATTCCGATCCATGTCGATGCTGCTTCCGGAGGATTCATCCTTCCGTTTATCAATCCCGAGAAGAAATGGGACTTCCGCCTAAAATGGGTCCTTTCCATATCCACATCTGGCCATAAATACGGTCTGGTGTATCCGGGTCTGGGATGGATCGTATGGAAAGACAGGAAGTATCTTCCTGATGAAATGTCATTCAGCGTAAATTATCTTGGAGCGAACATCACACAGGTCGGCCTGAACTTTTCACGTCCGGCCGCACAGATTCTCGCCCAGTACTACAATTTCATCCATCTTGGCGAAGAAGGGTACAGGAAAATACATTCAAATTCGATGTCAATTGCACAATACTGTCACGATGAAATCGGCAGCATTCCATTTTTCAGGAACTATACAGACAAACTGGAAAATCCGCTTTTCATATGGTATCTTGATCCGGAATATGACAGGAAAGCCAACTGGACTCTATTCGATCTTCAGGACAAGCTGATGCAGAAGGGATGGATGGTTCCTGCCTACACCATGCCGAAAGACATCGAAGAGATGGTGGTGATGAGGATTGTGGTAAGACAGGGTATGTCAAGAGATATGGCGGACATGCTTGTCAGGGACATAAAGGATGCGGTATCAGAGCTTGACAAGCTGGAATACCCTACTCCGACGAGAATAGCCGCACGTGACAGCAAGAAGCACAAAGGACATGTATTCACACATTAACAGATAATGATTATGGAAGCACGGAAAGGAAATGGCGGGAATGCCTTCAAACTGAGTGTGACGACTCTCGCGATAATGAACATAACAGCGGTAGTCAGTCTGAGAGGACTGCCGTCAGAGGCCATATACGGTCCTTCATCAGCATTTTATTATCTATTTGCTGCGATTGTGTTCCTGATTCCTACGGCAATGGTTGCAGCAGAACTTGCAGCGATGTTCTCAGACAAACAGGGAGGAGTATTCCGCTGGGTCGGAGAAGCATTCGGTCCCAGGACAGGCTTTCTGGCGATCTGGCTGCAATGGATAGAGTCAACCATATGGTATCCTACAGTACTGACTTTCGGAGCTGTATCGTTTGCATTCATCGGCTTGAATGACGCCTCCGACGCTGCACTCGCATCGAACAGGATCTTTACTCTTGTCACGGTGCTGGCGATATATTGGGCAGCGACATTCATTGCCCTGAAAGGTCTGGGATGGGTCGGAAAGATCAGCAAATGGGGTGGTCTGATCGGTACGATAATTCCTGCAGGCCTGCTCATAATATTGGGAATCATATATATAGCAAGCGGCGGACATAACCATATGGACATGTCGCAGGGCTTTTTCCCTGATCTGACGAAATTCGACAATCTGGTTCTTGCAAGCAGCATCTTCCTGTTCTACGCCGGTATGGAGATGATGGGAATCCATGTGATGGATGTTGACAATCCGTCCAGAAACTATCCCAAGGCCATCATCATAGGTTCGCTGGCGACAGTATGCATCTTCATCCTCGGAACCTTTGCACTCGGTTTCATCATTCCGGCGAAAGACATCAATCTCACCCAGTCGCTTCTGATAGGCTTCGACAACTACTTCAGGCATTTCCATGTTTCTTGGGCAGGTCCGGTAATAGCCGTCGCACTTATGCTCGGAGTACTGGCAAGCGTACTTACATGGGTTGCAGGACCTTCAAAAGGTATATTTACGGTAGGCAAGGCAGGCTATCTTCCTCCGTTCTTCCAGAAGACCAACAAGGCTGGTGTCCAAAGGAACATTCTTCTGGTTCAGGGAGGAATAGTAACGCTTCTGTCTCTTCTGTTCGTAGTAATGCCTTCGGTACAGTCATTCTATCAGATACTGTCCCAGCTTACGATCCTGCTCTACCTTATCATGTATATGCTCATGTTTGCAGCAGCCATCGTGCTGAGATACAAGATGAAATCGGCCGAACGTCCTTTCCGTCTGGGAAAGGGAAATGCATTGATGTGGATTCTTGGAGCGACCGGCTTCGGGGGCTCTCTCCTTGCATTCGCACTCAGCTTCATACCTCCGGGACAGATCGAAACCGGAAGCAAGACCGTATGGTTTAGCGTGCTGATAGCAGGATGTGTGATTGTAGTGGTCATACCTTATCTGATATATGCCATGAAGAAGCCGTCATGGCGCGACAAGACCTCCGAGTTTGCACCTTTCCATTGGGAAAGTGAGAAATAATGAAAGTATTTGGTGCAATTACGCAACAGACTGTGCCGGAAAAAGTCTATTTTTGTGGAAACAACCATTTAGAACCATGAAAAAGATAATTCTGACATTTGCTGCAGCACTTTCATTTTTCTGCATGAATCAACTCACAGCACAGACAGTCACAGGCCTTGAAGATGGCAGATACAGCATCAGCCAGGGCGATGTCACTATGGTCATTGATACTCAGAGAGGAGGAAAGATCGTATCTTTCAGGCATAAGGACAACGAGGTCCTTTCTCAGACACGTTTCCCTAACTCGTTCGGAAGTACATTCTGGACAAGTCCTCAGTCGGAATGGAACTGGCCTCCTGTACCTGAATATGACACGAAGCCATTTGCAGCCGAGGTGAAATCAGGAAGTCTTGTTCTCGAGGGCCAGAAATCAGAGAGATTCGGCTACAGGATAAGAAAGGTATTCACTACAGATCCGAAAGACAATGCCTTTGTAATTACATATACCATCATCAACGAATCTGATGAAACACGCCAGGTGGCACCTTGGGAGATTTCACGAGTTCCGAATGGCGGTATAGTGTTCTTCCAGGCTGACGAAGTGACTCCGGGCAACAACATGGAGACATTGCCTTTCGTGTTCACACAGAAGGCTGCATGGTATTCGATGGACGAGGCCCGCGTCAACAGAAAGATCAATGCTGACGGAAACGGATGGCTTGCATTCTATGATAAAGGTATGCTTTTCATGAAGAGCTTCCCAGACCTGAAGGAATCTGAGCCTGCACCGGCTGAAGCAGAGATCCAGATTTATGCGAACATCGGCAAGACTTTCGTCGAAATCGAGGAGCAGGGTGCTTATACGACACTTAAGCCAGGTGAGGAAACAAGCTGGACGGTACGCTGGTATCTCGAGCCTTGCGATCTGCCTGTCGAGCCATCCAAGGCACTCCTGAAAAAGGCTCTCAAAACAGTAAAATAAGCTTTAAAGGTGTCTCCTTCACGGAGGCACTTTTTATTTTGAAGAATCTTGATTAACTTCGTGAGATTAAACAAACAGATTAATAATGAAAAAGGTTCTTCTATTCATTTCGCTTCTCATATGTCTGAAGACATTCGGACAGGAGCAGGATTTCAGCGGTCAGAGCTGTACGAGCATTATGGTCGGACGTCTTGCTTCGTCTGACGGATCAGTAATAACATCACATACCTGCGATGGAAGATACCGTACCTGGTCATATATGGAGCCTGCGGCAGACCATGAACCGGGAACAATGCATCAGGTGCTCAGAGGAACCATGCATACCGCGTTCAGAGGCGACACCACCGGGGTAAAGGTCATGGGAGAGATTCCACAGGTCGCCCATACGTATGCTTATCTCAACACGGCATATCCATGCATGAACGAGAAGCAGCTTGCTATCGGAGAGACAACTTTCACCGGTCCTGAAATACTTATCAATCCGGAAGGATGGTTCATGATAGAAGAACTCCAGAGAGTTGCACTGCAGAGATGCGACAATGCAAGGGATGCCATTCGTCTTATGGGTTCTCTTGCAGAGGAGTACGGATATGGCGACGGAGGAGAATGCCTTACAGTCGCTGACAAGAACGAGGTATGGCAGTTTGAGATAACAGGAATCGGCAAAGACAAGATCGGTGCAGCATGGGTAGCCCAGCGCGTACCTGATGATGAAGTGGCTGTTTCTGCCAATATTCCGAGAATAGGTAAGATAAACCGTCGTGACAAGGATCATTTCATGGCTTCAGATAATGTCGAGGAAGTCGCAAAGGATAACGGGCTGTGGGATGGTAAAGGTGATTTCATCTTCTGGAAGGCCTTCAATACCGATTATGCAAAAGGAAAGAACTTCAATGATCGTGAGTTTTTCATACTTGACCGCTTCGCACCATCTCTCGGACTGACTTACGACATGGATGAGATTCCGTTCTCCGTAAAACCGGAGAAGAAGGTTGATGTCCGCGATGTGATGGCAATGCTCAGAGAGACATACGAGGGAACTGACTTCGATATGACGAAGAACATTGTCCTGGCAAAGGCTGCAACTGATTCTCAGCCGGCAGATACGGTAAAGAGTCCAGTCGCCAATCCTTGGCTGACTACCACGGAACTCAAGACACTGAACACGATTGTTCCCGATCTTGTTGAATTCCGCAGAACCGTAGCTGTAGCATGGTGTGCATATTCTCATGTAACCCAGCTCCGCAACTGGCTTCCTGACGAGGTGGGAGGTGTATGCTGGTTCTCTGTTGACAATCCGGGACAGAGTCCGAGGATTCCGATATTCTGTGGCACGACAGAGCTTCCTGAAGCGTTCTGGACATGCGGTCAGAAGGAATATGAACCTGACTGTATGCTTTGGCAGTTCCGCAGGGCAAACAGACTTGCCACCATTCAGTGGCAGAGCACAAAGGATGGTTTCAATGAGAATATTCTCAGATTGGAGGAAATGGCGGTAGAAGGATTGCCGAAGTCTGAAGTCTCCCCTGCCGTTCTCAATGCATATACCAGATTCATCTATGAGCAGGCAGCAAGCACATGGAAAGAGATGGAAGGTGAATATTGGGTAAAATTCTGGGCCGGATTCTAAACAAAAGGATATGTTCAAGGTAGGAATAATCGGAGCTGGATGGATAGCTCACAAGATGGCTGAGGCGCTCAGTCCTTTAAAAGATGTCGAAGTTCACGCAATCGCCTCACGTTCAATAGAAAAGGCGAAATCATTTGCAGACGAATGGAATATTCCCAAGGCATATGGAAGCTATGAGGAAATGGTTTCGGACGAGTCGGTCGATCTGGTATATATAGCCACTCCGCACTCTCATCATTATCAGCATGCGATGCTGGCTCTTGATCACGGAAAGCCGGTATTGGTAGAAAAGGCATTTACGGCAAACGCGGCAGAAGCCGAGGAACTGATAAGTACTGCACGAAGCCGTGGCATCTTCATTACAGAAGCAATCTGGACGAGATATATGCCTCTTTCGCACAAGGTAAGCGAGATCATGAAAAGCGGCATCATCGGAGAACCTCGCGTATTGACTGCCACCCTCTGCTATATGATGGAATTCAAGGAGAGGATCGTCAGAGCAGATCTTTGCGGAGGTGCTTTGCTCGATCTCGGAGTATATTCTCTGAACTTTGCAAGAATGTATTTCGGAACCGATATTGTCAGAACCGTCAGCAATTGCCATATCGGCCCGTCAGGAATGGATATGCATGAATCCATATCTTTGAGCTACGCAGACGGAAAGATGGCCAATCTTCAGTCCGGAGCCCTCTGTCTCAATGACCGTCAGGGCATAATCAGCGGAACCGAAGGATATATAAGGGTTGACAACATCAATTGTCCTGAAGTCGTGGAGGTTTACAGGAATTACGAACTGGTTGCAAGATATACCAGACCTGAATCCATGGTGAACGGATATGAGTATCAGGTTCTTGAGTGTCGCAGATGTCTGGAAGAAGGGCTCCTTGAGTCACCGATGATGCCTCATGAAGAGACTATAAGCATAATGAAGCAGATGGATGCCCTGAGAGAAGAATGGGGCGTCCGCTACCCTATGGATCGCTAATCTTTAATATTTTCGAATATATGAAAAGAATCATACTAATTTCACTTATCGGAATGATGGCAGTCATTTCAGCAGGTGCACAGTCAAACCTTAAAAAGATCTATGATGAAGAGGCTGACCAGATGGAACAGATTGATAAGGCCGTCAGAAAAGCCGGGAAAGAGGGCAGGTTCGTAATCTGTCAGGTCGGAGGCAACTGGTGCAGATGGTGTCTGATGTTTGCTGATTTCATCTCAAAGGACGAGGAGATCTCCGGACTTGTCAATGACAATTTCTGCTATATACATGTAAATTACAATCCACGTAAGCCAAAGGATGAAACGACCCTGAAGATGCTCGAAAGACTCAAGAATCCTGAAAGGTTCGGCTTCCCTGTGCTTGTCGTGCTCGACGGAAAAGGAAATGTGATCCACACCCAGGATTCAAGTCTTCTTGAAGAAGGCAACGGCTACAACAGAGACAAGGTGATCAGGTTCTTCAGCAACTGGACACCGGAAGCAGTCAACAGATAAAATCGATACAGCCATGAAAGACTTTTCAACAATCCTTCTATGCCTTGCTGCTGCGATGACCATATCGTGCACAGGCAGTCATCCTGAAGTGGAAGTATATCCTATTCAGGATAATGTGGAACCAAGAATGATGTCAAGAGCCCTGTTCCCGGAAGCACCGGACAGTCTCATTGAAGAGCTCGGCATTGAAGACGGAATTCCTTCCTCCGTATGTGCATTTCTGGTAAAGACAGGAGGCAAGGAAATCCTGTTCGACGCCGCAAACGGAGCACCTGACTCACAGCTCCTTCCGACCTTGGAACAGCTGGAGGTAAAGCCGCAGGACATTGACCATATCTTCATCACGCATCTACACGGAGACCATTTCGGAGGACTGTTAAAGGATGATTCGGCAGCCTTTCCCGATGCAGTGCTCCATATAAACAGCGTAGAACTCGACTCATGGCTTTCGATGCCTGAAGAACAGACAGCAAGGCTGCGCCAGGCTCTCGGAAAATATGAAGGCAGAATCCGGACCTTCAGTCCTGAAGATGAACTTCCATGCGGGATAAAGGCAGTTCCGGCATACGGACATACTGCAGGACACACCATGTACCGTATAGGCAACATCATGATAGCAGGCGACATCATGCACGGAACAGCGCTTCAGATGGAACATCCGGAGTTCTGCGCACGCTTCGACATGGACAAGGGAAATGCCGCAGCCGCACGCAAGGCGCTTATCAGGACTGCTGAGGAAGAGAAGCTTATGGTCTATGGAATGCACTTCCCTTCCCCTTACTATATTGACTTCACAGAACAGACAAATCAATAATACAAAACAATATGGAAATCAATCTCAAACAGATATTCTACGGAGGGGTAACCCTTCAGATTCCGGAAGTATGGACAGCGGAAACAGATATGTATGACGAGCCTGACGGCCGTCAATGCGCTTGCATAGATATCTCAGCTGAAGAAGGAGACATCAGAAGCATCATGATCAGCTACGGTCCTATGCCTGAAGGATCCGATGCTCTCATGGAGGCTGGAGGAACCTTCGAGGAATTCATGGATGACATCGATACAGCCGAGGAGGAGCCGATATTCTCATGCACATTCAAGGAACACGAGGCATATGGATTCGATTTCAAGACCGAAGACGGCGCATCATGCTGCTTCCTCTGCATCGGTGTTGAAAAGGGAGAAGAAACCAAGCTCCTCACCATCCTCACAAGTGCTTCGGATGAAGAAGAGCTTGACAGTCTTTTAGCCTTTATAGAAGAATATATCTCTATTCAGTAATCAGTTTTCCAACACGAATCCTCCATTACAAGGGATCGAGACTTTGATCTTGCGGTTCTTTCTGATCTTGACATCAGACACAGAGCCGCATAATTTTTCGTCGTCTGTGTAGCACTTCACGACATCACCAGGATTGAACATGGCAAGGTCGATCTCTGTTTCAAGAGTCTGCTCCTGAGCATTGATTCCCACGACAAACCATTTGTCACCGTTACGGCGGGCCATGATAACATATCTGCCAGGATATCCGTCAATGAACTTCACCTCATCCCAGAGAGTAGGAACATTCTTCATGAAGTCAACAGCCCATGCAGGAGCGTCAGTAAGGTTATTAGGAGCAAGAGCGAAATGCTGGATCGGGCTCTGGAACATTACCGCTGTAGCCAATGCGAATACATCAGATGTACGGCGTACGCTTCCGCGAGGTTCATTCTTTGCATTATAATATTTGTTGAGTGCGCTTCCTCCGAAGTCCATGCTGCCGACAGTGTTGCGGATGAACGGATGTATGCAGGCATTGAATGCTTCATTGTCGCATGCGCCCTGAGAGAAGTGGAGATTCTCGCTGGCAAGCACGGCCTCGCTTGAAGCATAGTTCGGATACATCCTTTCCCAGCCGCGTGGCAATGTACATCCGTGGAATACGCAGAGAATGCCGTAATCGTTTGCATCAGCCATAATATCCTCGTAAAGCTTCATTGTCTCCTGCTTGTCACCTCCGAAGAAATCCACCTTTATGCCTCTGACACCTATGCTCTGCATCCAGGCCATTTCACGACGACGGGCTATCGTATTGTCCATTATGCCCTTAGGGCCCTGTGGAGCATGGTTCCAATATCCGTTAGAGTTATACCACAAGAAGAGGGCTACTCCCTTGGTTTCAGCATATTCAGCAAGCTCAGCGATCTTGTCACGTCCGATCTGAGTGTCCCAGAGAGCGTCAACAAGGACAGTCTTATAACCCATTTCAGCAGTAAAATCGATATATCGCTTCTGCTCGTCATAAACAGTACTTCCGTCCATACCGATGATCCAGCTCCATGATCCTGCACCATAGACATAATCCTTTGAAGGCTCGTAAAGCGGCTCTACAAGATCGAAAGGAACAGTTGTCTCCATGATAGGGGCAAGAGTAGTTCCAAGAGTGATGGTACGCCATGGAGTCATGCCAGGAAGCGGAATTCCCGGAGCGGCTGAACCGTTACCGTTATTCTCACCCTCCTGTGGGAAACCTATTGTATAAAGTCCGTCAGGCTGTCCCAACAGACGGCTGGCACAGTAAGCGCTGCTGACTCCTGTCTCTGATATGAGGATCCATCCCTTGTCTTCATTCCTGAAGAGGCATGGGAAGGTATATCCCTCTCCCCAACCGTTCTTTCCGACCGGCTCGTCAAGAGTATAACCTGTCTCATAACTTGGATATGTACCTGCAAATCCGCCACCTGGCTTTACCTGAGGGCAAAGAAATGAGGTAGCGGTCTGTGGAAGCTGGAATCCTGTAGCCTCGCTGAGTATTACTGTTGAGAGAGTGTTTCTGCGAGGATACATCCTATATCTGAATGCAACGTCACGGTCTGAAACGCGGAAGATGACATCATAAACGGTCCTGTCATCTTTTGCAAATGTAAATACAGCTTCTGTCGCCTTGTAGTCAACCTTGCTCTGCTTGATGGTCTTTACACTGTACTGCTGCCCGACAAGCTTAGGAGCCTCCTTTTCAGGAAGAAGGGTCATTCCGGAAGTATAATCCCCCATGCTCGTATTGAGTCCGAGAGGAGATGAAAGTATGAATGCGTTACCTTCATATGTCACGCTGTAATCCGGCGTTCCGTCTGTATCTGTGACAGTTACTTCAATCTTTCCGTCAGGACTCGTGAACCTGCGCTCTTCTGCGGACGCTGCCAATGCGAGTACAAGCCCCGCGGCAAATAGAAATGTCTTTTTCATAAGTTCAATATTAAGCATTACCAATTGTCTGTTCTGAAAGGAGAAGCAAGTAGTCCTTCCTTGTTAATGAGGTTTGCCTCGTCAGGATTGTCAGCCCAAGCGTAACGTACAGCTACAGGGTTCTCGACCTCTTCGCTGCTGACAATGACAGTATTGCCCTTTATGACGGCATCTGCCCATACGAACTTCTGATCTTCCCCTGCTATAGCAAAATGTCTGAGCACCTTTTCTCCACCACGGATGGCGAGTCCCTTGCCGGTTTCCGTAAAGGAAATGATTATCTTGTTTCCGTCTATCTTCATATCCTTATAGACAGGACCTGAATATGTCAGTTTCTCACCATAAACCACCTTGCGTGCTCCGAGGAAAAGCCTCTTTGCCATCGTTTTCTTATCCAAAGGATGAATATCGTTCCATTCTCCTACATCATAAGTCACAGCAAGAGCAGTGTTTGGAATGGTCCTGAAAGCCTGAAGCTGAGCCTCACGGATCCTTGCCCAGCCGCTGTCTGTAGGCTGAGAATGCTTCTGCATGAAGTTAGGAAGCTGCATCAGGAGGAACGGCATGTCAGGCATGTTCCAGAGCTCACGCCAGTTGCTGATCAGATTCGTCATAAGAGTTCCATACTCATGAGCTCTTCCGGAATTGCTCTCACCCTGATACCAGATGGCTGCCTTTACCTTGTAATTGCGTATAGGATAGATCATTCCGTTGTAAAGACCGGATCCGGCAGTTTTGCGGTTCTTGAGACGGTCGGCATATTTCAAGACTTCAGCCATGTCTGTACCCACCTTATATTTCCATGTACCTGTGAGATCGATCTCTGCAGCATCACCGATAATCTTGTATGGCTTGTCCTTTATGAACTCACCGTTTCCACCTGGTGCATTCAGTCTTACAACCACTGTATTCTTTCCTTCTCTTAGGACTCCTGCCGGAATATGGTAACGACGAGGAGGATATTCATATCCGGTCGATCCAACGAATACTCCATTGACATATACCTGGTCGTTATGGACAAGCGTACCCATGCTTAGTTTCGCGTGTCTTCCGACCATCTCAGCAGGAATATCGAAATCCTTTCTCATCCATACTGTTCCACGGACATCCAGACCGTTCTCTCTCCATGTGCCCGGCATCTGCATGGTTCCCCAGTCCGAGTCATCGATATCCGGCATATTCCAGACACCTTCACCCTTGTCCTTCGATGCTTCTTCCTGAGCAGCAAGCGCTTCCTTGTCAAGAATGAGCCTTGGGAAGTCCTTGAGGTACTCCTGACTTATCCAGCTTTCTATTTCAGATCCACCGAGGCTTGAAACCAGCATTCCCTGAGGAACTCCGGTCTTGTTATAAGCTTCAAGGGCATAGAAATATGCCAGAGCAGTCCAGTTCATCACTTCGGAAGCAACTCCGGAATGCCATACTGCATTGCCTGCGATCTCTTCCTGAAGAGCTTCCTTTGAATCCTGTGTAGGAACCTTATAGTGACGTATCTTGTTGTTGTCAGACAGATTGATCTCCGGAAACATCTCAGTAAGCCTGTGTATAGGTGTCTCCTGATTTGACTGACCGGAACACAGCCATACATCTCCCACAAGGACATCACGGATAGCTGTTTCATTTACCTCCATAAGATACGGGCCACCGGCAGGCTGAGGAGGAAGGGTTACAGTCCATCTGCCATCATCACCGGTCTTTGTCTCATAATAACCGCCGTTGAATCTGACAGTCACCCATGTGCCGGGATCAGCCCATCCCCAGATATCCAGCTCCACATCACGCTGAAGTACCATTTTGTCACTGATCAGTTTCGGAAGGCGTACCTTACCCGGAGTCTGAGCAGAAGCAGATAATGTCAAGAAAAGGAGCGACAGAACAAGAATGAGAGATTTTTTCATGATATCAGCTTTATTAAATGATTCTCCTACAAATATAGATAAAATACCAGCATGACCGACGGACATGCTGGTAAAGATATGATATTATAGCTATTCTTGCTACTTGAAGAGCATTGGAGCCATTTCGCGGAGTGAACGACGCCATGTAAGGAACTCATGGCCTGTTCCTGGAGACACATAACCCTTTGCATTGAAGCCAGCAGCCTGGAGAGCCTCAGCAGCCTGCATGATGCGATCCGGACCTTCCTTGCCGCCGCAGCTGATAAAGATACCCTTCACCTGATCAGGATCCTTGATATCCTCCGGTGTATAGACGCCACCTGAAAGGAGACCATAGTAGCCGAATACCTCAGGACGTGCAAGAGTGATGTTTCTTGTCTCCATACCACCCATTGAAAGACCTGCCATAGCACGTGAATCCTTCTTTGCGATAGTCTTGAAGTTAGCATCGATATAAGGAACGAGTTCGTCAACGAGAACAGTCTCGAAATCCTTGAAGTTGAATCCGCCGAGTCCGCCGAACTTCACGTCGTTTGTCATACCATAGGTCATCACGATGATGAAAGGCTTGCACTCGCCTGCCGCGATCATGTTGTCCATGATGAGGTTTGCATGTCCCTGACGGCTCCATGCTGTCTCGTCCTCACCCCAACCGTGCTGGAGATAGAGTACAGGGAACTTCTTCTTTCCGTCGTACTGTGGAGGGAGATATACGAATGCACGCTTTGTGCTGTTTGTGCTTGGAGATGGGAAGAGAACCTGAACTACCTGTCCGTGAGGTACATCCTTCACCTGATAGAAGTCCTGATCGTGTGCAGGGATCTCGATACCGCTTTCCCAACGAACTGAACCATAATAGTTCTTTGCACCCGGGTCATTTACGACACCACCGTCGATTGTAAGGTGATAGTAGTGGAATCCCTCGTCCATAGGACCGCCGGTAGTTCCTTCCCAAACGCCTTCAGCGTTCTTGTGGAGAACTGTACCACCCTGTCCGCCGAGTCCGAGGCTGACGATTACAGATCTTGCCTGAGGAGCCTCTACGCGGAAGCGGGCATAACCCTGTGAGTTGACCATAGGATACTGCTGACCTGGCTGGTTCATCACAGAAGGAACGAAGTCTTCCTTGATCTCTGCATTGTCAAGAGCAGGATCGAAGTTCTTGATGATGCGGTAAACGTTCTTCGGCTTGTACTCCTTGTCGAATGGAAGAGGATAGTTGTTCTCGCCAAGCCATGAATCCTTGTCGCTGAGATTCCAGAATGTCACGTTCTTGATGACGTCCTTATGTCTGCGGAGGATCTTGAAGAGGTCAGCATACTTTGCCTCGTGGAGAGTCTTGATGTAACCAGGAACCTCACCTGCCTGACCGCGGCTGAACTGGAGCTGACCACCCATTTCCTCATTGATACGGATATCAAGCTCAGTGAAGTGGATATTGTCAACGAGCTCCGAATACTTGATGATGGCAGCCTCGATGTCCTCGTTGCTTGGACCGTAGATGTTGTAGTGGCCCTGCATACCGATACCGTGGATAGGAACACCAGCATCCTGCATCTTCTTCACCATATTATAAATACGGTCACGCTTTGCAGGATCAGCTGCATTGTAGTCATTGTAGAAAAGGAGAGCGTCAGGGTCAGCCTCATGAGCGAATTCGAAAGCCTTAGCGATGAACTCGTCACCACAGAGCTTGAAATGTCTTGACTGGCGATATGGGCTTGGCTCCTCTCTCATCCAAGGAGATCTGCGGCCGTCACCATCTGCCATTGCCTCGTTTACAACATCCCATGCATAAACGATGTCCTTATAACGGTTTACAACTGTGTGGATGTGAGTTCTGAGACGCTCATAGAATACTTCCTTGGAAACATCGTTTCCGTTCTCGTCAACAAACATCCAGTCTGCGAACTGGCTGTGCCAGCAAAGTGTATGTCCGCGGAGAGGAATACCGTTCTCACGGCAGAAGTTTGCGATCTTGTCAGCATTCTCCCAGTTCCACTCGCCTTCGCGTGGCTGAAGAGAAACGACCTTCATGTCATTCTCTGCAGTAATGCTGTTGAAGTTCTTCTTGATGAGTGCGATCTGATCAGGATCAGTCACATTCCTCATGTTGACAGCAACTCCGACTGTAAAATAATCCTTGTAAGTGTCCTTGTAACCTGTAGGATCTTCTACCGGTCCTCTTCCCCACGGTCCCTGTGCGAACACAGAAACTGCGCCCATCATAAGGGTAAGGGCGATTGTCGAGATTCTTTTCATTATCATATCAGTTTAGTGTTGTTATATGTTTTCTAACATACAAATATAGACGTAAAAGAATGACGCCGGTTTAATAATTGAACTTTTTATTTGCAAATTTGTATCATGAGACGGAATTTTTCTACATTTGCATACTAACAACACTGAACTTATGAAACATACCGTACTGACGCTGCTTCTGGTCATATTTACTGTAGCTGCAAATGCCCAAGACAGCGGACTGTTGACTCTTCGTCTGGAAACCCGCGTCGATTACCTGCAGGAATACATTCAGGACACAAAGATCAATACCAACAGCGGCTTCAAGGGAAAATACCTTAATATCCGCATGGACGGTACTATCACCGACGGCCTTACATACTCTTACAGACAGAGGCTGAACAAGCCGAACAAGGACGCAAGCTTCTTCGATGCCACAGACTGGATGACCGTCACATATACAAAGGGAAACTGGAGTGCATCGACAGGAAAACAGGTCGTAGGAATAGGTGGATTCGAATATGACGGAGCCCCTATCGACCTATATTTCTGCTCGGAGTACTGGAACAACATCCCCTGTTACAAGATCGGATTAAGCGGTGCATATACGACCGATGACATGAATGACAAGTTCCTTCTGCAGGTTTGCGAGAGTCCTTTCCGTAATTATGCAATCAATCCAGATTATAAGGAAATGTTCGCCTGCAATGCCATGTGGTACGGATCACACGGACTGTTCAGTTCCATCTGGTCAGTCAATATGATTGAATACATGCCGGGCAGATTCATCAATTACATAGCTCTCGGCAACAAGTTCACATTCAACGACTTCACATTGGATCTTGATATAATGAACAGGGCTGTCAGCGCAAGAGAGTTCCTCGGCAGGGACATGTCGGTGATAGGAAAACTGCAATGGAGTCCGTCACCTTGCATCAACATTTTTGCAAAGGTCACTCATGACTTCAATGATTCAGACGAAATCGGAGACTGGTGTGTTCTCCCGGGCACAAGTATCACACGTGTAGGAGGAGGTATCGAGTACTTCCCTGTCAAGAGCAGCAGGAATTTCAGGCTCCACCTGAACTGCTGCCATACTACCGGAGTCAACTCGTCAGCTTCAGGAGCTCTCCAGCCGCATCAGACTATTGTTGATGCCGGAGTCACCTGGTTCATGAACCTGCTCAACATCAAGAGATAACAAATAAACTGACTGTCATGAAGTTCTCATTCCGCAAACTTTACAACTGGATACCGCCTGGAATCATATGCCTTTTGATCGTATTCGGCCTTTTCGGTTATCTGGGATCACAGATGGGCATGGCAAACATGCTGAACACATTGATGAACACGGCACATGACCTGCTGCTGAACACTGTATTCTATATCATGGCGATATGCGTGATCACAGGTGCGATCGGACGAATATTTGTCGAATTCGGAGTAGTCAGCCTGCTGGAGAAGATTCTCAGGCCTTTGATGAAGCCTTTGTTTAATCTTCCCGGAGTGTCTGCATTGGGAGCCATACTCACTTTCCTTTCTGACAATCCTGCAATCATATCGCTCGCTCAGGACAAGGAATTCAGTTCCTACTTCAAAAAATACCAGTTCATCTCACTGACCAATTTCGGAACAGCATTCGGCATGGGACTTCTTGTAATCGTATTCATGGTCGGCCAGGGATTCTATGTAGAACCGTTCATAGGACTTTTCGGTGCTGTATGCGGATGCATCGTATCTACACGCCTCATGCAGCGGTTCATAATCAAATCATATCCTGAATACAAGGATGAAGAGGTACTGGTAACCGTCCAGGAAGTGAAGGCAGAAGATGACGAAGAGAAAAAGCCTATGTTCCAAAGGATTCTCGACTCTCTTCTGGACGGTGGAAGAACCGGAGTGGATGTAGGAATCGCAATAATTCCAGGTGTACTCATCATATCGACTCTCGTTATGCTGCTTACCTTCGGACCTGGATCTACAGGAGAATACACAGGCGCCGCTTATGAAGGAGTCGGACTCCTGCCTTGGATAGGAAGCAAGCTGGAATTTGTTTTCAAATGGCTTTTCGGGTTCACAGATCCGCATCTGATAGCCTTCCCTATCACTGCCTTGGGAGCAGTAGGTGCAGCACTCGGACTAATTCCTAACTTTATGCAGGCCGGATGGATCGACGGCAATGCCATAGCGGTATTTACTGCAATCGGCATGTGCTGGAGCGGATTTCTCAGCACCCACACGGCCATGCTCGATACATTGGGATACAGGAAGCTTACCTCAAAGGCCATCATAGCCCACACCATCGGAGGTCTCGTGGCAGCAATTATGGCTCATTGGACATTTATGCTTTATGCATTGATCTGATTAATTACATCATGACGGAATTCAAAGACAAGGTAGTCGTCATAACTGGCGGTGCACAAGGCATAGGCAGATGCATAGCGGAAGAATTCGCTGAAGCCGGAGCCAATATATGCATAATTGACAGACAGGAAGGAAACCATTACGTCGGGGATATTTCACAAAAGGCTGTACTTGAATCATTTGCAGCAGAAGTGATCGAAAGGTACGGCCATATCGATTACCTGATAAACAATGCTCTCCCGATAATGAAAGGCATAGATGAATGCACATATGAAGAATTCCGATATGCCCTGGATGTAGGTGTGACAGCCCCGTTCTATCTTTCGAAGCTGTTTTCAGAACATTTTGCAGATGGAGGATGCATAATTAACATATCGTCTTCACGAGACAGGATGAGCCAGCCTCAGACTGAAAGCTACACAGCAGCCAAAGGAGGAATCGCTGCGCTTACACATGCTCTTGCCGTAAGCTTCGCAGGCCGGATCCGTGTCAATTCCATATCTCCTGGCTGGATAGACACATCATATACCACATATGAGGGACCTGATGCAGTCCAGCAGCCATGCGGACGAGTAGGCAATCCTCGCGACATAGCGGACATGGTTCTCTATCTTTGTTCGGAAAAAGCCGGGTTCATTACCGGCGAAAACATCTGTATCGACGGTGGAATGACCCGGCTGATGATATATCATGGAGATAACGGCTGGACTTTGAAATAGCCAGCCGTCATTCCGCTTATTTGTTCAATGCTGCTGCAACCTCCTCGCATGCAAGGGAGAGCATCACATATGGAGGAACTGTACCTGTACAGCACTCGTTCTCACCCCAAAGGAAAGGATAATCATCCTTATGTTCCATATAATCAGGACTCATCATCATGATACCGGGAACGATACCTCCAGGTATTACCGTATAATCGGCCCTGTTGTTTCCGTAAGCCACCTTCTTTGTGTTCACGCCTACAGAAGTGACGAATGAGAGGTTTGAAACCGGATGACATCCGTAAAGATAATTGAGTCCGGCAAGAACCATCTCAGGATCGATCATCTTAGGGAAATACTTCCATACCATATAGTTGTTGTATGCCCATGAAATGACTGTTCCGTTACCACCCCAGCCTCTTCCTGAAACAGGAACGCCATACGGAGTTGACTGAGCTGTAGCCTTCTGTGCCTTTACAAATGCAGGAACAGCATTCCTGACCTTCTTCTGGAAATTCTTGTCCATATGAGGATAGAGAGAAAGGGCGACATTCAGATTAGGCCTTTCCGCATCAAGCTGGGCAAGCACCTTGTCATAGAAGAAATCCTTATACTTCTCCTCACCTGTAGTGAGCCAGAGCTGGATGGCAGCGTTGATACGGCCGTCTCCCCTCATTCTGCGACCTGTATTCTGTGAATTTGCAGGATCAGCAGCCTCGAAGTTCTCATCCCAAAGCTTGATTGCGAGAGAAAGAGCCTTGTCTGACACCTCAGGCCTGTATTCCTTGAGTACACGTGCAGCAGAAGCCATTGCAGCTATCGTTGACATCTGGCCAGCAGGGCTGTAATTGCTTGTAAATGCGACACGGTCATCACGTGTTCCCGAAGTCTGTCCGTAAATCTGGAAAGGCTGGAGAGACGGATTGTAAAGGAGTCCGTCAGTCTGCGAACCGCCGTCACCAAGGAAAGGATACTGCCACATGTTCACCTGTACAATACCCTGTGCTACGAATCCGATATTCTCAACCTGAGCAATGAGATTGATCACACCGTGCTCAACCTGCTGGATAACATCAGGAGTACCGTCTGGGCGGTGCATATCGACGAACTGGGTTTTCTGATCTATGAAAGTCTGGTCTCTTTCCGGATTGAATTTCTCCCAGAGGTCTGAAAGCTGTGAGGTCATTCCGATTACGGTTCCGGCCTGGATATCGAAGTCTCCTGCATCATACCATGCACCAACTCCAAGACCTGGGATATGCTCCCAAGGCTCATAGTCAGTAAATGTCTCAGGGCCAGACCTGTATCCGTCATGCATCTCGAAGTTCACAGGTGCCTGGAGTGCATCGTCAACATTTGAAAGATCATGCCAGATGCGGTATCCTTCCTTCACCCTCATATGATCCATCTGGGCAGGAAGCCATACATCCATTGTCGTATGCCATTTTCCGGCATATACATCAGAGCTGATCGGAAATGCATTTGTCTTGAAACCATCATACTCGATATAGTAAAGACCAGGTGTCGTAACCTTAGAGAAGTCGATCAGGGCATAGTTGTAACGGTTGTTGAACACTCCCCACTCCTTTACAGCCGGCTCAAGTACGACCTTGTCATTTCCGTCCGCATCGATTCTATGGATTCTTGCCTTTGCAGCTACAGGGGAATTCTTATCGAGCTCCACTACAGAAACCTTCTTCTGAGCAGGTGTATAACCGATCTGGGAAATACCGATATTAGGATCTCTTCTCCATTCCGGATCATATGACGGAACAATTGTCCATTCGGCAACCTTTCCCGTCTTTCCTCCCGGAAGGAAGGTACGTACTACGAATGTTCCGTTCTGAGAAAGGTTTCTTCCGTCAAAAAGATTGATCTCCGACTCTGAAATGATGTTGACGCGAAGATCATCGTCCTCCGGTGCAAGTACAAGATTGTGACCTGTAGCTATCGGAGCTGCGACAATGAACTCGTCCCTTCCACGGTCATCGAAAGTCGAAAGTCCGAAGATCTGGGTGACCTTCTCGCTGACAGGACGCATTTCGGTAGTTCCTGCGGGATGTCTTGGCAGAATAGAAGCCTCGCCATCCATAAGGAAGGTCTTTCCGAAATACGGAGCTGGGAAAAACTCCATGTTCATACCGGCCTTGCCCACGAGCTGTGCAGGTACCGGCTCATCAAGATACACGGCCATCTTCACGCCCTTTTCGGCAGAAGATACCTTTATCGTGTATTTGAAATCGTAGGCCTTGTATATAAAATCAACAGTAATCACATTGCCGTCCTTGTCAACGTTTCTCTCGACAAGTTCGCCATAAATATCCCACTGTTCCGGAGTATTCATCAGACGTACGCCACCGCCTGTAGAAATACGTTCTCCACGCTGGATAAGCTCCACACCGGCAGTCTTCTCGTCACAGAATATTCCGTTGTACTGATTGCTATAGACAAGGATGTTCGCTCCCGTCTCTTCAAAATAGCCGAGATCGTTGATCTTGTATTCCTGAGCCTGGGCACTCATCCATGAAAGGATGAGGCCGAGGACCAATACTATTCCATTATTTTTCATAGTCTGCTTCATTATTTGTTCATAGCCTTTGTAATCTCCTCTGCACCAAGGGTAAGCATCACGAACTGCGGCACATTACGTGTACAGCACTCGTTTTCACCCCAAAGGAACGGGTAATCATCCTTATGCTCCATGAAGTCAGGATTCATGATCAGAAGACCAGGAACAATTCCACCAGGAATCACCGTATAATCAGCACGGTTGGTTCCATATGCCACCTTCTTTGTATGGACTCCTACGGAATTGACAAAGGAAACATTTGAATAAGGATGACGGCCGAAAATGAAATGCATTCCGTTAAGAACGAGTTCAGGATCGATCATATCAGGGAAATATTTCCATACGAGATAGTTGTTGTATGCCCAGTTGAGAGCCACCTCTGTACCTCCCCATCCGCGTCCCGATACAGGAACACCGTAAGGGTTCTCGGCAGCAATCGCCTCCACAGCCTTAACATATGCAGGTACTGCAGCCTTAACGGCAGCCTTGAATTCATCATCAAGAAGAGGATAGAGTTCGAGAGCCGTATTAAGGTTAGGTGCACGGAAGTATCCGCCCTGACCGCCACGCTGCTGATCCGGCTGGTTTTTCAGCTGTTCCATTACCTTAGGAAGGAAGAAATCCTTATATTTCTGCTCGCCGGTAGCCCTCCATAGCTGGATGGCCGCACCTGTTCTCTGCTCACCACGCATCCATCTGTTGGTCGTGTTCTGATTGTTTGCAGGATCTGCAGCTTCAAAATTCTCATCCCAGAGCTTAACTGCCAGTTTCAGAGCCTTTGCAGAGACTTCCGGATTATAATCCTTGAGTGCACGTGCTGCAGCAGCCATAGCTGCTATAGTTGACATCTGACCGGCAGGTGAATAATTTCCTGTAAAAGCGAAACGGTCATCACATGTACCTGACGTTCCGCCAACTACATCATATGGTCTCAGAGCAGGATTATATATATATCCGTCTGTCTGTGCAGAACCGTCACCGATATGAACATACTGCCATGTATTTCCCTGTACGATGCCCTGCGCAACAAAGCCGATGTTCTCTACCTGAGCGATAAGGTTGAGCACACCATGCTCACACTGCTGGAGTACATCCGGATATCCGTCAGGACGATGGATGTCAACGAACTGGGTCTTCTGATCGATATATGTCTGGTCGCGGTCTTCTCCGAAAAGGCTCCAAAGGAAAGCGAACTGCTGTGTAAGGCCGATCACGGTACCTGACTGAATGTCAAAGTCACCTGCATCATACCATGCACCTACCCCGAGACCCGGAATATGCTCATAAGGAGCATACTTCGTATTTGTTTCATTTCCCATCTTGTAGCCGTCATGCATGGAAACATTGAGAGGAGCCTGAAGGGCATCATCCATATTCGAGCGGCCGTGCCATACCCTGTAGCCTTCCTTCACCTCCATATGATCCATCTGCGCAGGAAGCCATACGTCCATTGTCGTATGCCACTTATCACCATATACATTCTCGGCAATCGGAAAAACATTGGTAGTGTGATCACCGAACTGAAGCACGTAGAGACCTGGTTCCTTTACAGAAGTGAAGTCAACCTTTGCGTAATTGTATCGGTTGTAATATACTCCCCACTCCTTGACAGCCGGCTCGGCAACTACCGTACGTTTTCCGTCTGCAGCAACACGGATGATCTTTGCAGAAGCAGGCACTTCATAGTTCTTGTCAAGCTCTACAACGGCAACCTTCTTCTGTGCAGGCGTATAACCCACCTGGGAAATTCCGATATTTGGCTCCCTCACCCACTGAGGATCGAATCCCTGCTCCACATACCACTCAGCGACCTTGCCGGTCTTGTTTCCAGGAAGAATGGACCTTACTACAAATGTTCCATTTGACGAAAGATTGCGGCCATCATAAAGATTTATCTCGGATTCTGACTTGAATGTTACACGGATATTCTTGTCTTCCGGTGCCATCACAAGGGTATTTCCTGTTGCAAGAGGATGTGCAACAAGGAATTCATCCCTGCCTCTATCATCGAATGTAGAGTAGCTTGCACCCTCACCATAGATCTGGATCACCTTTTCCGAAATCGGACGTATCTCTGTATTTCCGGAAGGATGCTTCGGAAGGATATCGTATTTCCCGTCCATCAGATATGACTTTCCGAAATATGTCGCAGGGAAGAACTCGATGTTCATACCAGCCTTGCCTACAAGTTCTTCAGGGACTGGCTTGTCAAGATAAACTGCCATGGTAACTCCTTTATCCTTGCCTGTAACCTTGACTGTTGCCCTGAAGTCATAACGTGGATAATAAAGAACCACTTCGATGGCATTTCCTTCCTTGTCAACCTTTCTTGACTCGAGAACCGGATAGATATCCCACTGTTCAGGAGTGTTCATCAGACGTATGCCACCACCGGTAGCAATACGTACACCTCTTTGAATGATCTCGATCGCAGCAGTCTTCTCATCACAGAACATACCGTTGTATTCATTGCTGTAAACAAGAAAATTGACTCCCCTGTCCTCGAAATATTCAAGGTCATTCACCTTTAATGACTGCGCTGAAAGCATTGACGAACTCAATGCCATGAGCACAGAAATGAAAATCAATCTTGGTTTCATAGTAAATAGTATTATGGTTATCAGTTAAATCAGTCCAATTTCCACCAGTCGAAATCGAAGAACTGCTCGTCTCCGCCACGGAAAAGGATATATACATCATGCTTTCCGGTTATCGGGCGTCTGCTTCTTACCTCGACAGTCTGCTCGGATACGCTTCCGTCAACCTCGACGGCTGCGAACGGAGCGCCGCTCATTGCATCGATATAGAATTCAATTGTTGCAGGATTCCGGAAATTTAGAGTGCTCACGGTAAGCTGCCCAGGTCCTTCTGTGCCGAATTCAACCTCGCGTACCTTGATCCAGTCTCCATTGTCAATTTTCCTGACATAGTGTTCCTTGCCGGCAAGACGGTCAGTCTTGACTCCCCAGCTGTGCGCCATAGTCTCTGCCTCTACCCTTTCATATGGATTCAATGTGCCGACAGGTGCAGGTCCTTCATCTGTGAAAGGAATGAACGGAATGGTTCCGTCAGGATTATACCTGAACTCCTCCACTGCTGCTGAACGATGAAATCCCATGCCGTCAGGAAGAGCACCGTTATGATAGAACATATAGTTCCTTCCCTTGAACTCGACTTCACCGCCATGGATCGTGAAGGCATTCTCAGCTTCATCCATGATGCGACCACGATATGTCCAAGGGCCGTTGATTGTCGGAGCTGTCGAATATGCCATATGCTCAGGCACGCCGCCTGCAGGATATGATATATAGTAGAGATCTCCCCTTCTTGTGACCCACGGGCCTTCCTCGAAGCCTACCATAAGCTCCTCCTTGCCCTTTGCCCAGTTCATCTTCATAGACTGCGGGCCGAAGCATTCAGGATCATGGAAACCGGGAACTTCCTTATATCCGTCCTTGAACGATATCATATCGTCATTGAGTTCGCCATACCACAGGCCCTTGTTGCCCCAGAACAGATATGCACGTCCATCGTTGTCTATGAAGATCGTAGGATCGATGAATGACCATCCCGTAGCCAGCGGAGCACCGATCGCATCGACATACGGTCCTTGAGGATCATCAGCAACGGCAACTGCAAGGACATCTTTCTTGTCAGCATCGTTCAGACAGACGTACCAATACCATTTGCCGTTTCTTTCAACAGCCTGAGATGCCCATGCCCGGTCACCATGATATGCCCATTTGAAGGTCTCTGTAGAGATCGGAGTACCGAGATATGTCCAGTTGACCATATCCTCAGTCGAATAGACCATCCAGTCATTCATCTTGAAATAAGTAGCATCATCCTCGTCATGTCCCGTAAACATATAGAGCTTGTCACCATATGCAAAAGGAGCAGGATCTGGAGTGTATGCTGTCGTAATAATCGGATTCTGCGCAAGGCACATCATGGAAAGAAGTGTCAGAGCAGATGTAATCAGTATCTTTTTCATAATTATCATAGTTTAGAATTTTCTGGCAATTTTCAGTACACCGGCAGAAAGAGGAGCGACTTCCAGCACTACCTGTTCATCAGTAAATGAAGGAGAGAAGGTTTTAAGTGTTACGGCATTCTTGTTCTCCATGCTGTTCTGTACGTCAAGCGATCCTGGAGCAAAATATTCATATCGTGAAGAAGCGATGCCTTTCCAATCTCCATCTATGGTGAGACGGTAAGGCTTTTCAGTTGCATTCACAACCTTCACGATGACGTTACGTCCGTCCTCAGACAGAGTGGTGACCACGCTGAGATCCTTTGTATCTCCCTCGTAATCAAGACGATATCTTGAGAAATTATCATACCAGAGCTCGGTAACCTGATAGTTAGGAGCAACGAACACATCCTTATAGTCGAAGTTTATGAATGCATTGTTCCAGTCAGGAGCATCCGTACGACGGATAAAGAGAGCGGCAGATCCGATTGCAACGATGTCACGCGCTTCACACTCGTTAAGAAATCCTCCGGCAAAGAGACCGGTTCTCCAGTCAATGCTCTGAAGATTCCACTCCGAGATGAAAAGCTTTACATTCGGATTAGGAGAGTTCGCGATCATCTCTGCATACTGGTCATACTGGGCTCCGAGACGTGCAGGACCCGTGGCATAACCGCCAGGCTGCTCATAATGGTGGAGGCTGAGATAGTCGAAATAGTTGGCAGAGCGCTGGATCATTCCCTCGTCCTGACCACGGAAACCTCCGCATGCGATGATCTTGATCGTAGGGTCAACTGCACGCATGGCTTCTGAGAAATCACGGACACATGCCTCGTATTTCTCAATTCCCATTTCCCACATCTCATTGTCGATCTCCCAATATTTCACATTATACGGCTCCGGATGTCCGTTGGCGGCACGTATGCTTCCCCATTTGCCTGTAGCAGGCTCATTGCAATATGCGACCCAGTCAGCTGCGTCCTGGATAATGCGATCCCTCTCAGACTCAGGAAGTTCAAATCTTACTGAAACTACTATGATCGGTTCTGTATTGACCTCACGGCAGAACTTGATGAATTCGTCTGTACCGAAACAATTCTGATCATAATCCATCCACATCCAGTTAGGCCATCTCTGACGGTCCTCCTGTGGTCCTATTCCCCATTTCCAGTCGTACTGAGCAACATAACCTCCTCCCGGCCAGCGCAGACATGTAGGATGAAGATCCTTCACTGTCTGGAGTATGTCCGGTCTGAAACCTCCGTTGGCCTGACCAGTAGCGGTTGATAGAGTCACCTGATCGATCTGTACTGTACCGTTCTCTACTGCAATGGCAAAATCCGCATCACCGCTGTTCTCTCCGGCCGGGAGACTGATTTCGAATTTCTTCCACTCGCTGCCGGGAACTCCTATCTTCTGTTCGACAATGAAATCATCGCCTCTCTTCAGGCCGACCGAAAGTACTCCGTCACCCTTAGCATAGATTGATCCGACGAAGGTTTCTCCAGGAATGACATTCTGAGGTCCCTGATAAACTCCTGATTTTGAAACAGCCGCGATCTTCTGAGAATAATCCATGTTGATAGCATCGCCCTTGACCATCTCGAATTCAGCATTGCCGAAAGAATTCCACTGAGGTGCTACAGCTGGAATCTTTACATCCTCAGGAGTACCCTCGAAATAGACGGTCTTTCCGTTTGAAGATGTAACCTTGATGTTTCTGTAATATGCTTCGGTATAATTCACCCAGAACACGATATCGTTCTTTCCGGCAGCTTCAAGCTTATTGTTCGAGAGCACCTTCTTGCCGTCCCAATATACGGTCATGGTATTTCCCTTACAGCTTATGCGGAGCTTATGCCAGTCCTGATTCTCATTGATCTGTTCAGGAGTAGCGATCCTGTAAACTATCGGCTCGAATGTCATGACCTTGCGCATCCTTCCTCCGAAACCAGGAACTTCCTTTTCCACCTTTTTTGAGATAGAGAAGTTCTGCTCGGTCACCTGCAGGGCATTCTGACGGGCCTGTGCCATGCTCTGAGCCTGGATCTGAGACTCTGTCTGAGCCGTGCTGAGGATACGTGCCTCATAATAAGGATTGTGAAGACGAACGTAATACGGTTCACCGTCAGCCTGATTCTTGACTGCGAATCTCATATCCATCAGTCCACCGCTCCATGCGCGGTTGACCAATCTGTATGAACGCCATTTTACATCCATCGTGATATCATAATCGTCACTTTCAACGGAAGTGATGTTCAGAGGCTGTTCATACCTTGTAGGCGAATGGAGAACCTGGTCATCATCCATATACCATCCGTCGAAGAAACCGTCTCTCGGATGAATGCCGGGATACTGTTCAGGTTCGAAGGAGCGCTCATAGATCAGTTCCTGCCATACACCGTTGTTTGCAGAGAAATAGATGTGCTCGAAAAGCTGTCCGTATATCATCGGATTTATGTTTCCCGACGGCGCTTTCGAACTGATATTGATGCTTACGTTCTCTTGCGAAGCCGCACTTAGTGCAGACAGCGTCATTACAAGAATAATTGTCAAAAGTCGTTTCATGTTATTGAATTCTTGGTTATTACGTATTATGCTATTTACAAATATAACATTAATAATATGTGGCAGATTCTAAATTCCGACCATTTGCTTTACAGAATTGACAATTCAAAAAAAAGAGGATGTCACGACTTGCGACATCCTAAATAAAAACTGTTAATTTTGAATCATCTGCCTGTTATCACTGGTTTCTTCTCCATTCGAAATATGAATTCAGAACCCACATGGCATCCTCGTCAGGAACAGAAGAAGGATAAGGCCTGTCTCCCTTGAGAACCATTGCAACATGATTATCCTTTGTGAATTCCGGCCATTCAGGAAGGGATTCTCCGTTAGGGTCACCGTATTTCGCAAAGTTGGTCCAATAAGTTGCCATTATGTCAGATAGTTCGAAGTCAGTATCGCATACTTCCTCCTTCAGAGCCTTGAAGACGAAATCCACATCCTGTCCGTGAGGTGAACCGAATCCGTAACGTGGAGAATCCTCAGGATACTCAGGATGCTGGTCAAAATAATAGAGGAATACCTTGGAACTGCCCTTTTCAGACTGGAGGCGCGCCCAGCTCCACGTATGCCAGCCGAATGCGGCATCACGGGCAAGGTCACGGCCGGTCTTAGGGACTACCGGACCATCTGCTGGATAAACTTCAAGGAGATCATCGGCAAACTGCTCATATCTTTCCCTGACGCTTGCACGATGAGCGACAGGATCATTTCCACCGAAAGAGAAGCTCGCTCCC
This sequence comes from Bacteroidales bacterium, assembly GCA_017437125.1. Lineage (GTDB taxonomy): Bacteria > Bacteroidota > Bacteroidia > Bacteroidales > UBA932 > Cryptobacteroides. The sequence goes on along the minus strand of JAFSBV010000010.1, from coordinate 35,955 downwards.
TCATCGGAATTATATCCTATAAGTACATCTACATCATTGAAATTTCCGGCCTCATACATCCTGTACTGATCGTCCGGTATCACATAACCGTCAACTACCGGCCATGCACCGCCAGCCATTGCGAAAGGACGACCGAGCTCGGAAGGCTTCATGGCACGGAGCTCAGCAACAGACTTCACGCCAAGTCCTTCAGCGAACATAACACCGTCTTTCTCAGCCATTTCCAGACTTTTCATGTTTTCTCCCGGGTAATTCTTCTCTACTACAGGACCGAATGAACCACCGCTCTGAGAGATCGCACCTCTGAAAAGGCCTTTTGCCAAAGGAGAGGCACAAAGCATGCTGACCGAGATTCCACCGGCAGATTCACCGAAGATGGTCACCTTGTCCGGATCACCGCCGAATACAGAAATATTGTCCTGGATCCACTGCAATGCGGCAATCTGATCGAGAATGCCATAGTTTCCAGATACTCCTTCAGGGTTTTCCGCACTCAGTTCAGGATGTGCAAAGAAGCCCATCTGTCCGACGCGATAGTTGAAGCTGACGAGCACGACACCTTTACGGGCAAGCTCTGCTCCATCATTGAACGCAGAGGATCCCATAGAGAAGCCACCTCCGTAAATCCATACAAGAACAGGGAGCTTGTCCTTCGGAGATTTCGCCGGACTCCATACATTGAGATAAAGGCAGTCTTCTGAGAACTCTTCACTCGGAGCCCCGGCTCCCTGAACAGGGCCTGGTCCGTAATTCACTGTCTCCTTGATACCTTCCCATGGCTGGACAGGCTGAGGGGCCTTCCATCTCAGGTCTCCGACTGGAGGAGCCGCAAATGGAATTCCTTTATAAATGCAAAGATCTTCAGTGACATTACCTTTGATCCATCCGCCTGCGACCTTGACCACGCCAGGTTCAGCATTTCTGCACGACGCCAGGGAAAGCAGGCTTGTCAAGAGAATTAATGATAAACGTTTCATGACAAATAATGTTTATTTTCTGACATAAGAAGATTCATTACCCATGAGATAACTTTCCTGATACCCTCCGAAATCGACTACGATCTTTTCGAAGACAATGCCCGGATCAAGAGGCTCGATAACAAGTTCATATGAAGTTGATGCCTCCGGGAGTTCAAGATCGATCTTTTCTACAGCTACACGACGCGCAACAGTCGGATAATAAATCGAATACACATTCTCAGGCTTCTCATTGAGCTTGTCATTGAAGCAACGCTCGACAGCCGGAGCCCCCTTGAAGCCGACCCTGTAGCTATGGCCCTGCTCGTCATGGAAGGCAAGAGTCGATTTCGTAGCTACATGAACGGTCACATTCTTCACTCCATCAGGAATTTCCATCCTGTATGTCAGGCTGGCACCTTCTACCGGTACATCATACGGGAAGAGAGCGACTCCTCCAAGCGTACGTCCCATATCAGGAATAAGCATCCAGTTTCCTTCTTCCGAATTCTTCTTTGAATATATGTGCGGAGCCTCGATCACTACACGTCTCTGATCTGATGAGAACACATAACCGGAAGGAAGCTGGTCAGACTCCTCTACCCTGAATATCTCAGGAAGGATGTCCTCAGGAAAACTGTCATTCCACATCGTATATCCTATATGCTTCTGGATCATCATGTCCTTCCATTTTCCGCCTGCCATCTCGTTATTATACTGATTCGAGAGATACTTGTCACGTGCAAAGCAAGCTTCGACCTTGTCTGCCCAATAGTTTGCTCCCGGATCGTTCGCCTTATACAGAGCGTGGTTCATTGCCTGGGCATAATACATTTCATATACATTGGCCATGGCCTGGACAGGGAAAAGAATGAGCTGGAAATAAGCATCCCTCATTTCCTCAGGTAGAGTCAGGTACTGACGGAGAGCTTCAGCCTCGAGCTTGAGATACTCGTCCGAAACCTGCTTCCATTCGCCAGTAGCAAGGTTATATGTATTACGGTCAAGCATTTCGGCTGTTATTCGTCCATTGTACTTGCTGTAAAGGTTAAGGATACGTGCAGCCTCAACAGCCTGATCTTCACCGAACTGCTGTCTGCAGAATTCCACCGTATGATCCTTTATGTCTGCTGCAGTATAACGTGTAGGATCCCATGCCATGTCGAGGAAAAGAGTGATAGGATATTCCATCGGTTTAAGGTCACCGACATTCAGTACCCAGAGGCGGTCAACACCATACTCGTATGTAAGCTGCATCTGTTCCCAGAGATTCTGTACCGGAGTGACATTCAGCCATTTGGAGTTACGAGGCGCACCGACATAGTCAACATGGTAATACATGCCCCAGCCGCCACCACGCTTACGTTCTTCTGCATTAGGGAGCTTGCGGACATCTCCCCAGTTATCATCGGAAATAAGGATGGTCACGTCATCCGGAACTCTGAGACCCTTCTCATAGTACTCCTGAACTTCCTTATAAAGAGCCCAGACCTGAGGGGTCTCTTCAGCCGGCCTCCTTGTAACACGACGGATGATCCTGCGCTGATTCTCGATCACATCTTCGAGAAGAGCAAGATCCGCCTCACGGCTCATCGCCTCGTCACCGTCACCTCTCATGCCTATTGTGACAACATCCTCCGTACCCTGCATCCTTTCGATACCTTCACGGAAGAACTGGTCAATGACCTTCTTGTTCGTCCTGTAGTTCCATGCACCATATCCCTTGCGGTTACGCGCCCATTCCTGATGATTTCTGGCCATAGGCTCATGATGCGAAGTTCCCATTATCACACCCATCTCATCAGCGATCCTGCTGTTTTCAGGATCATCGGCATAAAAAGCCCATGACCACATTGCAGGCCACATGAAATTGCCGCGGAGTCTGAGAATAAGTTCGAAAACGCGCTCATAGAAGCGATGATCACCATAGTCTGTTCCATATGTGTTCTTGACCCAGCCGGTAAGGCAAGGAGCCTCGTCATTAAGGAAGATACCACGATAACGTACAGCAGGCTCGCCAGCTGTGTATGAACCTCTTGCTATGGAAAGATTCTGCTGTCTTGCCACAGGAACATCAGCCCAGTCATACCAAGGCGAAACACCTATCTGCTCCGAAAGTTCATAGATTCCGTAAACGACTCCCCTGCGGTCGCTTCCTGCAATCACGAGAGCCTCTCCTATACCATCCATCGGCTCTGAGACTGTCTGGATGATATATTTCTCGTTACAACCCTGAAGTCCGCTCACATCAAATCTACCGCGCGCAACCATATCCTTGATAATCGGAGAATCCACGGAGCCTATTATTATCGCACGGTCGGAAGATACCGTTTCTGACATTGCAGGTCTGTTACCGGTCACTCGCTCAAAATCCTTCAGCAGATTGTCGGCGGCACGAAGAACTGCCTTGTCCTCGGTTGATGACACGACTATCGGATCAGGCCTTCCATCTTCTACGAGAGTGAAACGCTCGGAAGAAATCACAGGAAGTGTAGCCTTAGGATGATCAATTGCCTGTGCATTCGACACAGCAATCAATGCAGCAAAAGCCAGCAATGGCTTCAAGATGTAATTTTTCATATTCTGTCCCATATTAGTTTTAGTATCTTATCATTAAGCCTCAATATCCAGTCCCATTATGAAATCATTCATATAGAATCCGTTGCCGATATGAAAATCGCCTTGACGCAATTTCCTCATACCGTTATGAATATAGAATCCGATCGAAGGATTGTTTCTGTTCACATTCAGCTCGATTCTTGCCTTTCTGCCGTCGGACTGCTTCCTGACATAAGACAATGCCGTATCAAAAAGCATCTGTCCGATACCCTTGCCCTGTTCGGAAGGCAGGACATAAATCTTTTGAAGATGATACACATCAGTTCCGTCCGGTTCAGATCCATCCGCCTGCACCGAAACATAACCGCATGGACGTCCGTCAAGGAAAGCCAGATGATAGACATGGCCTTGAGCAAGCTGCTCTTCAAGATTCGGCAGAGAATACATCCAGTCCATCATATATTCCATCTGCTCAGATGACAGTATATCAGCATATGTATGACGGAATACGACCTCCGCCATATCATGTATTGTCCTGACATCTTCAACGCCAGCCTTTCTTATGGATATATCAATCATAGGCAATCAGAATTCGATTATCATTTCGGACTGGTAATCAGTTCTACCGAGCATCCCCAGAAGACGGAAACATTTTCAACCGGTTCCCTGGTTCCGTCATGCCTCACCAGTTCGACATTCCTGATATGTGTCGTATATGAACCGGATTTCATGAACTGCAAGGTGATCCTTCTGGCTTTTGAACCGACTGCGGCCCTGTCAAAAGTAATGACTGGTGCAGCTTCGCTGACCCCTGAATACTGCTCCATTCCATCAGATTCGCCATATACCTTGACTGAAAGCTCTCCATTTGCCGGAACATCCTCAAGTTCAAAGCTCACTCCGGAATAATCATCCAAAGAAATTGCCACTCCTACAAGATTCAATTCCGCCCACTGGTTATCGTAAGTCACCAGATATTCCTTATAAAAGTCACTTGAAACCGGATATGAATATGCGGAAGCATCACCATGATATGCATTTACAATCGCCTTTGCCAGTTCAGGCAGAGTGAAAGCCGGCAACATACGGTCGAGAGCATCTGAAAGACCCATCCAGTAGAATGTTCCTATCCCATATTTCTTTGCAGTCTTGACGAAGCAATCAGCAAATTCCAGCATATCCTCCATCGGAGGATTTTCACTGAATGTACCCCATTCACCCATGATTACCGGAGCACCTTTCGAAGCCAGGAGTTCATCGAGACGGGCAAACATTTTCTCTGTAGCGGAAGGCATGGCATTCATGTCATCTATGGTAGGATATGCATGTACTTCGAACAAAAGATGATCCTCAACTGAATCTTCCGGCAGATCCATATATATCAAAGGATCCTGCAGATGAGGATTCCAGTCTCCGTCACCGTTACATGCTCCGTAGGTATTGACTATAAGATTTCGTACGGAATTATTACCGTCAGTCGAACGCACGACGTCTATAAAGCTCTGTGCATATGAATTGATCGCATCGTATGCCCCCTCGGCAAGGGCAGCATCGTATCCTCCGTTGAATGATGCGAAGCACCATGACCGCCTTGAATCCAGCATTTCATTATAGCTTTCAAAAAGGAGCCTGTGGTCATAATCACGAAACTTCTCCGCTATCTGACGCCACAGATGCTCATATCTTGCCTTCTGAGCCTTATATGTATCGGGATCAGCCACAAGCCATGCATCATCATCAGCTCCGGTGTCATGATGAACATTGATTATGCAGTACATTCCGGCATTCAGGACATAATCGACAATTTCCTTGACCCTGTTCATCCAAACATCGGAGACTGTTCCGTCAGGAGATATATGCGGACGCCAGGTCACTGGAACACGTATGGCCCCGAAACCTGCCCTCTTCATCATATTCATAAGTTCCTGAGTAGTCTCAGGCTGTCCCCAGCATGTTTCCCAATAACGCCAGTCAGAACCGTCATGATCCGTTCCGTTGTCAGCATCAAGAGTGTTTCCGAGATTCCAGCCCACACCCATATTCTGTATGAACTCATATGATGTTTCCCATTCGAGCTTACCAGCCATATTGCAGTTCTGAGTGAGTGTCAGACGCTTTTCCGCTTCGCCCGCCTTGAGCACGATATCTGTCTGACGAGGCTCGGACGTATTGTTCTCGCTGACAGTCATGACGATCTCCATGCCCTCTTCTGATGCTCTTCCATGAGTGACTGAAAAAGAAATCCATGAAGAATCTTCTGCTCTGACAGACCATGCCACATTACTTCTGACCGTCAATGTCAGTATGCATGATTCATAGCGCACGGAAAGATTGTCCCTTTCCTCTCCTTCAAAAAGAATCGAGCACTCAGGAACGGTTTCAATGACATCGTCTTCCTGAGGCTCTTCCTGAGTACAGGAAACTCCCAGCAAGAGAAATGCAAACAGATATCTGAATATGGTATTCATGTCAAAATCGCGTAATCCGTACAAATTTATTCAAAATCAATGACAATAACCAAAATATGACTTAACTTCGCGAAAAAAGAAATGGAACATACCGGAGAAATAATTGCCCTGCTTTCTGCCGTATCCTGTACGGCAACAGCTTTATATGCTTCAGAAGCCAGCGGCAGATTAGGAACGATGACGGTAAACGTGATCAGGCTTCTGCTTGCATCCGTGTTTCTGGCAGCGGTTCTCTGGATTACCACCGGCAGTCCGTATCCTGTTCATACAGACTGGAATACATGGCTATACCTGTCATTGTCCGCCATTGTGGGATATGTGTTCGGAGATTATTGTCTCTATAATTCCTATCTTGTCATCGGACCCAAGACCGGCCAGCTTTTCATGACTCTTGCCCCTCCGATCGCGGCAATTGCAGGATGGATCATGCTGGATGAAAAGATGTCATGGAAGTCATGGTTCGCAATGGCAGTCACTATCAGCGGAATCGCTTTATCCATTCTAAGCAGGAAGGAAGACAGGAAGGTAAGGTTCTCCATTCCTTTCAAAGGAGTACTTTTAGGTATCGGAGCCGGACTGGGACAAGGTGTCGGACTGGTATTGAGCAAGATCGGAATGAATCATTATTCCGCAGCCATCCCGTCAGATGCTCCGGCAATCACAGGACTCATGATGCCTTTCGCATCAACAATGATAAGGGCAATTATCGGATGCATAGGCTTTCTTCTGATCATGGCCGTACAGAAGGAGCTTGGAGACATGAAGAAAGCCGCAAAGGACAGCAAGGGTCTGAAATATGCAGCCTTGACCACATTGTTCGGCCCGGTGATAGGAGTATCATTATCCCTGATGGCTGTCAGATATACCGAAACCGGAATCGCATCTACCTTGATGGCATTGACTCCGGTATTGATAATCATCCCGTATTCAATCATTTACAGACAGAAGATCACATTCAAGGAGGTTGCCGGAGTCCTGGTCAGCATGACAGGAGTGGCAATGTTCTTCATGCTATAATTGGTAAAATCATTTATTTTGTACATCTTTACAAAACTATGAAAATCAGAATAAAGGCCCTACTCGTCATCTTCACGGCAGCTGCTCTGGATGCGGGCGCACAGATTCCTGCGAAAGTGGAAAGTTTCAGCGCATTTGATGTAAAACTGACAGAAAGTGCATTCAAGCATGCCGAGGACATGGATCTCCAGTACCTTCTCGGCATTGATCCGGACAGACTTCTCGCCCCTTATCTCAAGGAAGCCGGATTGGAACCTAAGGCCGAGAACTACACCAACTGGGAGAACACGGGACTTGACGGCCACATCGGAGGACACTATCTGTCTGCCTTGACATATATGTATGCAGCTACAGGCAATCATGAGATCAAGGGAAGGCTTGACTACTATATTTCAGAATTGAAAAGATGTGCAGATGCGAACGGCAACGGCTATCTCAGCGGAGTTTCGAACGGAAAGGAGATCTGGAAGGAGATTTCCGAGGGAAACATCCGTGCGGCATCCTTCGGACTCAATGACAGATGGGTACCGCTCTATAATATCCATAAGATATATGCCGGACTCAGGGATGCATATCTCGTTACAGGAAACAAGGATGCGAAGAAGATGTTCATCGATCTGACTGAATGGATGTATTACCTTACATCCGGCCTTACCGACGAACAGCTTCAGGACATGCTCAGAAGCGAGCATGGAGGACTTAACGAGGTATTTGCAGATGCTGCGGCGATAAGCGGTGACAAGAGATATCTGGAACTGGCCAAGAGATTCTCGCACAAGGCCGTGCTTGACCCGCTTCTCAAGGGTGAGGACAGGCTGACCGGAATGCATGCCAACACTCAGATTCCGAAAGTGATAGGATATAAGAGAATCGCTGACATAGAGGGCAACCACGAATGGGACAAGGCTGCGGATTTCTTCTGGAAAACCGTTGTCGAAAACAGAAGCATCACCATCGGAGGAAACAGCGTAAGAGAGCATTTCCATCCTGCAGATGACTTTTCAAGCATGCTTGAAAGCGAGCAGGGTCCGGAGACATGCAACACCTATAACATGCTGAGACTCACCAAGATGCTGTTCGAGACCAGTGCGGATTCACGCTACATGGATTTTTACGAAAGGGCTCTTTACAATCATATTCTCTCAACTGTAAACCCTGTTCAGGGAGGTTTCGTTTATTTCACCCCTATGCGTTCCGGCCATTATCGTGTATATTCACAGCCTCAGACAAGTTTCTGGTGCTGCGTTGGTTCAGGAATGGAGAATCATGCCCGATATGGTGAAATGATCTACTCTCATGACAGAGACAAGGCTCTTTATGTGAACCTTTTCATTCCATCCGTCCTGAACTGGGGCAAGACTGTCATCGAACAGAAGAACGGTTTCCCGGAAGAAGAAGGAACGACCCTCATCGTCAGCCCTAAGAAACCTTCAGAATTCGACATCTGCATAAGAATACCGGAATGGACATCAGGAAATGCCGGAGTCAAAGTAAACGGCAGACCAGCAGAAGGCACGATGGAGAACGGCTATATGAAGATATCCAGGAAATGGGCAAAGGGAGACAGGATAGAGGTATCGCTTCCTATGAGCCTCAGAGCGGTTTCTCTCCCTGACAGATCCGACAATTATTCATTCATGTACGGCCCTGTCGTTCTTGCCGCAGAGACAGGAAGGCAGGAGCAGCTCGGCATGTACGCTGATGACAGCCGTGGAGGACATATAGCCTACGGAAAGCAGATTCCACTTCACGAAATGCCTGTCATCGTCGGGGACAAGAGCAGGATTCTGTCAAACATCAGCAAGGTCGAGGGCAAGCCGCTGACATTCAGGCTTACCGGCCTTGCACCTGAAAGATATGCCGAAATGACACTCGTACCGTTCAGCAGGCTTCATGAATGCAGATATATGGTATATTGGGAAATCGTCTCTGACCAGGAATGGGCAACCAGACAGGAAGAACTGGCACGCCAGGAAGCTGAAAAGGCAGCCTTGGAAGCTGCTACAACAGACAAGGTGACATGCGGAGAGCAGCAGCCTGAAAGCGATCACTTCGTAAAGATGGCCTCATCAAGAAACGGTGATTTCAACGGACGCCACTGGAGGAATGCATCCAAGGGAGGATGGTTCTCTTACCAGATGAAGAACCACAATCAGGAAGCTTCCGGTCTCATGCTCACATTTGCCGGAAACGAGTCAGCTGACGCCATTATATATATAAACGATGTGGAATCCGGCCGAATAGCAGCCGGCATCACCGGAACGGCCGTAATTCCGGTTCCTGAAGACCTTGCACGCGAAAAGGTACTGACTGTCAGGATCGTACCGGATGCGAAAGAACGCACTCCACATTTCTTCGAGGTCAGACTTATGAGAAATATTTTATAACTTTGCGGAAATCTCTATCACAAATCACTAAAACATAACGGTTATGAAAGATTCTTACATTACACCGGAAGTCATGATCATTGAACTCATGACTGAGCAGGCGGTATTCAACGTCAGCACGCAGAACTCTCCATTATTGAGACCTGGAGAAGACTTTTAAACAGGACTGCCATGAAACGTATTCTTCCTGTTTTATCATACATCATTGCAGCGATCTGCGCAATGACTGTATATTCCTGCACTGAGCTGGAATCGGAAATAGTTCCTGAAGTTGAAGACAATACAGTTCAGGAGGAAAATGCAAATGAAGTGACTTTGCTTACGATCGGTATTCACGGAGCGGATGCCAACACAAAGCTGTCTCATGTAGAGGGAACTCTCGAAGGCAAGAAGGTGATGTTCACATATTGGAGTGAAGGGGATAAAATCATTGCTAACCCATCTCCTGCGGACGAGAGCAATGCATATGTATTCAATCTTGCTGATGGCAAAGACACCGGTATTGGTGTTTTTGAATGTACAAGCTACCCTAACGATGTTGCTCCGGGAAATTACCAGAGCAATGCCTGGACACTCTATTTCCCTGGTGACAGGATTCAGGGCGAACAGGATTATCTGAACATTTCTTATACGAATCAGGTTCAGAACGGTAACAGCAACACCAGCCATTTGAAGAATTATCACACTCTGAGATACAGGTTGACAGCAATCGACCAGTCAATCTCTCTCGATAACAGCTATATCGATCTGAGCGGAGAGAATCTGGATGAATCGAGCTGCATGAAGTTCAATCTCAGCGGTCTGCCTTTAATGGTTCCGGTCAGAATCGACCTTACATATGTCAATGAAAAAGGTTCTATAGATAATCTGTTCTATACGCATAATCATCTTGACGAGTATTGGTCAGAAGTGCCCCCGGACAACAGTAAGACTGCTACGATGACACTTACTTTGGAGGATTTTTCCGAGACCACAGATGTAACAGCATATCTGATGATGTCAAATGCTACGATGGAAGTGGTGGAAGGAGGCCGTTTCAGAGTAAGCGTAACAGCCTCTGACGGAAAAAAATATTATTGCGACAAGACTATCGGCAAGACTGTCACCATAAAGGGAGGAACGCTGAACTCCATAACATGTGGAACCTGGGAGGAAGCGGGTAACATCGACGGATTTGACAATCCTGATGAAGGTGTCGTAGTTCTGCAGGAAGCGACAAAGGGCAATGGAACAGACATCATAATCATGGGTGACGGTTTCTCGGCTACAGATGACCATTTCGGTGCAAGCGGAGATTATGATGCGATCATGATGCAGGCTTATGCTGACTTCTTCAGTGTGGAGCCATTCTCGTCACTGAAGGATTACTTCAACGTATATTATATCAAGGCTGTTTCGGAAGACGAACATGATGCAGTTCCAGATCCGCAGAACGGTGCGACCCAGGGAGTTGCAAAGACAGCATTCAGCACAGAATTCGAGATAAACTCTACCAATATTACCGGTAATAATAATGCAGCCCTCAGCTACGCAATACAGGCAATCAAGACAAAGGGTGGCAAAGGCGGCACTGCATGTGATGAAAGCACTGCAGTTACACGTGCACATAAGTCACTCATCATGGTTATGACCAATGTGGCATGCTATGCAGGCACATGCAGCTTATCATGGTCTCGCGATAACGTAAACGATTATGCGAATTCGTATTCAGTAGCATACACGGCTCTTGGAATCGAAAAGGATGCAAACCAGCGAAGATGGACAACAGTTCATGAAGCAGGTGGACATGGATTCGGAAAGCTTGCCGATGAATATGGTGGATATGTTTACACATCATTCAACGGAGTTCCATGGACAGAACTTGAAAACAATCACATCTACGGTGTCTTCAGAAATGTTGACAAGCATTGGGGAGCAGAAGAGAAGGAGGTATGCGTATTGACTCCGGAACCAGAAGTAACCACAGCATCGAATGTTTACTGGTCCGATCTTGTCGAGACGTATTCATCTACAGAAGGTCTGGGCGTATATGTCGGCGGAAACACGTTCAATACTTTCTACTGCCGACCTACCGCCAACAGTATCATGAGAAACCAGTTCGGTGAGAACGGACAATTCTTCAATGCTGCTTCAAGATGGGCAATATGGTACAGGCTTATGAGACTGACCGGAAGCACGGAGGCTACACAGTACAAGAGTTCATTGGAAGAATTCCTCAGTTTTGACAGCGGACTTACCATCACTCAGAATCAGCCACTGGCCAAGTCAATGTCAGAAAGCTATCCTGATGATTGCTTCAATCCTACCGCACCACCGGTCCTTATCCAGGGACATTGGGAGAACGGACGCTTCATTACAGAAGAATAACACAAAGAAAAGCTTGCCGTGTGGCAAGCTTTTCTTCATTTCATCGTCTTATATGATAATATATGCACCGTAATGGCAGTGGCAAGCAGGATGAAGAAGAGTCTGAAGGCCCAATGCTCAGCTACAAATATGGCGCAGTTAAGCAGCGTGATCCATACAAGGCTGACAGAAATGACCTTGACCCTTAACGGAATGGCCTTGTGCTCCATGAAATTGCGGATATATGGTCCTAATTCCGGATGATTCATAAGCCAGTCGTAAAGATTCCTGTTGCCGCGTAGAAACAGAGCCGCTGCAAGAAGAAGCAGCGGAGTGGTTGGCAGAACCGGCAGAAATATGCCGAGAACACCTAATCCGAGTGATAAAAGGCCTAAGGCTGTAAGTAGAATCTTCATAATAAAACCGGGCAAAAATAAGTAAAATATACGTACCTTTGTAAACAAACATAATTCATATGGCAGAAAACCTTGTCATTTCAGAGGGCAGCAAGAGCAACAAGTATTCCGTTCTATACGATCAGATCATTCGGGTCATGGAAGGGGAAGACGACATGATAGCCAACATGGCGAATATTTCATCCATGATTCATCAGACATTCGGCTTCTGGTGGACAGGTTTCTATCGTGTGGATGGAGAGTCGCTTGTCCTCGGTCCGTTCCAAGGCCCTCTTGCGTGCAGCAGGATAAGATATGGTCGCGGCGTTTGCGGAACGGCATGGAAAGAGGCAAGGACTGTCATCGTTCCTGATGTTGACAGATTTCCAGGACATATCGCCTGCAGCAGCGCATCACGAAGCGAAATTGTAGTACCGGTATTCGACCATGATGGAGGGAATGTGATTGCAGTCATGGACATTGACAGTGACATGCCAGACACATTTGACGAGACTGACAAGGAGTGGCTTGAAAAGATAGCGGCTGCATTCAGAAAATGTCAAGAATGATTCAAACCGGAGATTTCTCTCCGCTACGATATTAATAACAGACCAAAAAGTTTGGGTATGAGACTCATTTTCATTTCTATAGAAATGATGATGAGAAAGTTTTCATGATTATGGTTATCTTTACAAAGATAAAGAGCTCGAAAAGCAATATAAACTGATAACCATACAATACTATGAAGCATTTTCTGACATCTGCAATTCTCATGCTGGCATTCTGCACACTTGCTGGAGCGCAGGAAGCACAGCAGGAGCACAAGTTCCGGGACACCTCTCTGTCGTTTGAAGAACGTGTCGAGCATCTTATATCCATCCTTACTCCGGAAGAAAAGGTCGGTCTGATGATGAATAAGGCCATTTCTGTTGACAGACTTGGCATTCCATCCTACAACTGGTGGAGCGAGGCCTGCCACGGAGTCGTAAAGGCAGGATATACGGTATATCCGCAGCCTATCGGAATGGCGGCGGCATTCAATCCTGAAATGATCTACGACGTGTTTTCACAGGTGTCGGATGAAGCGAGAGCAAACTGGAACCGCTCTGAAAGGGAGTTCAATGTTGCGATGGGTGCGATCAACTACCCGGGAAATCCTGAGCTTACATTCTGGTGTCCTAATGTGAACATATTCCGTGATCCACGTTGGGGACGAGGACAGGAGTCCTATGGTGAGGACCCTTATCTCAATGCTATCCTCGGTGTGCAGAACGTACTCGGAATGCAGGGTAACGACGACAAGTATTTCAAGACTCATGCTTGCGCAAAGCATTATGCCGTACACAGCGGTCCGGAGCCACTAAGACATTCATACAATGCTTCCGTATCGATGCGTGACCTCTGGGAAACATATCTTCCTGCCTTCAAGGCTCTTGTTCAGAAAGGAAACGTCCGTGAAGTCATGTGTGCATACAACCGATACGAAGGCGAACCTTGCTGCAGCAGCGATCGTCTTCTGGTCGATATCCTCCGTCGCAAATGGGGCTTCGACGGTATAGTGCTCACTGACTGCGACGCCATCAACAATTTCTACAGAAAGGGACAGCATGAAACCCATCCGGATGCACTTTCAGCATCTGTTGACGCTGTTCTCAACGGTACAGACCTCGAGTGCGGAAGAGTATTCCAGATACTTCAGGAGGGTCTGGAGAAAGGTCTGATCAAGGAAGACGTACTCGACGGTCATCTTCGCAGGACACTCTACGGAAGATTTGAGCTCGGTATGTTCGACCCTGCCGAAATGCTTCCTTGGGCCGGAATAGCTCCGGATGTCATCAGCAGTGAAGAACATCATCAGCTCGCAGTCCAGGCTGCCCGCGAGTCGATGGTACTCCTTGAAAACAAGGGTGGTATCCTTCCACTCTCAAAGAATCTCAGAAAGATTGCAGTTGTAGGCCCGAATGCCCACGACACTGCTCTTCTTGACGGAAACTATGCAGGCTCACCTACTCCGGAGCATACAGCATCCCTTCTCGACGGCATCAGAAAGGCTGTACCTGGCACAGAAGTCTATTACAACATGGCATGTCCGCTCAATGACAATATCGTAACTATCACCCACCTCCATGAATTCAACGACGGCAAGGGTGTATATGTAGAGTTCTACAACAACAAGAACCTCGAAGGAACTCCGGACGTGACAGGTTATTATGACAAGCTCAACTTCTCTACTTTCGGAGCTTACGGATTTGCTGACGGAGTGAATACCGAAGACCTCTCGATCCGCGTCACAGGAAAATATACCGCCACTTTCACAGGAACGATGAGATACAACATTACCACTGACAACGGATACACACTCCAGATCAATGGCGAAACCATCGACCAGACCACTTCAGGAAGAGGCCGCGGCGGATTCGGAAGACAGGTTGAATACAAGTCTTTCGACGTTATCGAAGGTCAGACTTATGATGTCAAGATCGAATATAAGAGAGGAACAGACCATTTCGCGACATTCCGTGCAGACATATGCGAGCGTAATCCTGTTGAATATGAAACTCTTGCAAAGAACGTTGCCGACGCAGACGTGATCATCGTCATCGGAGGTATCTCAGCACAGATGGAAGGTGAAGGCGGCGACAAGGCTACGATCGAGCTTCCTGAGGTTCAGAGAAATCTCATCCGTGCAATGCACGCTACAGGCAAGCCGGTAGTTGTTGTGAACTGTTCAGGTTCGGCAATCGCATTCGGCTGCCTTGAGGGACAGTATGATGCACTCATCCAGGCATGGTATCCGGGTCAGGGAGGTTCACAGGCCCTTGCAGAGATCATATTCGGTGATCATAACCCTGGAGGAAAGCTTCCTGTGACATTCTACGCATCAAACGATGATCTTCCTGACTTCCTTGACTACAGCATGGAGAACAGGACATACCGTTACTTCCGCGGTGTTCCGCAGTACGCATTCGGATATGGTCTTTCATATACCACATTCGAGGTCGGAAAGGGCAAGATCTCAAAAAAGTCTATGAAAGCTGACGAGACTGTGAAGGTTACCGTTCCGGTAAAGAATACAGGAGAGCGCGAAGGTACCGAGACAATTCAGGTTTATGTGAAGGCCCTCGACTACCCGGAGGCACCGATCAAGTCACTCAAGGGCTTCAAGAAGGTCTATCTTGAACCAGGTGAAACCGTCAAGACTGAAATCATTCTCGACGGAGAGTCTTTCCAGTATTATGATCCTTCTATCGACGAGCTTTCGACACGTCCGGGAAGATATCAGATCCTTTACGGTACATCATCCCTTGACAAGGATCTCAAGTCGATTGATTTTGAAGTAAGATAACACTAAACATAACTTAAATGAAAAGAATAATCACAACACTCTTCTGTGCCATATGCCTGATCTCGGCAAGTGAGGCACAGACAGCGAAAAGCCCGATTGCATTCGACGCATACGAATGGAATTTCGGAGCTATCGATCCGGCCGACGGTACAGTCTGCCACACCTTCCATTTCAGGAACAACTCAAAGGAGACAGTCACTATCAGCAAGGATATTCCAAGCTGTGACTGCATAAGGGCGTTTTATGATGACGATGCAGTGCTTCCTGGCGGACATGCAGAAGTCCTTATCGCCTACTCCCCCAAAAAGGACAATGGAAAAAGCCACAGACGTGTAGAGCTTCTTGACAGCAACGGCAAGACTCTCGCTTCTCTTTCAGTCGAAGCCAACGTACTTGAGGAAGGAAGCGTGCCAGAAAGGAAATATCCTTATCTTGACGTGAACCTCACTTATGCAGAGCGTACTGAAAACCTTATCTCGCTTCTTACCGGAGAGGAAAAGGTAGGTCTCATGATGAACAAGTCGATCTCTGTTGACAGACTCGGCATCCCTTCATACAACTGGTGGAGCGAGGCATGTCATGGAGTACGTCAGGACGGATATACAGTATATCCTCAGCCTATCGGAATGGCAGCTGCATTCAATGCAGAAATGGTTTACAATGTATTCTCTACCGTTTCTGATGAGGCTCGCGCAAACTGGAACCGTTCAGACCACAATATCTTCAATGTTCCGATGGGCGTGATCTACTACCCAGGTAATCCTGAGCTCACATTCTGGTGTCCTAACGTGAACATCTTCCGTGATCCACGTTGGGGACGCGGACAGGAGACCTGCGGTGAGGACCCTTACCTCAACGCCGTTCTCGGTGTGCAGACAGTGCTCGGAATGCAGGGAAATGATGACAGATACTTCAAGACACATGCATGTGCGAAGCATTATGCCGTACACAGCGGACCGGAGCCTCTCCGTCACACATATGACGCTTCTGTATCCATGAGAGACCTCTGGGAGACCTATCTTCCTGCTTTCAAGGCTCTCGTTCAGAAAGGAAACGTGCGCGAGGTGATGTGTGCATACAACCGTTATGAAGGAGTACCTTGCTGTACAAGCGACAGACTTCTCGTCGATATCCTCCGCAGAAAATGGGATTATGATGCAATCGTACTCACAGACTGCGACGCTATCAACAACTTCTACAACAAGGGACAGCACGAGACTCATCCTGATCCGCTTTCTGCATCTGTTGACGCGGTTCTCAACGGTACCGACCTTGAGTGCGGAAAGGTGTTCATGGTACTCACCGAAGCTCTGGACAAGGGCCTGATTACAGAAGAGACTCTCGACAAGCACCTCAGAAAGACTCTGTACGGCCGTTTCGAACTCGGAATGTTCGACCCTGCCGAAATGCTTCCATGGGCAGATCTCGGTCCTGAAGTGATCAGCAGCGAGTCCAATCACCGTCTTGCAGTAGAGGCTGCTCAGGAGTCAATGGTTCTCCTCAAGAACAACGGTCTCCTTCCTCTCGCAAAGAATCTCAAGAAGATTGCCGTAGTAGGTCCTAATGCTAACGACGCAGGCCTCCTTAACGGAAACTATGGCGGAACTCCGACAGCAGAGCATACATTCACCCTTCTCGAAGGAATCAGGGAAGCTGTTCCGGGAACTGAAGTATTCTATGCTAAGGCATGTGAGCTTGATGATGATTATGAAACAATCCGTCACCTTCACGAATTCAACGACGGAAAGGGCGTATTTGTAGAGTTCTTCAACAACAAGGATCTCAGCGGAACACCTGATGTGACTGGATACTACAACGAACTCAATTTCTCTACTTTCGGAGCATGGGGATTCGCTGAAGGCATCAGCACCGACAATGTATCCGTAAGAGTATCAGGACAGTACAAGTCAACTTTCACAGGTGAGATGAAGTACAGCATCAACAGCGACAACGGATATGTTCTCAAGGTCAACGGTGAAGTCGTTGAAGACGCAAAGGCTGGTAGCGGACGCCGTGGATTCGGATTCAGAAGACAGGTCGAATACAAGTCTTTCAATGTTGAAGCTGGAAAGACATATGACATGGAGATCGAGTACAGGAGAGGAAACGGCAATTTCGCAATGTTCCGTGCCGATATATGCGAAAGAAAGCTCATCGAATTCGACGAGATCGCAGCTCAGGTTGCCGACGCTGACGCAATCATCATCATCGGAGGTATTTCCGCACAGATGGAAGGTGAAGGCGGCGACAAGGCTACTATCGAACTCCCTTCAGTACAGCAGCGCCTTGTCCGCGCAATGCATGGTACCGGAAAGCCTGTCCTCTTCGTGAACTGCTCAGGTTCAGCTATCGCATTCGGATGTCTTGAAGACCAGTATGACGCACTCATTCAGGCATGGTATCCTGGTCAGGGTGGTTCTGAGGCTCTTGCTGACGTGATTTTCGGTGACTACAACCCTGGTGGAAAGCTTCCTGTAACATTCTATGCTTCAAACGATGATCTTCCTGACTTCCTCGATTACAGCATGGAGAACAGGACATACAAATATTTCCGCGGAACACCTCTCTATGCCTTCGGTTACGGCCTTTCATACACAGATTTCGAAGTCGGAAAGGGCAAGATCTCAAAGAAGTCCATGAAGGCTGACGAGACAGTAAAGGTAACAGTTCCTGTAACAAATACAGGTGACCGTGAAGGAACAGAGACTGTCCAGGTATATGTAAAGGCGCTTGACTACCCGGAGGCACCGATCAAGTCACTCAAGGGATTCAAGAAGCTTTATCTTGCACCTGGTGAAACTGCCAAGGCTGAGATCATCCTCGATGGAGAATCATTCGAATATTACGATCCTTCGATCGACGAACTCTCGACACGTCCGGGAAGATACCAGATCCTCTACGGTACATCATCGCTTGAGAAGGATCTCAAGAGCATTGATTTTGTAGTGAAATAGAAATATCACGGAAATATCTTAACGGGACTGGTCGCTGAAAAAAGCGGCCAGTTCCTTTTCGTTTATGGAAAGGTAATCATATTCCTTGACCATGTTTCCATCCTCGAACAGGACAACCAGAGGCATTGAGCCGTTTGTCAGCGGTATGAATTCAACAGGATGGAGATAATCATATGGAAGAATGAGTCCTTCTCCGCTTTCTGAAAAGAAAGATGTGGCGACGGAATCCTGATTTTCATGAGTCTGCATGAAAAGGACAAAGACGGAATCCTTTGGAAGAGAGTGTCTGTTAATTATGCCCGCCATCTTGGAAGCACTGTGTCTGCAATGATCGCATGATCCGCTGTAAAAGCAGATCACACGCCTTCCTGTCGAAAGTCCGAGACTGTCTGCGACCGGTCTGAATGCCTCTTCTGAAAGATCTCTTGATTCAGATGAACCTCTGTAATAGAAGTCCGGCGGAAAGGCAAGAAAGACAACAGATATGGATAAGGCTGTAAGTATGGCAGCTGCAGGAACCTGATGTTTCGTTATCCTGCCATCATGATTCCAGACATATGCAAGCAGAAGTATGAGAACAATATTCTTTATCAGCGACTGTGCCGGATTCATATCAATCAGCTCACCCATGCAATGGCATGATTCTGCATCACCGGCAATGGCACGCCATAAAAGGAATATTGAAAAACCTGCAAGAGAAAGGCCTGTGAGCCATTTAGTAAGGCGGGGAAGAATGTTGAAAACAAGAAATATTCCCAATAGGAATTCGGCAATGACTATCAGTCTGGCTACGACAGAGCAGAGATCAAATCCGGCATACCCGAAAGAGAATATATATAATTCGAAGCTCTCCAGTGAGGAGAGCTTCGCTGCTGATGAGAGGGCAAATACCGCTCCCAGGATGATTCTGATCAGAACTTTCAAGATTACTCGTGATAGTTTACACACTTGATCTTGCCGATCTTTGAAAGATCGATCGATACGATATCACCCTTGATATCCTCGATCTTGATCTCAGAGCAGTTCATGTCTTCCGGACGCTCTATGATCTGATCCTTCAGCTGAATGTCGAGAATGTCTGAATTAAGTTCGAATGAGCATTTGCACTTATCAGGCTTTGCACATGATGAGAGCAGCAAGGTAGCAGCAAGTGCTGCAAAAAACAATTTTTTCATTTCTTTGTGAGACTTCAAATGGTTAACAATATATCCGTACCTGTAAAGGTATAGCAAATGTAGATATATTATATTTCAAAAGCAAGGAAAAGTCCCGATAGCTGGCTCTCTTTGCAAATTAGTTCTTACCTTTGCATACCGATGGAAAACATGATTGAAATATTTCTGCTGGCTGTCGGAGCAAGCTTCATACAAAGAACGACAGGCTTCGGCTTCGGCATATTCATAATGACGCTTCTTCCGTTCCTGATGCCGTCATATGGCGAAGCCACTGCCCTTTCCGGTCTTCTTGCCTTGACAACCTCTGCCATCATCACATTCAGGATGAGGAAATTCATAACATGGAAGCGACTGATACCCATATTGGTTACCTTCATTGCAATATCCTCTGTCGCCATCTGTCTCCTTTCCAGGATACATGATGATGTATTAAGAAAGATCCTCGGAATAGTATTGATGATCACATCCATATACTTCGCATTCTTCAGCAACAGGATAAAGATCAAGACGACTCTACCCTACCAGATAGGAGCCGGAAGCATCAGCGGACTCATGGGAGGCTTCTTCGGGATGCAAGGCCCTCCTGCCGTACTGTACTTCATATCATCCGAGCCGGACAAGAATCATTATATGGGCATGGTACAGACATATTTCCTGATAGGCAACACCATGATGACCATCGTAAGGGCATCAAACGGATTTGTAACGGCAACAGTCGGCAGATGCTATGTATTCTGCCTTGCAGCCGTGGTTATCGGCACCCTGCTCGGTTCATGGGCATTCAAACGTATCCCGGGCAGAATCTTCCCATATGTCGTATATTCCTATATAGGAATCAGCGGATTGATAATATTCCTTACCGCATAAAGAATTACAGGCTGCTTCCTCCGATAAAGCTTCTGAGAAGGGATGTTGACGGAACATCCTTGTCAGATACAGGAGTGAAGTAGCTGAGGAATTTCTTGAGTCTGTGGACATCGCTATATTCAGGACAGTTCTTAGGAACAGTCATGAGAATCCTCTCTGCATGTGCCCTTATCACGGCGAATTCAACGAGATATGCCGAATTGAACAACACATCAGCATTCTCCTGATATGGATATATCCACTTCACCTCCGAACGACGTACGTTAGGCCAGTGCATGATGGATTCACGGGCTGTGAATGCACCCTTGTTGAAATCACGGACAATGCGTCTTAGAAGTCGGTTGTCACTGGTAGGGATGCAGTTATGATCGTCAAGCGATATGCTTGTTATGGTGTTGATGAATATCCTGTATTTTGAAGATTCCGCCACCTGATCCGTAAGGCGAGGATTCAAGGCATGGATACCTTCGATAAGAAGGATAGATCCCGGTTCAAGCTTCAGCTTCTTTCCGTTGAACTCACGGAGGCCTGTAACGAAGTTATATTCAGGCACATCCACAGTCTCACCGGCAAGAAGCTTCAGCACATCACTCTGAAGGTATCGATGATCTACGGTCTCGAAATTATCGAAATCAAACTCTCCGTTCGGAAGTCTTGGCGTATCAAGACGATTCACGAAATAATCGTCTGTAGAGAATGATATAGGACGTATTCCGCAGGCCTTGAGCTGTATGCTCAGACGCTTGCAGAATGTGGATTTTCCGCTGGAACTTGGTCCTGTTATAAGTACAATGCGGACAGGATTCTCCGGATCATTTACCCTTCTCTCGATTTCTTCAGCTATCTGCACTATCTTCTTTTCCTGAAGAGCCTCTGCAATCTTGATGAGATCGCCTGCCTCTCCCCTGTTACATGCGTGATTAACATCACCGACATTCTCAAGACCCATTATCCTGTTCCATTTCAGATTCTCAGAGAACACATCAAAGGTCTTGGGCTGTTCGATCATTTCCGCAAGTTCATCAGGCTTGTGCCTGTTCGGAACTCTGAGAAGGAATCCGCCCCTGTACATTTCAAGACTCCACACCTTCATATAGCCGGTGCTGGAAAGAAGAGCTTCATAATAATAATCAGGAGTATCTTCCAGCGTGTAATAATTCACATACACATCTCCGGAGGTCTCGAGCAGCTTCACCTTATCATAATAACCCAGATTGCGGAAAAGCTCGATTGCTTCTTCTATAAGCACTTCATGGCGACGGAAAGGAATATCGGCATCGACAAGATCATACATGCGCTTCTTGATCATGTCAAGTTCAGCCGATGACATTTCTGTGCCGTCTCCCTTATCTATTGTACAGAAATAACCTTTGGAGATAGGCCTTCTCAACACCACCCTGCACTGAGGGAAGATATCCTTTGCAGCCTTGCACAAAAGGAAGCATAAGGAATTGCAATAGACGCTTCTGCCTATGTATGAAGTATAGTCAAGGAATTCGACCTGCCTGCTGTTGAATGCCCTGTACTTCAATCCCTGGCTGACATTGTTGACCTTTGCGCAAAGTATTGGATAAGGCTTGTCGAATTCAAAAGACGGAAGCATGTCCATCAACGTGGTACCTTCCGGGAAAGTCCTGCTTGTCTGTGTGTTGACACAAAAAATCTTCACCATTGGATATATATTTTTAAATCCGGATGGTGAAGATAATAATATTTTTTGATAGTAAGCTTATTCTTTAACTTTAATATCGAGTTTTACAGGCTTGATCATATTCTCAGGAGAGAGGATGGTATCGAGATCCTCCTTTGAAAGGATGTCATGCTCAAGAACGAGATCATAGATGCTCTTTCCAGTAGCCATAGCTTCCTTGGCGATCCTTGTAGAATACTTATATCCGATTACAGGATTGAGGGCTGTAACCACACCGAAGCTTGAATGTATGTACTTGTCGCACTGCTCCTCGTTTGCCACGATACCGTCAACACAGTTTATTCTGAGGGTATCGAAACCGTTCATCATGATGGCAGCTGACTCGAAGCAGCACTGCGCCATTACAGGCTCCATCGCATTGAGCTCCATTTGGGCAGCCTCAGACGACATCGCAACGCAAAGATCGTTTCCTATAACCTTGTAGCAGATCTGGTTCATCACTTCCGGGATCACAGGGTTCACCTTACCTGGCATGATTGAAGAACCTGGCTGGCGGGCAGGAAGATCGAATTCATGGAATCCGCAACGAGGGCCTGAAGAAAGGAGACGGAGGTCATTGCAGATCTTGTTCATCTTTGTCGCGATCCTGCGGAGAGCAGAAGAATAGCCGACCATGCATGATGTATCTGATGTTGCAGCTACGAGATTCTCGGCAAGCTTCATATCCCAGCCTGTAATCTCGCGGAGAGCGGCGATGCACTTTTCAGAATATCCCGGCTCAGAGCAGATTCCGGTACCGATTGCAGTTGCGCCCATATTCACTGTAAGGAATTCCTCGGCAGCGAAATTGATGTTGCGGATCTCATCACGGAGAATTGAAGCGAAGGCACCGAATGTCTGTCCGAGAGTCATAGGAACTGCATCTTCAAGCTGGGTACGGCCCATCTTGAGGATGCCCTTGAACTCCTCAGCCTTTGCCTCGAACGATTTTATGAGAAGCTCATAATGCTTCATGAACTCGAGGTGTGTAGCATAAAGTCCGAGGTGGATCGCTGTAGGATATGCGTCATTGGTTGACTGCGAGCAGTTCACATGATCATTAGGAGAACAATGCTTGTATTTTCCAAGCGGGAATCCCATGATCTGAAGAGCACGGTTCGCGATGACCTCGTTGGCATTCATGTTTGTCGTTGTACCTGCACCGCCCTGGATCATGTCAACAGGAAAATGCTCATGATGCTGTCCGGCAAGAATCTCACGGCAAGCCTGAGAAATGGCATTATACTGAGCATCAGAAAGAAGACCAAGCTGGTAATTAGCCTCGGCAGCAGCAAGCTTGGTCATAGCAAGACCATTGATAAACAACGGATAATCATTGAGATGAAAACAGCTGATAGGAAAATTCTCAAGACCTCTGAGAGTCTGGACACCATAAAGAACATCAGCCGGTATCTCAAGCGATCCTATCAAATCGCTCTCTACACGTACATTTTTCAAACAATCTTCCATAATATT
The DNA here is from genome assembly GCA_017437125.1 of Bacteroidales bacterium. Lineage (GTDB taxonomy): Bacteria > Bacteroidota > Bacteroidia > Bacteroidales > UBA932 > Cryptobacteroides. The sequence goes on along the minus strand of JAFSBV010000010.1, from coordinate 12,319 downwards.
TCTAATTATTGTTATAAATTATCATCAAACATCTTACAAAGTTAACAATCATTACTTAGAAAACAACCTGCTGAGGATAAAAACAGCAGATGCTGTATATTTTTGTTTATATTTGCTGAAACTAATGATATTCACGATCACATGAAATATACTGAAATAGAAAGCTGCGCGGCGCTGAAGCAGGCACTTGAAGCCGGAGGGACATTGAGACATTACGCATTTCAAGGGATAGACTTTGAAACATGCATGGAAACCGCAATGAAATGCAGGTTCTCCGACTGTATTTTTCTTGGTGGATCCGGAGTGGAAAAGCTCCGGGACAGGATGGACGATAGATGTTCGGTATTTCCACGTTTCAAAGGACTTCCGTTCAGAGTGTTCAGAAGCGGCCTCTACAACGCAGATTCTCTATATGAGGGTTACCGCATCGGAGAGCCTGAGTCATATGAAGAATGTTTCGACTTCAAGGTTTACAGGCACTATCTCGATGCCGGCAAGCAGACCGGCGACATAAAGGAAACACTTGCCAGGATACTGCATGACCATTCCATGAATGATGGTCTTGATGACTTCCTCAGATCATTTGATGAGAAGAGCATAGTAGGAATCATGGGAGGACACGGTCTGTCCAGATGCGACGAGAGCTATCGCAAGGTTGTACTTGTAAGCAAAAGGCTCACCGAGGGAGGCAGTATAATGGTCAGCGGAGGAGGGCCTGGAGCTATGGAAGCGACACATCTGGGAGCATGGATGGCAGGCAGAAGCGAGAATGAAGTTGACGAGGCCTTGGATATTCTCTCTGCTGCACCGTCTTACAAGGACAGGCTATGGCTTGACACCGCATTTCAGGTCATGAAGCGGTTCCCTATGCCCAAGTACGTAAGTCTCGGAGTTCCTACATGGCTATACGGACATGAACCGGCTACCCCGTTTGCAACCCATATAGCGAAATATTTCGACAACAGTACCCGTGAAGATACCATCCTCACCATAGCCAAAGGAGGTGTCATTTATTCTCCCGGAAGCGCAGGAACAATGCAGGAAATATTCCAGGATGCCGTTCAAAACCATTATCTCAGTTTCGGATATGCGAGCCCGATGATATTCCTCGACAAGGAATACTGGATGGAGGAAATGCCTGTCTATCGTCTGATGGAGCACTTGATAGCCAAAGGCAGATACAACAACCTCCTGCTCTCGATAACCGACTCCATTGACACTGTCGTACAGACGATCGAAGACTTCCGAAAGGACCACGAAGCATAACAAAGCCGTCCCCGGAGATGCCTCCGTCATCTTACATCAAGCAGAGTAATATCAAAAATCAGTGTAGAGAAAGCCTTGATCGCTCCTGCAGGACGTGAGCCATATCCTAAGTTATAAGGAATGACCACTTCCCATCTGGAGCCGGCAGGCATCTCCCTCATAGCTGTTATCCAGCCTGTTATGAGTTCGTTCAACCGGAAGGTGGCAGGACGGCCTTTCTGCGTCTGGTCAAATATCTTGCCGTTTATCAGCTTTCCTGTATAATAAACCGTCACGAAACTCTTCGGAGACGGTTTCGGACCGCTTCCCTTTGTGATTTCACGGTACATCACACCATTAAACATTATCTTGACACCCGGCCTCTGAGCGTATTCCTGAAGGAATTCCTGATTCCTCAGCTTGTATGCGTTGTCTATAGGAGGCATGACTTAATGACAATCATGGTGATCACATATCTCACCGTTATCCTTGACATTACCGGCAAGATATTCCCTTACCAGCTCTTCGACATCACCGCTGCATCCGCGGATTACCTCTATTCTTTGGGCTTCAAGCACATTCTTTGCCCCTTGCCCCATATTTCCGGCAAGCATGACTACAACACCCATCTGTCTCAGAACAGGGGCGATTCCGCTTTTGCAACCGCAGCCTTCCGGTGAGGCAAGCTTTGAAACGTCAGCGACCTTTCCGTCGATGACATTGAAAATCGTATAATATGCGCAATGACCGAAATGGTCATCCACGCGTCCGTCTCTTGTAGGTACAGCTATCTTCATTGATATAAATTTTTCTTCAAAGTTAGCCTTTAGCAGAGAATTATCCAAATACTCTTGGCACAAGCGTTGCTTTAAAAGCCACAAAGTCTGAATTGATATTATTATGGGCAAGATTACTGAAAGAATCCGTTATGTCGGTGTAAACGACTGCGAAAAGTCCCTTTTTGAAGGGATCTGGCCTTTGCCATTCGGCATCAGCTACAACTCATATCTCATTGTGGACAAGAAGATTGCACTCATCGATACTATCGATGAAGGATTTGAAAAGGAATATCTGGAAAAGATAAAGGAAGAGATCGGAGACAAGGTCATAGACTATATCATTGTAAACCATATGGAGCCGGATCATTCTTCATTGATTTCCCTTATCCTGGACATCTATCCGGGAATATTGGTTGTCGCAGATGCCAAGGCCGTTCCCATGCTCAAGGGCTATTACGGGCTGACCGACGATGACGTTCTGATCGTCCGTGACGGAGACAAGCTGCATCTGGGCACATGTGACCTTACCTTCCATATGGCTCCTATGGTCCATTGGCCGGAAACGATGATGACGTGGCTCGGAGCGGAAAAGACCCTGTTTTCCGGTGATGCATTCGGCACATTCGGTGCATTGAAGCATGGGATTTCCGATACATCATTCAGATGCGGATGCTCGTGCGGAGGTGATGATGAATGTACCTGCGATGACGGCATGAAGATGGATGAAGAAGGATGCGACTGTCAGGAGATTCAGGAGAACGGAGAATGTACCCACTACTGTTCAGAAGGATTCAGGCATGGAAAGGCCGATGCATTCGACATGTACCGGAACGAAATGATCAGGTATTATTCAAATATCGTCGGCAAATACGGAGGTGCCGTTCAGACAGCGCTGAAGAAGATCTCCAATCTTCAGATAGCAAGGCTCTGCAGCACGCATGGTCCCGTCTGGGAGAGTCATGCAGGCGACGTCATCAGTCTTTACGACCGTCTCAGCAGGTATGAAGCAGAAAACGGCGTATGTATCGTCTATGGATCAATGTACGGGAACACGGCCGAAGCGGCGAGGAACCTCGAACGCGAACTCATCGCACTCGGAATTCCGACAGCCATGCACAATCTGAATGTGGAAAACGGCTCGGCGGCATTGCGTGACATATTCAGATACGATACCATTGCCGTCGGCTCCCCTACCTATAACGGAGGTATCTTTCCTCCGGTAGAGTCATTCATGCGCGCAATAACTTCCAGAATGGTGAAAGGAAGACGTTTCTTCGCCTTCGGCTCATACACATGGGCGGCAGCAAGCGTCAGGATGCTCAACGAGATGGCATCATCACACGGTTTCGACATAATCCACCCCGGCATCTCCTTCGCCCAGGCCTATTCGTCGGACAAATGCGACATGGCCGCCGTAGCAAGGATAATGGCGTCCTCTGCAAAACCCTGATACTTAATCAAAGCCACAATCGCTGTTACGCGTTTTACGCAGCAATGATTTAATGAAGAATCATATATCAATAATTTTTAGAGCAACATCATGAAAAAGTACAAATGCGCAAAATGCGGCTGGATATACGATCCGGCCATAGGAGACCCCAAAGGAGGCATCAAGCCGGGAACACCATTCGAAAAGCTCCCGTCAAACTGGAAATGCCCGATATGCGGACAGCCCAAAAGCATGTTCTTTCCGGAGGAGTAGTCAGATATCGGATTATTAAGACGGTCACAGAGATGGGAAATGATCTTTCATAACTCTATGACCGTCATTGATGTATAATCCAGCAGTTGTTTTTCAGACAGCGTTATGTCAAAAAACATATATTGTCGGAATTACTCCCAATATTGCTTTTCTAAACGAAACAGAATGCTTATATTTGGCAAAACCACAGACTTATGGATCAGCCCAAAATAGAGCGTCTGCTACAGCTAATCATGATGATGTCAGGTAAGACAGACTATTCGATTGAAGACATATCTGTCAGACTAGGCATAACACCCAGGTCGGTATATAGATACATTGAAACATTGAGAAATGCCGGATTTGCAGTAGAAAAAAGACATTCAAATATGTATAAGCTTGTCAGAATGCCGAATTTTTCTGTAGATCTGAACAAACTGATATACTTTACAGAAGAAGAGGCTTTTATTATAAACAAACTCATAAACGCGATTGACGGCACTAACACCCTCAAAGCCGGACTTCTCAAGAAATTAAGTGCAATCTATAGTCTGACAAGCATAGCAGAACTAGTAACTGATAATAAAACATCAGAAATTATCGAAATCATTGGGAAAGCAATTCAAACAAAATCACAGGTAACTCTTATTGATTACGAATCAGCTAATTCGCATACAAAATCAGACCGGCACATTGAACCGTTCGCATTTACTGCCAATTACATAGATGTATGGGCATATGATATCGACAAACATGAGAACCGTATTTTCAAGATATCCAGGACTGGCAAAGCTGAAATATCAGAGAATGAATGGGAATATGAGCCTTTACATAGCATAGGCCATACAGACTGTTTTCGAATGAACGGACTTGACAGGATACATGTCAGATTGAGACTTAGCTTAAGAGCGAAAAATCTACTTATTGAGGAATATCCATTATCTGCGCAGCACATAATAGAAACAGGTGATAAATATATACTTGACACAGACGTCTGTGACCTTGCCGGTATAGGAAGATTCGTCATCGGCCTAGCAGCAGAAATTGAGATAATTGACTCTCCTGAGTTGGAAGCATATGTACAACAATACGCAAAGGAACATATATTAAACAGAAAGCGAGACCCTAAGGCCCCACTTTAAATGTTTTCACAACGGAATAATCCTTATTGTGAATTGCTTCGAAATTTCTGCAAAGATAGTGATTCGTTTCAGACAAACAAGAGAAACTTTAAATTTACGTGAAAAACATTCTACAATTCTATGAAAAAGATATTAGGACTTGATTTGGGAACCGCTTCTATAGGTTGGGCATTAGTCAACGAGGCAGAGAGCAGCGAGGAAAGATCATCTATCTGCAAATTAGGAGTCAGAGCCATAACATTTGACAACTTTACAAATAGCGAAGGTAAAGAGGTAAAGGGGAATCCTGCAGATTTTTTTGCTGCCGGCAAATCCGTTTCTCCCAATGCAGCCCGGACGCAGGCAAGAGGGATGAGAAGAAATCTTCAGAGGTACAAACTCAGAAGAAACTTTTTACGTAAAATATTATTGGAGGCTGGCTGGATCGATAATGATACAATCTTAAGTGAAACCGGCAATTATTCTACATTCCAGACCTTGAATCTCAGATCAAAGGCAGTTACTGACGAGATCACTTTGGAAGAATTCGCCAGAGTGCTTTTAAACTTGAATAAGAAAAGAGGATACAAAAGTTCAAGAAAAGCAGGATCACAAGAAGAGGGAAATATCGTTGATGGAATCAGCATCGCAAAAGAACTATATGACAAGAATCTGACACCTGGCTTGCTTGTATATCGCAGAATACTGGACGGCAGATTCAGCATTCCGGACTTCTACCGCTCCGATTTGCAGAATGAATTCGATAGGATATGGGAAGTCCAGAAAGGATTCCATCCTGATATGCTTGATGAGAACCTGAAAGATGCCCTTAATGAGAAAAACAAGTCGCAGACTTGGGCAGAATGTCAGAAAGTATGGAAAATTGTCGGCCTGAAAAGAGATTTCAAAGGCAAGGAATTACTAAAGGAGAACTATGAATGGAGAGCAAAGGCCGTAAAAGAAAAGATCAGTCTGGAACAACTTGCTGTTGTATTGCAGGAAATCAATGGGCAGATAAAGAATACATCAGGTTATCTTGGAAGCATCAGTGAACGCAGTAAAGAGTTGTATTTCAAGAATATGACCGTGGGACAATGGCAGTTGCAGTGGATTCAGAACGACCCGCACCACAGTTTGAAGAATCAGGTATTTTTCCGTCAGGACTATATGGATGAGTTTGAAAGGATCTGGGCGACGCAGGCATCTTTTCATCCGGAATTGACAGAACAACTTAAAAAGGAGATCAGAGATGTAGTTATTTTCTACCAGAGACCTTTGAAGAGTCAGAAAGGTTTGATAAGTTTATGCGAATTTGAAAGTTGGGACAAGACAATCGAAATAAACGGGAAAAAGAAGACCAAACGTGTCGGCCTCAAAGTTTGTCCAAAGTCTTCCCCATTATTTCAGGAATTCAAAATATGGCAAAGGCTTAATGACCTGAAAGTCAATGGCGAATATCTGGATCAGGATTCAAAGGAGACCTTATTTGCGGAATTGAGCATCAGAGGCAGGTTATCTGATAAGGAAGTCCTCAAAATCCTGTTCAAGAATCATAAGGAATTATCATTGAACTTCAAAGAAGTCGAGGGAAACAACACACAAGCATCATTGTATAAGGCATATTCAAGAATCATTGCCGTCAATGGATATGACGAATATGATTTCAGCAAAATGTCGGCGTCAGATTCAGAGCATATTGTATCCGAGATATTCACCATTTTAGGATACAGGACAGATTTTTTGTCATTTGATTCGTCAATGCCAGATGATGCTTTTGAAAAGCAGCCTATGTTCAGATTGTGGCATCTGCTGTATTCATACGAAGGAGATAAATCTATATCCGGAAATGAAAAACTTATCAGCAAAATCATCGAGATAACCGGAATGGATAAGGATTCCGCCAGGATACTTGCTGGCGTCACCTTCCCTTCAGACTATGGCAGTCTCAGTTCAAAAGCAATGCGCAAGATTCTTGAACATATGAGAGAAGGTAACGAATATAGTCTTGCTTGTGAATATGCTGGATACAGACATTCTGCCAAATCACTTACGAAAGAAGAAATAGAGAATAAAGTTTACAAAGAATGCCTCACGCTTATTCCCAGAAACAGTTTGAGGAATCCGGTCGTGGAAAAGATCCTCAACCAGATGGTCAATGTAGTCAACGAAGTCATTAAAGTATATGGAAAGCCGGACGAAGTGAGAATAGAGTTGGCCCGTGAACTGAAGAAGAGCGCGACAGAACGCAAGGAAATGGCCGATGCCATTGCGAAATCGACAAAAGAGAACGAACAGTATAGAGATATACTTAAAAAGGAATTTGGTGTCGAGAATCCAAGCAGGAATGATATCATCAGATATCGTCTTTATCTTGAACTTAAAGACAATGGTTTTCATACGCTTTATTCCAACACATACATTCCACAGGAAAAGCTGTTCAGCAAAGAATTTGACATCGAGCATATCATACCTCAGGCAAAATTATTTGACGACTCCTTCTCAAATAAAACACTTGAATCACGTAGTATCAATATCGAGAAATCAAACAAGACTGCATTCGATTTTATAAATGAGAAATATAATGAAGAGCATCTTGCCGAATATGAGTCTAAAGTAGAACATCTTTACAAGATTAAGGCGATAAGCAGGACAAAGAGGAACAAACTCCTGATGAAAGAAGCTGATATTCCTCAAGGTTTTATTGAAAGAGATCTGCGCGAGACTCAATATATCGCAAAGAAAGCCAAGGAAATGCTTGAAGATGTCATCGGTTCTGTTGTACCTACAACTGGCTCTATAACAGACAGGTTGCGTGAAGACTGGCAATTGGTCGATATTATGAAAGAACTCAATTGGGATAAATATGACAAACTTGGGATGACAAACATACGTCAGGACAAAGATGGAAGACGTATTTATGAAATCAAGGATTGGACTAAGAGGAATGACCATAGACATCACGCTATGGACGCTTTGACAATTGCCTTCACAAAACGAAGTTTCATCCAGTATCTGAATAATCTCAACGCAAGAATCAACAAAGGTGTTGAAGACAGCAAATACATAGACCTCAAGGATTTCAATCTTAATGATTTGCCTCAATCGCAAAGAGCGGCTGCAGTAAGAGCAATAGAAAAGAATCAGATGTACCGCGATTCAAGAAGCAGACTGCGCTTTATGCCACCTATGCCTTTAGATGAATTCCGGAAAGAAGCCAAAAGACACTTGGAAAACATATTGATATCGATTAAAGCCAAGAATAAGGTAGCAACCCGAAATGTCAACATATCGAAGAAGAAAGGTGGAGTAAACAAGAAAGTACAGCTTACACCACGCGGTCAGTTGCATAATGAGACAATTTACGGAAGGATCAAACAGGCTGTTTTCAAGGAGGAGAAAGTAGGTCCTTCCTTCACAGCTGAAAAGATAGCGACAGTTGCTAGTGTTCAATATAGGAATGCCCTGCTGAGGAGACTTGCTGAATTCGGCAATGATCCGAAGAAGGCATTCGGAGGAAAAAACACTCTGGAGAAGAATCCTGTCTTTATAGATGAGATTCATTCAGAGCAAGTTCCGGCGAAGGTCAAGACTATAAGGTATGAGGATATATATACCAAACGAGAATCGATAACTCCGGATCTGAAGATTGACAAGGTTATCGACAGACAGGTAAAAAGGATACTTGAAGCAAGATTGGAAGAATTTGGTGGTGATCCGAAAAAGGCATTCGTAAATCTTGATGAGAATCCTATATGGCTGAATAGAGAGAAAGGCATAAGAATAAAGAAGGTTACCATAACCGGAAAGAGCAATGCTGTTCCTCTCCATTCAAAAAATGATAAGGAGGGTAAATATATTATGAATAGTGATGGAGAATTCATTCCTAACGACTACGTTAGTACTGGCAGCAATCATCACGTAGCAATATATAAAGATGGAAATGATAATCTTCAGGAACAAGTAGTATCATTCCTTGATGCTGTAACACGAGTCAATCTCGGAATACCTGTCATTGACAGAGATTTTAATAAGGAAGAAGGTTGGAAGTTCATGTTCACCATGAAACAAAACGAATACTTTGCTTTTCCAAATCCTTCAACAGGGTTCGACCCTAATGAAATAGACTTGATGGATCCTGAAAATTACTCTATAATAAGTCCGAATTTGTTCAGAGTGCAGAAGTTGGCATCTGACTATTACGTTTTCAGGCATCATCTAGAAACAACTGTTAATAATAACTCAAATGAATTGCGTAATATCACCTGGGAACGTATTCAAAATCCTAATGGGCTCAAAGGAATTGTCAAAGTAAGAATCAACCATTTAGGTAAGATCGTACAGGTTGGAGAATAATTCGATATTTGCAGGTATAATCAGAAGAGTAGTAATACATAAAGAAAAGACACTATGAACGAGGTAAAGATATTTCAAGATAAGAGGATCAGGTCGATATGGAATGATGAGGAAGAACAGTGGTATTTCTCTGTGGTAGATGTCATAGGAGCGCTTACAGATTCTGCCAATCCGACGGATTACTTGAAAAAAATGAGGAAGAGAGATTCTGAATTAGCAATATTCCTGGGGACAAATTGTCCCCAGGTAGCAATGGTAACCGACAATGGTAAATTAAGGAAAACATTAGCTGCCAATATCAAATCCATATTCCGCATAATTCAATCTGTTCCATCACCGAAAGCGGAGCCTTTCAAACAATGGCTTGCACAAGTCGGTTACGACAGACTGCTGGAGATTGAGAATCCCGAACTGGCACAGGAAAGGATGAAATATATCTATGAGCAGAAAGGATATTCTAAAGAATGGATCGACAAGCGATTAAGAGGCATTGCTATCAGGCAGAATCTGACAGACGAATGGAAAAGAACCGGCATAACTAAAGAGAAGGAATATGCGATTCTGACTGCGGAAATATCAAAAGCAACATTTGGAATCACTCCATCAGAATACAAGGAGATCAAAGGACTGACAAAGAAGAATGAGAACCTTCGAGACCATATGGACGATCTGGAGCTGATATTCACCATGTTGGGAGAAAGGGTCACAACGGAAATCTCACAGAAAGAGAATCCGGATACATTCAACAAAAGTAAGAAGATTGCCAAGCGTGGAGGTAATGTAGCTGGTATTGCCAGAGAACAGACAGAGAAAGAACTTGGCAGGAGTGTAGTCTCACCGACTAACTACCTTGACTCCAGTAAAATAGACAATGACCTATTCGACGAACAATGATGTAAAATGATCAAGCGCACATTATATTTCGGCAATCCGGCATATCTGTCCATGAAGATGAAACAGATGGTAGTCAGAATGCCTCAGAAGGATGATGACGATCTTCCTTCTGGAGAGGATATTATCAAGACTGTGCCGATTGAAGATCTTGGTGTAATTATTCTTGACAACAAGCAGATTACCATTACGCAGGGGTTACTGGAGGCATTGTTAGAAAATAATTGTGCTGTGATCACATGTGATTCGAAGAGAATGCCTGTAGGATTGATGCTCCCTTTATCGGGCAATACTATCCAAAACGAACGATTCAGAAGTCAGATTGACTCATCACTCCCCTTACGGAAACAGCTCTGGCAACAGACTATTGAAGCGAAAATCAGGAATCAGGCAGCAGTGCTTAAACATGTTACAGGAGAAGAGCATAAAAATATGTTGAAATGGTCTGAATCAGTACGAAGTGGTGATACCGACAACATGGAAGCAAGAGCAGCTGTATATTATTGGAAGACCATATTTCCTGACAATCCATATTTCGTCAGAGAACATGATGCAGATGGACCCAATGGACTTCTAAATTATGGATATGCCATATTGAGAGCGATTGTTGCCAGGGCATTGGTCGGAAGCGGGCTCATGCCGACATTGGGGATCCATCATCACAACAGATACAATGCCTATTGCCTTGCTGATGATATAATGGAGCCATATCGCCCATATGTTGACAAACTCGTTACTGAAATTCTGGATGAAGATGCCACCGGAGAGCTTAACGTTAAAAGTAAAGTCAGATTATTGAATATTCCTGTTATTGAAGTAATTATAAACGGACGAAGAAGTCCATTGATGATTGCCGTATCACAAACGACATCGTCTTTGGTCAAATGCTTCAAAGGAGAAGGACGTAAATTGCTATATCCGACTATGTTATAAATGGATCGCTTCAGCGAATATAGAATCATGTGGGTACTCGTTTTCTTTGACCTTCCTACGGATACAAAGAAGGAGAGGAAGGCTGCAGCTGACTTTAGAAAGCAGCTGATTATGGATGGATTCATAATGTTTCAGTTCTCAATCTATATGAGACATTGTCCTAGTGTCGAAAATGCCGAAGTACATATAAAAAGAGTCAAGTCTTTTCTTCCTCCATTGGGGCAAGTCGGGATACTGTCCATTACAGATAAACAATTCGGATCAATGGAACTGTTTACAGAGAAAAAAGAACGAAAGCCTCCGACTGACTATACTCAATTAGAGTTATTCTGATTGGTCAAAGAGGCTCTCCTGCCAAATATGATTTATAAATATAATCTCACTAATGTCCGGTAAAAAATCGACATAACACGATGTAATATCCTGAATTTAAGTTAATTACAAGAGTTTTACGATTCAACCGATTTGAATTGGATAACAAATTAACTATCAACCCTATACCACTCTATAGTGGCTTGAATTGTACTTTTTATACTTATTAACGATGTCCGTGAATTTTAACCGGACACTACTGAACAAAGATAAAGAATAATCTGCAAAAGAGATACAATTCAGATTTAGAATTAAAAATAAGTAAAAATAAAAATCCGACAATATTGTCGGATTTTTATTTTCTGATAACATCCTATAACCCTATGATTTTCACAACATTACGCAGATTGAGTTGTTATCAGTTTGTCAAAGATAAAAATTTCGAAAGCAATTCACAACTAAATTCGGATTACCTACAGAAATAAACCGTTGTTATCAGTTTGTCAAAGATAAAAATTTCGAAAGCAATTCACAACACCATCAGCTTCTTGTCTTCGATATATGCGGTTGTTATCAGTTTGTCAAAGATAAAAATTTCGAAAGCAATTCACAACTGAGACATAGACAGGAAAATCGACTGTTCTGTTGTTATCAGTTTGTCAAAGATAAAAATTTCGAAAGCAATTCACAACCATCCAGCACTCCGTTCAACTTCTCGTCGAGTTGTTATCAGTTTGTCAAAGATAAAAATTTCGAAAGCAATTCACAACAGAGCCCACATTCATGCGAGCATCAAGATGGTTGTTATCAGTTTGTCAAAGATAAAAATTTCGAAAGCAATTCACAACCATCGCTCCCGAAGTCGGTTAAGAAGGTTGGTTGTTATCAGTTTGTCAAAGATAAAAATTTCGAAAGCAATTCACAACATCAAGGCCAAGACAAAGTCTAACAATAGAGTTGTTATCAGTTTGTCAAAGATAAAAATTTCGAAAGCAATTCACAAC
>JAFSBV010000050.1 GCA_017437125.1 Bacteroidales bacterium | reverse complement strand
GAAAGCCTGCTCAATACCGTCAGGCCATCAAGCGTTCATCTTGAAGAACTGCTCAAGAGATATCCGGAACGGATACTGAAGGATTTCTTCATATCCTGTATTCTGTGCTGGGCGGACTACGGAAGGTTCGATGACAGGAATGTCCGTGCCGTGCTGGTCAGCAGGGAGATTGTCTCTTACTTCAAGACCCTGAATAATGATGTGAAGGACAGACGTATGCTGGATGAAGCGTCAGGATTCGTGCTTTTCGCCCACCGGGCTATCCATCAGCATCTCTTCGAAGTGATCTGCCTTTATCTCAAGAATACAGGTTACAAAGGGATAGCCTTCTGGCTTGACAGGAAGGCGTTCGTCGTAGACCGTGTGCTTTCAATGGCGGTCCCCTCAGGTGAATGAATATGCGACATCTCTATACGGACGGTGGTGTGTTAGGGAATGTATGTAAGCAAACAAGGCAGCCCATTGGACCACCTTGACTGTTCAACGATTTGTCTGCACCTCGTTGATAAATGCCACAATCAACTTCTTCTTGGAAGTTTCCTGCAGTGTGTCCTGACAAATTCCCATTTCCCATTTCGGAATCGGATATAGTCACGGACACTGACAGGTTTCAATCGTGATTTACATCTGCATCTACCCATAGATTTGTGTATTTGTTTAATAAATATCTCCACGGCAGTAAATGATTGAGTTTTTCCTGAAAATTTTTCAGAGTATTCGATTGAAACTGTTTATGGCTGATTTTTTGTTGTTATTTAGAAAATCTTTTATATATAAAGTTGTTTATATATAATTTAATTTATAAATTTGTTGCAGATAAAATGTAATCGTTATGGTAAAGAATTTAGTCGGACCTCCTGTTACTGGAGATAACTTTGTAGGAAGAAGAAATGAAATCGAACGTGCAGTGAGTATTCTGGAGCAGGGGAATTCATTATTGCTCGCATCCCCTCGAAGGGTGGGAAAGTCTTCGTTCTCTCAGAAGATGCTTGAAGTCTTTGAACGTAAAGGCTACAAACCTGTCTATCTTGATCTTCAAGGCGTGAAAAGTGAGCAGGAGTTTGGTGACCGTCTTGCTGATAAGTTAAGAGAAAAACGTTCCGAGGAGTCGAAGATGCCTAACATATTGGACAAGTTTGAAGGACTTTGGAGAAGAGTGAAGAAAGTGGAGTTCAGAGGTCTGGGAGTGGAATTCCGAGACAATCCTGAGAAATTTTATAAGTCTGTCGAGAATCTTCTGAAGATGGATGGTAAGTTTCTTATAGTGGTCGATGAACTTGCCATATTCCTTCAGGCTTTGGAAACGGCATATGGCTTTGCTAATGTAGAACTTTTTATGAACTGGTTCCGGAAACTCAGGATAAGTACCAAGGATAATATTGTATGGATATTATGCAGTTCGGTAAGCATAACTAATTATTTGAGCAATAATAAGATAAGTCATACAATCAATGAGGTGGTATCTTTGAGCCTTGGTGAAATGACCGATGCCGAGGCATCAGAACTTTTGCAGAAGTTGTGTGAAGGAGCTGGTATCGACATATTCGACCATAATCAGATAGATGTCATTTTGAAGAAGATAGGATGGAAACTGCCATTCTTCATTCAGAATTTCTTTCAGTACTATAAATCCGGAATGAATACAGGGCAATATGTCGGAAATTCCATTGAAGATGTGGTTGATTCTATAATCGAACAGATAGTCAAAGAACATCAGATATCATCGTGGAGTGAAAGACTATCGGGTTATGGAAGATATGAGAGGGCAGCTCAGGCGCTTCTGAATTATCTCTGTCAGCCTGGCCACAGGTCACAAAGATCCCACCTTGAGACTATTATAGCCTCTTCGTGTCCTGAGGGAGAAGACCCTGGAGTTGTTTATGCGGAGGTCAGACAGATGCTGGGGAATGACGGATATATTATGGAGACTGAAGATGGTGATATTGTATTCCGTTCTCCGATAATCAGGCAGTATTGGTTCAATAAATTTGTGAGATAGCATTATGGATTATCTGAACATACACGGTCCGCTTTATACTGAAATCCTGCAGGGCATATTGTCAGAGGCTCCTGATAGTATACCTCAATGCTATTATGTCGTTGGACGCAGAGGGTATGGCAAGACAGGACTGTTACGTAATTTGGCAAAGACCTTGAGTGAGTCCGCAGGATACCTACCTCGATATGTTGATTGTCTTATGTCTCCGTCATTTGACATCAGGGAAGCGATCTTAGAGTATAATGATTCAGAATCCAGGCTGGTACTGCTTCTTGATGATATGGATGTGCTTCTGGATAATATGGAGCGTGACGAAATGTTCGTCATTAGATCTCTTCTCTATGAGAAAGGAGCTCCTGTTATTGTTGGTACTGGAGCAGAACTGTCGGATGAATTTACGGAGTATCAGGCTCCTTTCTACGATGCCTTTATCCTGCATCATCTGAAAGAGCTTTCACGGGATGCCTCGATTGACCTGTTTGCAAGGATGAGAGGCGAAACCCGTCTACGTAAGATAGATGCATCCTCCAAGTTCGTGTCCGATCTTTTTGATGAGATTGGAAGAACTCCAGAGAGTTGCAGGCTTCTGTCTGGCGTCACCTCCTTCGATGGAGGTCGTGCAAAGGTCCTGTCGGAAGCATTGAGCCCGTTGTCATTATATTTCAGAGGCAAGATAATGGCTCTATCTCCTTCGCAGAGAAAGACATTGGTCTTTATGCTCTCGCAAAAAGAACCCGTACTACTTAAGGACATTAGAGAGGCTACGGGCCAGACTGCCGGTGATGTCTCTCCTCAGTTGAAGGCTCTTGGCGCCAAGGGGCTGGTTTTGGCTACCAGACCCAGCGTAAAGAAAACAGAATATGCAGTTGCAGACAAGACTATGAACGCATGGTTTAGGAACTGTGTCGTAAAGGATCAATTTGAACTGATATAGGTGTGATTATGGTAGAGTTAATAAACCAGATATCAATAATTCTCAGCAGTGTAGGACTCATTGCATCTGTCGTTCTTGCTATATCTGCAAACAGAACCGGTGCCGAATATATGTCGGCATCTACTCCGATGTATATGGATGCCATTGAGAATCTTAAGCAGGACACCGAGACCTATAAGCGCAAGTTGCTGTTGTTTCAGATAGTAAATGTCGTCTTGACGGCGATAAGCGTGATTATAGGTGTGGTAATAACGACGGATTTCGTCGTGTCATATATGAATCGTATAACTATAGGGTATTTGGGATTATGTGTGCTGTCTGCTTCAGTAGCTACAGCCTTGATCAATCCTATGAAGGCTATAACTAATAAGAGATATTCGATTTACTTGTGCGATAGGACCCTTGCTACTTGTACTGAATTACTTATGGAACTCAGTCAGGTGGAAGAAGGAACGAGGAAGCATAAGGATATTCAGAGAAACATTGTATGTGTCGTCTCTGAATGTAAGAAAGAGATTGATGCACTAAATATATAAATGACTTATGATGACCTCAATAATGCATAATGATGAGGTGTATGATATGTATCATAGCATCGAGCAGTCCTGCAATACAATACTTAATGAGACTTTTTCATGGGGGTTTTTTGATTTCAAAAGAAAGGTCAGGTTTAAGGTGTTTCCTGATTTGACCTTCAATGCCCGTTCTTATAGAGGAGTGTTCATCAATACTATAGGAGTCAATATAGGCGTCTTACCGCTAATTCATGCTTTAGCTGTCAATTATGCTAAGCTTGATTATGTGTGTGATTTTAATGATGGAAAACAGTACAAAAGGGAGATAGTAAATGGCAACATAAAGAAAATACTTGCAACTTGTTATGTTAACATAAGTAGACATTCATTGGATGATGACACAATATCATCGTTCTTCGATTCTGATGATATGGGTGACAGATATGCTGTTGCCTATTCCGTATTTGAGAAGATGCTATACTTCTTTATGCTCCACGAATATGCTCACCTTCTGTGTGGGCATGATAGGAAGTCTGTTGAATTTGGATCACATACATCCAAGTCATCAGAAAGAAACACTAGAGAATATCGCCAGTGGCAGGAAATTGAGGCGGATATGTGGGGTGCAGTTATGTTATGTGAAACCTTGCATTTGGATATGAAGCCGGTTGATGATTCATCTTTCATGGATAAAATATATAAGGAGATAGGATTAATATATACTTCGATCGGACTGTTGTTGATGTCTTTCTCATTTGCCAATCCTCTTGCGGAAACGATTGAATCCTATAGTGTCTCATTGCATCCACATCCAGCTATAAGGATAGCTAATGCATACGAAACGATTCACAGATATCTTGAATTGACATCAGGATTGGAGGTAAACATATTGAAGGATATTATGACTCAATCACTTGCCAACCTACTTACACTTGCCGGTGATCTGGATATGCCCATATATTGGATACTTACGGGTGAAACCGAAAATATATATCTTGAATTAAAACGTTTAAGAGATAACGTTAGCGATAAGCATGTTGCTGAAACTTATAAAGGAATGTCTTCTGTAATAGAGAAGTTGCATAATAATATGAGTCTTTTCTAGCCGGAACAGAATTGATATCAAATTGACAAATTTAATATAACTGATAAATATGTAGAAATACGTTATCATCGGCTTCATTCATTTGTATCCGCAAATGTAGATTCCTCTTCCGGACACATTCAAGAACCGTTCAGAGAACTAATCCGTTCAAATCTCCACACACGCTGTGGTAGTATTTGGACGGATTTTCTTGTCTGTTGCCGTCAGAGTCCCTGTCGGGTGCTTCACAAATAAGTTGAACCCGATGACGGTCCAGATGTTATGCAGCAGGGCTGCTATAAGATGACCGTCACTAACAAAGAAAGCTATGATGCAAGAATCATTAAACGAAAAGATTTCTGGTGTAGGTCAGGACCTTATCTCAGGTATTCTCAAGATTCAGGTCAGAAATGAGGAGATGATAACCGCACAGGACCGTGCGTATTGCTTGAGTCAGCAGGATAATCTCTATCGCACTCTTGACCAGATAGGCTACTGGTATTCCATCTTCAGGAAGGAGGCCGAGAAGTATCGCGATGAACTGAACTTCGACTATCTGGACAGCGGAAAGCCAACCGGGCAATGTGACAGGTATGTGAGAAGCGATGATAAGATGAGCTATATCCAGCATGAATTCCTGCCGTTCGACAGTATGGACGAACTGGTAGACAAGAACCTCCATGCTGTCCGCCAGTTTGCTTACAGAATCATAAACTATTTCAACAATACATACCATCTCTCTGTACCTGTTCCGGATATTGATGGGAATACCTTGAAGATGGGTGAACGTCCTGTGTATTCGACATATGTCGATATGGTGATCAGTCATCTGGGCGGCAGGACATTCAGGGATACTGCCGAGGAAGAACTGGTAAGAAGATTCCAAAAAATGATCAGGCCGTCGCGATGGAGCCGTGCAAGACCGGAACTGAAAAAAGACCGTATCGTCTTTCAGAATATTGTCGGCTGGAGTGACATCACATTGGAATACCGTGGCGTATATAGCCTGTCTTACGGATATGACACAAATCTCAGTGTCTTATGTGAGGGGATTGCATTCGGTGCAGAGGATTTCCTCAATTGCGGTATAGGCATCATCTCCAGGTTTGACAGCCATGATGTCAGGCTTTCCGGGTGGTATGACCTTACCACAGATAATGCAACGCACATGCGCTTCTACAAGAACGGTCGTGTTGATGTAAAGTTCAAGGACGCAGCGGCGGCAGAAAGCTGCTACCGTCGCCTCGGATTGGATAACATGACGGATGAAGAATGAGTAACAGTTCAAAAGTAAACATTATAGATACAATAGGACATATGTATGCAATCATACCACAGCAGATACCGCAGGGTCTGCGGGCAGAGATTAACGAAAAGATTCTGTTTGCTATCAATTCCGGCAAGGAACTCATACCGGCGGAGAGCATATACAACTGTTATACGGGTCTGGGAGGCCTGCATGAACTGAAGCAGTCGGACTACTCCAGCTACCATGAGTATGCTCAGGCGAAGAAGGAGTTCGAGATGGGACAGTTCTTTACTCCACACGAAGTTTGCAGGGATATGGTGGATGTGCTTTCTCCGGCATCGGGCGATATGATTCTCGACATGTGCTGCGGAATGGGAAACTTCTTCAATCACCTTCCTAACCAGCACAATGCCTTTGGCTTTGACATAGACAGCAAGGCGGTGGCTGTCGCAAGATACCTCTATCCGGATGCCAATATAGAGAGATGCGACATACAGCAGTTCCGTCCTGGGCAACGCTTCGATATCATTATCGGTAATCCTCCATTCAACCTTAAGTTCGATTCCCGTCTTTCACAGGAATACTATATGGATAAGGCCTTTGACCTTCTCAATCCGGCAGGTATGCTGATGGTCATCGTTCCGGCCTCCTTCATGCAGAATGAGTTCTGGGAAAAGAGCAGAATAGAGAGAATCAATTCGGAGTTCTCGTTCATTGGGCAGACAATGCTCGCTTCTGATGCATTCTCGTCTGTGGGAGTAGATAACTTCAATACAAAGATAATGTTGTTCCTGAGACGTTCACAGCATATTGAGATGAATTCTTACAATGCTGAAGAGTTTGTCTCTATGGCTGAACTCAAGGAACGAGTGAGGAATACCCGTGAAATGAAGCAGCGTCTGCGTCTCGACCTTATACGTGAGACCAACCGCATAGACAAGGAGGAACTGGAACAGTTCGAGTATAAGCTAGCCAAGTATATGTACGAGTTGAAGGCTCACGCGAGGCTCAACAAGCATATTGACAAGGCTGTGGCGCTTGTTACGAAGTTCCGTAATCAGAAACCTCCCGAGAATGCCACCAACGAGCAGATGAAGGAGTGGGAACGTAAGAAACTGACCACTGCAAAGGTGCTTGCAACCATACGCAAATATATCACCTCGCAGAATGTCGTGCCACGCAAGGCGGTGGCATTGGTAAAGACCTCCTACGGTTTCAAGCTCAAACAGTATGCACCACGACTGCTTGACAAGGTGGAACACAGGGTGGCGAGCGTCAATGGCCTTGTAATTAATAGTACAGTGTTACCTATGCCTGAGGTAATGACAGAAGAGAATATGCGACAGATACGCACTGCCAAGCAGCTTATCCGCCGTAAGCGTAGGCTATATGACATACAGAGCCGGCCATTCTCCGATATGGAAGCGGATCCAGCCTTTGCCGAGTATCTCGACAATGCTACCTTCATAAACAAGGATGGCGAGGTATGCGAATTCACGCAGTTGCAGAAGCATGACCTGAACCTTGTGTTCCAGAAGCGATATGCTCTTCTCAACTGGCAGCAGGGCTCCGGCAAGACCGCAGCGGCATATCATAGAGCCAAGTATCTGCTCAAATACGGTAAGGTGCGCAATGTTGTGATACTTGCCCCTGCCATTGCCACCAACATGACCTGGATACCGTTTCTTTTTAATAACAATGAAGAGTTCAGGGTGATACGTACATACAAGGATCTTGAAGATGTTCCCCAAGGGATATTCCTTGTGTTGTCCACCTCGATGGTAGGCAAACTCAAGCGTGACCTGATGCGATTCGTGAAGATTTCATCAAGGAAGTTATGTCTCGTGTTTGATGAGTCTGACGAGATAACCAATCCTTCCTCACAGCGAACAAAGCATATACTGGCCGTGTTCCGCAGACTCAAATATAAGATTCTGGATACTGGAACCACAACTAGGAACAATATTGCAGAGCTGTACAGTCAGTTTGAACTCCTATATAACAACTCTGTGAATATGACCTGCTGGTGCAGCAGCATCTATCACGAGAACAAGGATAAGGAGATAGAGAGTGAACGGAACCTTCACTACGGAGAGCCGTTTCCGGCTTTCAGAGGCCATGTACTGTTCAGTGCCTGCCATTGTCCTGGTAAGGCTACCGTATTCGGTATAGAGAAGCAGAATCAGGATGTCTATAACAAGGATGAACTCTTCGACCTTATAGGTAAGACCGTCATCACCCGTAAGTTCCGCGATTTTGCCGGTGAGAAGTACAAGATACGGACACACACC
Organism: Bacteroidales bacterium; assembly: GCA_017437125.1. GTDB lineage: Bacteria > Bacteroidota > Bacteroidia > Bacteroidales > UBA932 > Cryptobacteroides. Next base: position 4,002 of record JAFSBV010000050.1, on the reverse strand, counting down.
GTAAAGCCGTCAAAGGGTGAACAGGAGGTCTATCGCGTCATTATCGAGGAGTTCTGCCGTATATGTGAACTGTATTACAACAGCACAGGCGATGCTAAGAAGGATGCCGGACTGCGTCTGATGCGTCAGATGAAACTGCTCATCAGAGCCTGTTCGATACCGCATCTCATCACCGGATACTATGGCGATCCTTATCCGGGCAAGACCCGTTACATTGAGTCGCTCATAAACACAATTCCCGGTAAGGTGGCTGTGGGATGTACCACGATCGCATCCGTGGATCTTTACGAAGAGTATATCCGGAAACAATTCCCACACAGACCTGTGTATGTCATAAGGGGTGATGTCCCATTCAGAAAGCGTCAGGAGATAGTCTCAGAGTTTGATGTCACAACAGATGGCATTCTGATATGTACGCAGCAGAGCCTTAGCAGTTCAGTGAGCATACCGGCCTGCAATGACGTTATTCTGGAATCCCTTCAATGGAATATTCCTAAGATGGAGCAGTTCTACTTCCGCTTCATACGTCTGGATTCCAAAGACATGAAGAATGTACACTATGTGACCTATGAAGCATCCATTGAGCAGAATCTGATGGCTCTGGTACTGACAAAGGAGCGTCTTAATGAGTTCATCAAGACAGGTGATGTAAAGGAACAGTCGGAGATATTTGAGGAGTTCGGAATATCGATGTCCGTGATTGACAGCCTTCTGGTGCGCTCGACTGACGACAATGGCCGGATTAAAATCAGCTGGGGAAGTCAGAGAGTAGATAGTTGAGATGACGGAATAAATGGTTAAAACATTAAGAAGATTACGATTATGGCAGCAATCAATATGAACAAGCATATATGGGAGGGCTGGACGGTCGGAGACTTCATTGAAGTCTTGGCTCCGCAGGTTGAGATTATAATGAGCGGTAGGAGCTGGCGCCGTCCGTTCAAGGCCAAGAAGGAACTTGCTGAATGGTGCAAGGATAACCAGCCTTACTACAAGAAGCGGATAGCGGATGTGAACAATTACTTTGCTGGGATATACCGTTTGAAGTAGTTTTGGGGTAAGATTATAGCGGCGGTTAGTGAAATAAGTAAGATAATTGTTATATATTTGTAGATTGATAAAGGAGGAGATGCTATGATATATCCTGTTGGAGTACAGAATTTTGAGAAGATTCGTAAAGAAGGTTATGTGTATGTCGATAAGACAGCCCTTATACATAGGCTGGTAAAGTCGGGTACTTATTATTTTCTCAGCCGTCCAAGAAGGTTTGGCAAGAGTCTGCTGATCTCTACGCTGGAGGCCTACTTCAGTGGGAAGAAACATCTTTTTGAGGGTTTGGCTATTGAAGATCTTGAGACTGAATGGAATGAATATCCTATTTTGCACTTTGACTTGAATGCAAAGAAGTTTGATGCTGTTGAAGATCTCTATGAGTTGGTTGGAAGACAGTTGGAACGATACGAATTGCAGTATGAGACTGTTGCTGTAGATCAGAGTCTTGACGGACGTTTCTATAATCTGGTTATGTCAATAGCTGACAGAACTCATAAAAGGGTTGTGATTCTTGTTGATGAATATGATAAACCACTTCTTCAGACAATAGGAAATTCAGAACTACAGAATACTTACCGTGAAATTCTTAAGGCTTTCTACGGTGTCATGAAGAGTTGTGACGGACAGATTCATTTTGGATTCCTCACAGGTGTTACCAAATTTGGAAAGGTTAGTGTGTTTAGCGACCTGAATAACTTGGACGACATATCTATGGATCCGGCATATTATGACATATGTGGAATTTCCGAGGATGAACTTAATGAGTATTTCGATGCCGAGATAGGCATACTTGCCGAAGAAAATGATATAACTAAAGAGCAGGCTTATGACCGCTTGAGGAATGAATATGATGGCTATCATTTCTGTGAGAATGTATCAGGGGTATATAATCCATTCAGCGTATTGTCAACCTTAAGGAAGAACCGTTTCGGAAACTACTGGTTCGAGACAGGAACTCCGACATATCTTGTGGAACTTCTCAAGAGATCAGATTTCCAATTAGACAAGATAGACGGATATAAGACAGGAAAGGATGTGCTTAACGGCATAGATCCAGGCAGTCCTGTAGCAATGATATACCAAAGCGGATATGTGACGATCAAGGACTACGACAGCGAGTTTGATCTTGTGACTGTAGGCTTCCCTAATAAAGAGGTTGAAAGAGGATTCCTGCTTTTCCTTCTGCCGTTTTATACTAATCTGAAAAAGGAGGATTCCAATTTCTTTGTTTCAAGGGCTGTACAGGCATTGAAGAATGGCGATGCAGAGGTCTTTATGTCCTATATGAAATCCCTTCTCGCCGGTTATCCGTATGATCTCATCAAGGATACTGAGAATCATTATCAGAATGTGGTATATCTTACCCTGAAGCTGATGTCCGTATATCTGGTTGATGCTGAATTCCGCACAAGTGACGGCAGGATCGATCTGCTTGTCCGAACTGACAAGTATATCTATGTTATGGAGTTCAAGTATAACGGCTCAGCTCAAGAGGCTATGGATCAGATTGAATCCAAGGAGTATCCTCTTCCTTTCGCTATGGACTCCAGAACGATTATCAAGGTGGGCGTCAATTTCAGCGGAGAGACACGCAATATAGATAACTGGATAATCAGGTAGTCTTCGGCTTCACTCATTTGTATCCGCAAATGTAGATTCCTCTTCCGGGCACATCCAAGAACTGTTCATGGAACTAATCCGTCAGAATCTCCACACACGCTGTGGTAGTATTCCGACGGATTTTCTTGTCTGTTGCCGTCAGAGTCCCTGTCGGGTGCTTCACAAATGAAGTTGAACCCGATAACGGACATCATTATGAAAAGAATTCATCAGAATCTGACAATGGAGCAGAAGATACAGATGCTCACGACAGACTTCCTTGACAGGGACCAGACGACCTTCGTGAAGATAAGAAGGACCGGCAGACTGGGCTGGGAGAGTTCGATCCCTGAAGGAACACCATATTCCGACTATATGCTTTCACCGGCCTCGGACGAGGAACTAATTAAAAACTCATATCGCCTGGCTGAGGACATGATAAAGATCATGGATACACCAGAGAAGGTCATCGTGAGGATCTCTCCTGACGAATCCAAGACCAACGGCAAGATAATCTGGGTCGCCACAGAGGTGTTCGACGATACAGACCTTCCGATCGGGAACCGGATCGACACCTTCCTCGGCCTTGCGATCCACGAGGGATGCCATGTGCTTTATACCGATTTCAGTGCATACAAGGGTATCACGAACGGAATCGTGAAGTTCATCGAGAACATCCTTGAGGACGAGAGGATAGAGCGCGAGCTCGGACAGAAGAAGCCGGGTCTTGCCAACTTCCTGAAGGCGTCCAAGTATTACTACTTCGACAGGTATTCACAGAAGATGAAGGATGAGGGCAAGACAGAAGGACTGGAGACATTCCCGAGGCTGATGAACGCCATCATCTCCCTTGTGAGGTATCCCAAGACTGTAGAGATGTCCGACCTGGAAGAGTTCGCGGATACGCTCCTGCAGGTGCGTGAACTCCTGACCCCGTATCCGGCATCGACAGCGCAGTGCGTGGAGACTGCGGAAAAGATTTTCGATATCATCAGGCAGTACCTACAGGATGAAGAGAAAGAGAAGCAGAAGCAGCAGGCTTCAGACAGTCAGCAAGACGGTCAGGCTTCGGATGAGTCCGGAGAGGGAAGCGGCTCCTCGGGACAGTCCCTGCAGCCTCAGAGCAGTGGTCAGCAGTCAAAGCCGAAGAGGATGACCTCAAGGCAGATTGCCAAGAAGATAGACCAGCAGATGAATGAAATCTTTGAGCAGATAGCAGATGCTCTCAAGGAACTCACCTCCGAGCCGGAGAAGAAGACCATCGATTCTCAGAGCCAGTCGGAGACCGTCAAGGCAGACTGGGACCTGGTCGGCAGGATCTGCGAAGGCAGGGTAGAGAGAGGTACCCAG